>DAIRUQ010000197.1:0-1609 GCA_036803245.1 Chloroflexota bacterium | reverse complement strand
TGCGAAAAAGTGAGATCGAGATCCCGCCATCGCGCCGGGGCTTTTCGCGGGTCCGGTCCAGGCACGCTGTATCGCAAGCGTAGCTGCCGAATTCCCCCCGCACGACGAAAGCGACCTTCCGTCCCCGACTGTCTCCACGCTCATCACTCGTCATGATCGCGCTCTGACGTGAAGATGTGAAGCAGTATGCGGGAGGTTTTGCAGCGGGGGATTACATTTGTACGGAGCTGTTCTTGCCCTGCTTTTTGCGGGGGTAGAATAGCCCGGCGCGGAGCCCCCACGGCTCGGCGCCGGGCAGCGGGCGGGCCTGGGGGGATTGGCCTCATCGGCCGTTACTTATCTCGCCCCCCGCTGCACCCGTATCCGGCCATCCGAACGGTAGAGAGGCCTTTAACGGCCGCATGTAATCCAGGAACCACGGACAGCACCCATGATCATGCCCCCAACACCGACCTGCTTCAACCACATCGTTGCCTTCGAGGTCTCCAAGGCCGAATTGGTGGTCCATACCCTGCCGGCCGACTGCCAGCAGCGCATCGACAACAAAGCGGCCGCGGTGCGCCGCCTGCTCAAGGCCGAGCAGCGTGCCAACGCCAGGCTCGGGCTGGGTCCGATGCTGATCGTGTGCGAGGCCACCGGCGGCTATGAGCGCCATGTGCTCGAAGCAGCCCATCTCCTGGGCCTTGCCACCCACCGCGCCCATGGCAGCCGCACCCGCCTGTTTGCCCGCTTCAATGGCAAGCTCGCCAAGACCGATGCCATCGATGCCCGGCTTATCGCCCGCTATGGCCTAACCCCGGCCCTGCCGCTCTACACCCCACCCAGCCCGCAACAGGCGGCCCTGCGCCAGTTGCGGCAGCGCCGCGAGGAGATCGGACAAATGCTGCGCATGGAGATCAACCGCACCGAGCACGCCAGCCTCAAGCGTCTCAAGGCCTCGCTGGCCAGGCACAAGGCCTGGCTTGAAGACGAACTCAAGGCCATCCAGGCCGAGATCGCCCAACTCATCGACAACTCCCCTGAGCTGGCCAGCAAGGCGACCCTGATGCAATCGGTCAAGGGCGTCGGTCCGCTGACGGCAGCCGCAATCCTGGCCTACCTGCCCGAGGTCGGCACAATCTCCAAGCAGACCGCCGCTGCAATCGCTGGCCTGGCGCCCGTCGCCAACGACTCGGGACAGCACAGTGGCAAACGCCACATCGCCGGGGGGCGCGCCAACCTCAGGGCATCCCTCTATATGGCCGCCCTCGTCGCCCGCCATCGCAACCCAGCCATCAGAGCCTTCGCCAATAACCTCAAAGCCCGCGGCAAGCCAAACAAGCTCATCCTCACCGCCGTCATGCGTAAGCTCATCGTCATCATCAACGCTGTCGTCGCATCAGGAGAGCCCGCAAGAACTTGACAAAGCAAGACGGTAGATAAGTTTAGCTCGCCTCGCGGAAGCTCTCGGCGGTGGTGAGGTCCACGGAGACCAACTGGCTCACCCCGCGCTCGGCCATGGTGACGCCGAAGAGCCGGTCGACGCGGCTCATGGTGATGGGATTGTGGGTGATGACCATGAAGCGCGTATTGGTGCGCTGGCGCATGGAATCGAGCAGGTTGCAGAAGC
>DAIRUQ010000196.1:0-1831 GCA_036803245.1 Chloroflexota bacterium | reverse complement strand
GCGCTGGTGGTGATCCTCTTTTCCGGCGGGCTGGATACGGACTGGGGGCAGGTGCGCCCGGTGGCCAAGGAATCGTGGACCCTGGCGACCTTGGGGGTGCTGCTCACCGCCCTGATGCTGGGCGCCTTTGCCAGCTGGGTGCTGGACGAGTTCTCGCTGCTGGAGGGCTTGCTCCTCGGCGCCATCGTCTCATCCACAGACGCGGCCGCCGTGTTCTCGGTCCTGCGCTCCAAGGGCATTCATCTGAAAGAGCCCCTCAAGCCGCTGCTAGAGCTAGAGTCGGGCAGCAACGACCCCATGGCTGTGTTCCTGACGCTGGGTCTGATTCGGCTGATCACGTCACCAGGGACGCCGGTGGCCAGCCTGCTGGTGATGTTCTTCCAGCAGATGGTCGTGGGTGCCGCCCTGGGCTATCTGATGGGGCGGTTGATGTTGCTGCTGCTCAACCGTATCCGCTTGGGGTATGAGGGGCTTTATCCAGTGCTCAGCCTGGCGCTGGTGTTTCTCACCTATGGCGTCACCGATGCGCTGGGCGGTAGCGGCTTTTTGGCCGTCTACATCGCTGGCATCGTGCTGGGCAACCGCGACTTTGTGCATCAGCGCAGCCTGAACCACTTTCACGACGGCCTGGCCTGGTTGATGCAGATCGCCATGTTCTTGACGCTGGGGCTGCTGGTGTATCCCTCGCGGCTCTTGCCCGTCATGGGGTCCAGTTTGCTGATCGTCGGGTTCTTGATGTTCGTGGCTCGGCCAATCGCCGTGTTCCTAGGGCTGTTGCCCAGCCGAATCGACCTGCGCAGCAAAGTATTTGCCTCCTGGATCGGCTTGCGCGGGGCTGTGCCGATCATCTTGGGCACCTATCCCCTGCTGGCCGGTATCGCCGAGCCACGCAGCAGCGTGATTTTCAACATTGTCTTTTTCATCGTGTTTACGTCGGTGCTGCTCCAGGGCACCTCTATTCCCCTGGTGGCGCGCTGGCTGCGGGTGGATGCGCCGCCACCGACCAAGCGCGAGTTCCCCATCGAGTTCGTCCCGGTAGACGGCCTCAAGAGCGACCTGCGCGAGATCCCCGTCGCGTCCGGGTCGTTCGCCGATGGCCGCGCTATCGTGGAGCTTTCTCTGCCCGATGAGCTGCTGGTGATCCTGGTGGCGCGCAACGACGAGTTCATGCTGCCTAGCGGCGGGACGGTGCTGCGTGGCGGCGATAACCTGCTGGTGCTCTCGGATCGCGAGTCCTTTGACGAGGTGTCGCTGCGGCTGAGCGCTGGCAACCCAGGCCGTGACGATCTGGCAGCCGAGACCTAGCTGCCCGTGGAGGCATAGTGCCGCTCGCCCAGGCGCCAGAGCAGCAGCGCCCCCGCGCAGGATAGCGGCCCTACCAGAGGACTGAGCCAGCCCAGCCAAGGGGGGCCGCCCAACGGGTCGGCGCGCTCGAGGATGGCCAGCACGGGATAGTAGCAGGTGAGGGCCAGCGGCACCATATAGGTGAACACTTTGCGGAACCACCCATCATAGATGGTGACGGGGTATTGCATGGCCTGCACCCCGCCATAGGTCATGGTGTTCATCACCTCCAGGCTTTCGGTGGTCCAAAAGGCCAGCGTGGCCTGGACGACCAATAGCCCCACAAAGACGCAGGCGGCGCCCATCACGGCGGTGGCGCCCAGCGCTAGCTTGAGAGGCGTCCAGCGCAGCCCCAGCCACACGGTACCTGCCACCAGGGCCACCAACGCCTGTAACAGGCGGCCGCTGCGACGCAACGTCAGCTCCTGAGCGGCGAGCTGCAGGGCGGTGGAACGGGGCCGCAGCAGCAGGCGATCGAACCGGCCCG
>DAIRUQ010000195.1:0-1923 GCA_036803245.1 Chloroflexota bacterium | reverse complement strand
ATGGGCATCTTCGCGCGACAACGTGGTGGTGGCGTACTCGCTGGCGGGCGATGCCTTTGCCGAGCAGATCGAGGCGCTGCGCCAAGCGGCCAAGGCACAGGGCGACAAGCAGGCCCTGGCCGACGCTGAGGCGCTCGAAAGCGCCGCGGGCCAGGTGAGTGAGACCCAGCGGCTATCGGCCCGACAGGAACACGTGATCACCCCGGCCAGGGAGGACGACACCGCCGAGATCGTGGTGCACCGCCTATTCGAGCGGGTGGACCCCACGGCCCGACGCCAGATCGCACAGGCCTACTATCGCTACCTCAGCGCCAAGGTCGAGCAAGACGGCGACTTGCCCACAGAGTGGAAGCAGGCCAACCAGCTGGAACGCTTTGCGGCCTGCTACCCCCTGCATCCCGAGACGATGCGACTCTTGGAGCAACGACTCAGCGCCCACCCCAACTTTCAGCGCACCCGAGGGGCGCTGCGGCTGGTGGCCCGCGTCGTCCGCGACCTATGGCAGCGTCGGCCGGAAGGCACCTATGCCATCCACCCCTACCATATCAATCTGGGCGACCCCGAGATTCAGAACGACCTGACCAGCCGCCTCGGCCTGCCCCGCTTTGCCGCGGTGGTGGCGGCGGACGTAGTGGGCTCGGTGGACGGCTCCCCATCGCACGCCCAGACCATCGACACGGAAGAGCAGGGATCCGCCGCCCGCGGCTATGCCCGGCGGCTGGCCACCACCATCTTTGCCCACTCGCTGGCCACCACCCAAAGCATCATCGGGCTGCACACCGGCGAGGTCCTAGCAGCGACGCTGACGCCCTGGCCCGACGGCGGAGGCGATGACCCGGTCGTGCTCAAACGTAGCCTAGAAAAGCTGGCACAGCGCTGCTGGTACCTGGACTATGATGGGCTGCGCTATCGCTTCAAGACCGAGCCCTCGCCGCAAAAGATCGTGGACGAAGAGATGAACGCCATCAGCACGACCAAGGTCAAGGCGGAGCTCGATCAACGCATCAAGGGCATCTGGGGCGCGGGGGGGCTGCTGACGCCGGTGCACTTTCCCGACACCGCGGCCGATGTCGAGGACAAGCCGGGGCGCCCCAAGCTGGTGGTGATGCACTATGACCACCTTCAGGTGAAGGCCGATCAGGATGAGCCCACCCCCGAGCTGCTATTGGAGCTCTATGACAAAGCCGGCGTCGCCAGCTCCACCCGCATCTATCGCAACCACGTGCTCTTTTTGGTGGCGGACGCCCATCAAGTGGAGACGATGCAGAAACAGGTGCGGCGCTCCCTGGCCCTGGACGCCATCGTGCAGGACGAGCGGATGAAGCAGTTCAGCAAAGAGCAGCAAGAGACGCTGCGCCAGATGCGCGAAAAGGCCGCCTTGGAGGTGCGGGTCGCCATTACCCGCGCCTATCGCCGCCTCTACTATCCGACGGCCAGCGCCACAGCCCGCCTGGCCGCCGCCGCCCTGCCCACCCAGGAACAGGGCACCGTGCAGCCCAACCAGGCCAACGTGATCCTCGAGCTGCTGCGCGACCTGGACAAGGCCTATCGGCCCGACGCCACCATCGCGCCCGCCTACCTTTTGGACAAGGTGCTGGGCAAACGGGTGTCTATGAGCACCGAGGAAGTCTATCACGCCTTTGCCCGCAACCCCGGGCTGCGCATCCTGCTGGACTCCAACCCGGTCAAGGACGCCATCGCAGGGGTGGTACAGCAGGGGCTGTGGGGCTATTACGATTCCCAGAGCGACACCTACTACCACAAAAAGCGCACGGTGCCCGCGGTCGAGATCGGCCCCCACATCGAGCTGCTGCTGCCGGAAGAGGCCGCCCGGCGTGGGCTACCCAAGGACGAGCCCACCCCCGGGCCCGAGCCCGGACCCGAGCCCGGCCCCAATCCGCTGATCTGCCCGGACTGCGGCCG
>DAIRUQ010000194.1:0-1950 GCA_036803245.1 Chloroflexota bacterium | reverse complement strand
ATGCTCACGACCGGTTATGGCATGCCTTCAGGTGGATGGATCGAGCTGACGGGCAGCGAGGGTCGCATCGAGATCGGCCGCGACCCCAGCCACCCGTTGAGGATCTGGGCTCAGGGCGACGCGGACTGGCGCGCAGTGCCGGTCGAGGGCGGCTTGCACGGGCAGGACTATATCGTGGCCGCAATCCTGGACCTGATCGACGCGCTCAAGACTGGGCGCGAGCCGATGCTCTCGGGGCGTCGGGCGCTCCGGGCCACCGAGCTGATCTTTGCCACCTACGAATCTAGCCGTCGTCGCGGCCGCGTCGATCTCCCGCTCGAGATCGACGACTCGCCGCTGATGGCGATGCTGGCGGAACAGGGCCTCGAGCCGGCCTAGACGTCGTCCAGCCGAAAGACAATGCTGGCGTGATGGGTCTGGCCTGGGTCCAAGATGGTCAGATGGGCCGCTTCGGTGAGCCCGCGGGTGTGTAGGTTGTGGGCATCGGTGGAACACGACTGGTTCTCCACGCAAAAGTAGGGCGCCTCGGGAGGTGTGTAAACCACCGCGTGGGTGAACCAGTCGTCTGCCGCCAGTGTGACCCGCTTGCTCAAGGACGTGTAGGTGATAGTGGCCGGGTGATCGCTCCGCATGCCCCAAAAGACGTCGTCGAGGTCGAGACCCTCCAGCGATACGGGCTGCGTGGGGTCGGCCGAACAGGCGCTGGCGGGCAGCAGGCGCCCGGTGGGTAGCAGCGATTCCGCCTCCATGCAGCGTCGGGCAGGCACGTGCAGGGTCACATCGCGACTTCGGCCGTGGATAGCAAAGTAGGGATGGATCGCCAGGCCAAAGGGCAGGCGGTGCGCAGCATCGTCATTCTGCACGGTAAAGGCCATCTCCAGGCGGCCGAGAGCGACCTGCAAGCGCAGGGTGAGGGTATTGCCAATGGGAAAGATCTCATAGAGCGGCGTGCCAGGCTCTATGGCAACCCGGGCCGTCAGCGACACCCCGTCCTGGGTGGCTTGGGGCTCGTCCAGCTCCCAGAGCACATCGCGCACCAGCCCGTGGATAAAGTTGGGGCCGTTGTTGGGGGCAAAGCGGAACTCGCGGCCGTCAAACGAGAAGACGCCGTCGCGCACGCGGTTGGGCATGGGATAGAGGATCGGCGTGCCCAGGATGCGACCGTCAGGCTCGGAGGCCACCAGGTACTCGACGCCATCGACCTCCCACCCGATGACATTGCAGCCCATGGCAGGTACGAACCGTACCATGGTGCTCCGCTCGCCATCCTGTACCCGCAACCACCGCACCTGCCACCCGCCCACGCCATGGGTCTCCCAGCCGCTCTCCCATCGTAGCATGCTCGCACCTCCCGCGCTCTCATCCTTGCTCTGGCCAGTGGGAGCATTATACTCGGCAGCGGCTGTGCTGAGAACCAACCTGGCAGTGAGGAGGACGGCGTGAGCGAAACGGTGCGCATCACCGATGTACAGACGATTCTGACGGCTCCCGATGGCATCCGTCTGGTGGTAGTCAAGGTGCTGACCGATCAGCCAGGCCTGTACGGGCTGGGCTGTGCCACCTTTACCCAGCGAGCCTATGCGGTGGCAGAGGCCATCGACAAGTACCTGCGCCCCTTTGCCATCGGCCGCGACGTGGATCGCATCGAGGATCTGTATCAGGCCGCCTATGTCAGCTCCTACTGGCGTAGTGGGCCCGTGCTGAACAATGCGCTGAGCGGCCTGGACCAGGCCTTGTGGGACATCAAGGGCAAGCGGGCCGGCATGCCGGTGTACCAGCTTCTAGGTGGCAAGTGCCGTGAGGCCGTGCCGCTCTACACCCACGCTTCAGGGCAGGATGTGAGCGAGCTGGTGGAGGCGGCGCAGGCTATCATGGCCGACGGCTTTCGCTACGTACGGGTACAGATGGCGGTGCCCGGGCTGAGCACCTACGGCGGACGGCAGGCCTCGG
>DAIRUQ010000193.1:0-1962 GCA_036803245.1 Chloroflexota bacterium | reverse complement strand
AGATGACCAAGGACCTGGTGATGCGCGACGTCTGGGAGACGGACGTCTCGCGCTTTGGCATCAATATCTGGCTGACCACCGAGGCGCTGCTGGGCGACTGGCACGTCGGCCAGGTGGACCTGGGCACGCGACAGGAGGGCAGCATCGACCCGGGCTCGCTAACCGACTATCGCATCCTACACGCGGTGGGGACGCTCTTTCGCACCTTGACCATCCACCGCCGACGGTGGGTGGCTGACCCGGCCTTTGTCTCGGTGCCTTTTATCGGGGAGCGCAGCCCCGATTGCCTGGTACCCTGCACCGGCTGCCAGTGCCAGTTGATGGCGGGCATGCGGGAGGGGTTGGTCGAGTTTGGGCCGCTCATGGCAACGATCCTGCCCGGCGATGCGATCCGAGCCATCCAGACCATCAGCCGGATGGAGCCCGATCAGGTCACCTTTCCCGCCGGCCTGTGGGCCCGGGTAGTTTATTGCTTTGCGCTGGCCTATAACAAGGGCGACGGCGACCCCGATCGCGTGGCGGACACGTTCTTGTCGGTGCTGTACGGGCGCATCACCGCTTACCTCAACGAGACGCGAGGGCTCTCGTGCCAGCAGAGGGAGCAGGTCACCCTGGGCATCGTGAACGCCTTTGAGGAGGCCCGGCCCGGCTTTTTGCGGCAGTGGAACGGCTACGAGCCGTGGATGGACACCAACGAGCTGCGTTTCCCATGAGCCCAACCACGTCCCTAGAGCTAGAGGGCGGCCAGCTGCGCCCGCTGATCCTGCTGACCAACGACGACGGCATCGGCTCGCCCGGGCTCTGGGCGCTGGCCAGGGCCGTCCAGACGCATGGCGACCTCTTGGTGGTGGCTCCCGAGACGCAGCAATCGGCGGTGGGCCGCGGGTTGGGCGGCAATGGCGACCTGATCGTGCACCAGCCCCCAGCCGACGTGGGCGTGGTGGGATGCTACGGCGTGCATGGCACCCCGGCGGCCACCGTGCGGCAGGCGGTGCTGGCGCTGGCGCCCCGTCCGATCACCCTGGCCATCGCGGGCATCAACTATGGCGAGAACGTTGGCACCGGCATCACCGTCTCGGGAACGGTCGGCGCCGCCATCGAGGCCGCCAGCCACCACATCGCCAGCTTGGCGGTATCGGTCGAGACCGAGATCGATCACCACTTTTCCCATAGCGAGGATGTCGAGTTTGGCGCGGCCGCCGGGATCGCCGCGCGCGCCGCGCGCATGGTCCTGGCCGAGGGCCTGCCCGCCGGGGTGGATGTCGTCAAGATCGACGTGCCCACCACCGCCACGGCGCAGACCCCCTGGCGGCTCACGCGCCTGACCCGCCAGCGCTATTTTGAATCCGTGGTGGTGGATGACGGCAACGGGCAAAAGACACTGCAGGGCTATAGCCGCGAGATTGACTGGGCGGCGCTAGAGCCCGATAGCGATGCGCACGCTCTGCTGGTCGATCGGGTGGTATCGGTCTGCCCGCTGACCATCGATCTCTCGGCCATGGATGCCCTGCGCGCCAGCCAGACCTGGCGTCGCTGCTGCCAACCCGAACGCGCCTGACGGCGACCTGCCCAGGAGGAGGCCCCATGCCGCGCCCGCCCCGCAAGCACGCCCCCCGATGTGCCGGATTGCTCCTGGCCCTGGCGCTGCTGGTTGGGTGGGGCGGTCCGGTCGCGCGGGCCGAGCCATCGACCGCCGGGACGCGCTTGATCGTTCGCCTGGCCAGCCAGCCAGTCCTCGGCAGCGGCGACCTCACGGCCATGGCTGCGGACATGGTGGCGCTTGAGGCCAACCTGGCGGCAGAGCTTCCCGGCGCGGTGGTCGAGCATCAGTATGGCACCCTATTCGCCGGCGCGGCCGTGTGGGTGCCGGGCGAACCCCAACAAGCCGCCGCCGCCCTGGCGGCGCTGCCCGAGGTGGCCGAGGTCTACGAGGATATCGCCTTTGAGCCCGCCATGCAGGCC
>DAIRUQ010000192.1:0-1981 GCA_036803245.1 Chloroflexota bacterium | reverse complement strand
GCCGCTCGATCATGTCCAGTAGCAGGTTCTCCAGGCCGCGCAGCCGCCAGGCCGATTCGAACAGCTCCCCGCCCAAGTGCGGCAACGATCCGCCCGCCGCCAGCCCCTGGGCGTGCAGGGCGTCCACCTCGGCGCACAGCTGGGCCATCTGGGGCGGTGTCGAGGGCGTGGGGAAGGGAAAGGCGGCGATCTCGTCCAGACGGGTGGCCAGGGCTAGGGGGTTGCGGGCCTCAGGATGCTCGGGATGATAGTCCCATAGGGCATAGTTGCTGGCCTGCTCGGGCGTCCCCAGGCGTGTGTCGGGGCTGTGGGGCAGCGCCCGCGCGCGCAAGGCCTCATCGGCGGGCGTGGGCGGGTAGGCCACGAACTGCACATCCAGCAAGCCCTCTACTGGAGCGCCTGGCGGGGCCATGGCGGTCAGGTCCGCTGGGCGGAACCCCAAGGCAACGGGTACGTGGTCAGGCGTGCCGCCATCGAGGGCGGTCAGGATGCGTTCGCGCCCGTTCATGCGGCCCTCCTAACGGCAGACGACGTCAAGCTCCAGGTCCAGCAGCTTGGCCAGCTTTTCGATCTTGTGCAGTTGGTGGCCCACACCCAGCGCAAAGTGATGGGTGGAGCCGGTCTCGGTCCAGCGTTGGCCAAACTTGCCGGGCGGCAGGGCAAAGCGCACGCGGGTGTTGGTGTTGCCGATCTGCAGGATGGGCCCGGGCACCGATTCGCCCTCGGCGGCCACCAGCTTGAGCTTGCCCGCGCCGGTCTGGGTGACGCCCAGCATGGTGACTGGGCCGTTCTTGACATTGAACTCGACCGAGACGCCCGCCCCGGCCTTGCCGTGGAACAGCTTCATGCCGCGCAGGATCGGCTGCTTGTCACCTATGCCGATATGGCCGGGCCCATCGTGCCCCGCCACCACGATGCCGTTCTCAAAATCGAGCAGGTACATCTCGCAAAAGGAGCCGCCAGCGCCGAAATGCTCCTGGATGAACATGGCCACGCAGGTCTTGAGGTCAGCCTCGCCGGCGCATGGGATGCCGCGGGCCGTCAGGAACGAGTTACCCAAGATCATCGCCGCGCCGATGCGCTCGTACAGGTTGTTATCCCAGCCCCGGTAATAGTAGGCCAGCCCGTCCAGGGCGAAATCGGCCATCAGCCGCTCCTCGGCCACGGCCACACGGGCGGCCCAACGCAGGTCCTCGGGCTTGACCTGTTCGGTGACCCGGTCATACCCTGGCGGCGGCATGTGGAACATGGCCTCGGTCTCGCGGACCTTGGCGTCGACCTCGTCCTCGGTGACCTGCTCCACGCGCGCGGCCAGGTCGCACATCTCCAGAATCTCGACGTGGCATCCCACCTGGCCCTGGTGCATGGTGAAATCGGTGTACATGTCCAGCATGCCGGGGTAATAGTGCCCCAGGTAGCCCAGGCGGGCGTCGGCGAGGGCTCGCTTGGTAGCAGCCGCCTGGGCCCAGGCGTCGACGCGTTGCCAGGTGCTCACCTGGAAATCGCCACCCACCACGCAGTGAAAGGGTAGGTTGCAGCGATTGAACGCGCAGGCGACCTCGGGGGCGGTCATCGCGGCCCCGATGACGGTCATGTCTTGCGTGGTGGCGGCCTCATAGTCGATGGTGGGCACCGTCTGCAGCGCCAGCGTCAAATAGGGCGCCCGCACCCGTTGGGCCACCGGGATGATCACATGGGAGGCGGTATAGGTGACGATCTCGCCAATGACCAGATCGACGCCGGCGCGGTTGAAAATGTCGCCGACCTCGTTGGACATCTCGGCGCGGTCGACCAGCGGCCCGCGTACCACCTCGCAGCCGAGCTCGGCCAGCTTGGCGGCGTGCCGGTCCATCAAGCAGAGGACCTGCTCCTTGAGGCCTGGGAACTGGGGCCAATAGGCCGCCAGCCCGGTGCCATAGTACCCTACCTTGGGCTTGGGTCGACGGTCACGCTCCATGGTGGCTGCTCCCTTGCTACCCAT
>DAIRUQ010000191.1:0-1995 GCA_036803245.1 Chloroflexota bacterium | reverse complement strand
GTGCTGCCGACGGTGGATCAGCCTCACCCCGCTGATTTCGGCCCCACCGCCATGGCCCAGGCCGTGACGGTGCCGTGGCGGGGGTATGAGGTGCCGGTGCCCCCGCTAAAGCTGATGCTGGCCGTCACCGAGCGGCGTGGCCTGGTCCAGCGCGCCGAGACCATCCGCCAGGCCCTAGCGGCGGGCCAGCGTTAGCCCTTTGCTGGTAGCCCCCGCCGCTAGATCACCAACAGGCTGAGGGCCATCACCGCCATGCCACCCACCAGCCCAAACAGGCTGTCGTGGCCCTGCCCATAGGCCCGGCTGGTGGGCAGCAGCTCGTCCAGGCTGATATAGACCATGATCCCCGCCACGGCGCCAAACAGCACGCCCATCACCTGCGGCGGAATCACCCCGCCCGAGCCGCCCACCACCAGTTGGATCGCCAGGTAGGCGATCAGGGCGCCCACCGGCTCCGACAAGCCACTCAACACCGAATAGATGAACGCCCGCTTGCGGTCGCCGGTGGCGTAATAGATCGGCACTGAGACGCTCACCCCCTCGGGGATATTATGCAGCGCCACCGCCACCGCAATGGCCACGCCCAGGCTGGGATCCTGCAGCGCCGCCAAAAAGGTGGCCAGCCCCTCGGGAAAGTTGTGGATGGCGATGGCCAACGCGGTAAAGAGACCCATCCGCATCAGCTCGTGGTCGTGCACGTCGCCGCGCTCGGGGCAGGGCGCATCGTCGCGGGCGCCGTCGGCCCGCTCGGCCGCCGGCTCGCCGCCGTTCTCCTGCAG
Organism: Chloroflexota bacterium; assembly: GCA_036803245.1. GTDB lineage: Bacteria > Chloroflexota > Anaerolineae > UBA1429 > UBA1429 > DAIRUQ01. Next base: position 1,216 of record DAIRUQ010000191.1, on the reverse strand, counting down.
CTCGCGGCACTCGGTCTCCGAGTGGACCGCGTGGGGGTTGTCGCGCGCCGGGATCAGGTTGTCGATGATGCCGATCAGCAGGATGCCCGCAAAGAACGAGCCGGCGTTAACCCAGTTCCCCCAGTACTCGCCATACCGCAGCGTCAACGCCTCCGCGCCCTTGGCCAGGATCTCTACAAAGGAGACGTACAGCATCACGCCGGCCGAAAAGCCGGTCGCGATGGATAGGAACCGGTGGTCGGTGCGCTTGGCGGTAAAGGCGATGATGCTGCCGATGCCCGTCGCGGCGCCGGCGAACAGCGTCAGCCCAAAGGCGATCCAAACGTTGGACATGGCCACCTCGTCGTTGGTGTAGCGTTGGGTTCCGCCGAGCAGGCCGGAAACGGGACCAAGCTACCAGAAGGCCGCTCATCGGTCGCGCCAAGCATGGCGTCGCGATGGGCGGCCTCCCGGCTGGGGCCGTGCTGCGCCCCTACTTGCCCATCTGGCGCAGGTTGTCGACGCAGGCCTTGACGCACTCCATGGGGGGCAGCGCGTACGACTCTTGCTCCACGATGTACCACTCGGTATCGCCGATGGTCTCGCACAGCTCGAACAGCCGCGCCCAGTCGGTGTCGCCCTCGCCGATCAGCGCCTTGTCATAGCCGGCAGCGTACTCTTTGAGATGCACCGTGAGCGAGCGGCCCGGGTAGCGCTCGATCAGCGCCAGAGGGTCGCCGCCGCCGTGCATGCAGTTGCCCGAATCCATCTGCAGCACCACCCGCGGGTCGGTGTTCTTGGCGAACACGTCCCAGGCGGTCTCGCCGTCGATCTCTTCGAACTCGATGAAATGGTTGTGGTAGCCGGTATAGAGGCCGTACGGCTCCAGGCGCTTGGCGATCTGATTGAACACGCCGGCGGTGCGCTTCCAGGCGTCGAACGAGCTGCGGTACTCTTCGGCCAGGCCCGGCACGATCAGGAACTTGTTGCCCAGCGTCTGCTCGAACTCGACGGTCTTTTCCAGGGCGTCGCCCAGCAGCGTATCGATGCCGATGTGGGTGCCGGCGACCTTGAGGCCCAGGTCATCCAGCATGGCGCGGAGCTCTTTGGCCGAATAGCCATAGTAGCCGGCGAAATCCACGCCGTCATAGCCCATCTCGGCCACGGCCTTGAGCGTGCCGGGCAGATCCTCTTTGCAGGCTTCTCGCACCGAATAGAGCTGCAAGCCGATCGGAAT
>DAIRUQ010000190.1:0-2077 GCA_036803245.1 Chloroflexota bacterium | reverse complement strand
GCCCCCCTAGACCAGGCCATTCAGCAGGTCGCACCCGAGTGGCCGTTGGCGCAGATGGCCCCCGTCGATCGCAACATTCTGCGCTTGGCGGCTTACGAGCTGTTGGCGGACGAGTCTACGCCATCCAAAGTGACTATCAACGAGGCCGTCGAGTTGGCCAAGCTGTTCGGAAGTGACAGCTCGGCACGCTTTGTCAACGGCGTCCTCGGAACCCTCTACACGATGCGAGATCAACTGGCCCCCACGCTGTCAGCGCCCAACGCATCTGCGCTCGATTCGCACGAGCAGGACGGCGTCCAGGCCAGCACGCAGGGAGGATGAGAGCCTCGTATGGGTTTCATGGGGATCGGAACCGGGGAGCTGATCGTCATCCTGGCTCTTGCCGCCCTAGTGGTGGGCCCGGAAAAGATGGTCAAGTTCGCTCGTGATGCCGGGCGTTTGCTCGCCAGGCTTCGCCAAGAGACGGAGGGGCTTCGGGGCGAGTTTTCCGATGCCCTGGATCTGGACGTCGGTGACACCGTCGACGAGATCAAGCAGATCGGCCAGGAGGCCCAGGAGATCAAGTCCGAGATCGAGGGGGCCATGGATTTCACCGGCCGGGCCAAGCCCCGCGCTGAGCGGCCCACGCCTGGGGCCAGGCCGACAGCGGCGGCGCCGGAACGCAAGCCAAGCGGGGAGACCTCGTTTGTTCCCGCTGAGCAGCAATCGCCGGACGCCGAGCCAGTCGAATTGCGCGGCCCAGAGCTCGTCCCCGCCGAGGACGAGGCCGTGGAGCCGGTGAGCCTGGGCGGCGTGGCTACGATCGAGGAGCAGCCCAAAGCCGAGGTCGACACCAGTGAGGGTGAGGGTTAACGGCCATGCTGATGGACAAAGAGCAAACCATCCTCGAACACCTCACCGAGCTTCGCGAGCGTCTGATCAAGTGCTTTATCGCTCTCTTGATTGGCACCATTGTGGCCATGTTCTTTGTAGAGCCATCTATCCGGTTTCTCACTCGACCGCTGGGCGACACCATCCCGCAGACACTGGCCCCCACTGAATCGTTGGCCGTCTACTTTCGGATCGCTTTCATCGAGGGTATCGCTCTAGCGATGCCGGTCCTGGCCTATCAGATCGTGGCATTCCTGCTGCCTGGGCTCTTGCCCGAGGAGCGGCAGTACCTGTACCTGCTGATCCCGGGCGTGACCATCTCGTTCATCCTCGGAGCCCTGTTCTGCGTGCTGGTCATGCTACCGGCGGCGATCAACTTTATGCAGGGGTTCCTAGAGACCGTCGTCGAGAACCGTTGGTCGCTGGATTACTACATCTCGTTCATCACGCGCGTGATGCTTGCCATGGGAGTTGTGTTCCAAACGCCCTTGGTGCTGCTATTCCTGTCCAAGCTGGGGCTCGTGACGGTCAAGCAGTTGAGCGGGTTCCGCAAGTACGCGATCTTGCTCACCTCGGTCGTGGCCGCGATCATCACGCCCACCCCGGACCCCATCAACATGATGCTCGTGATGCTTCCGCTCTATTTGCTGTACGAGGTGGGAATCCTGCTGGTCTGGATCACGGGCGGCAAGAAAAGGGCACCAGATGAGGCCGAGGTAGAAGCCGAGGCCGCCTAGCGACATCTACTGGGCATCGGACAGCGCCGGCTCCTCAGAGTCGGCGCTGTTGTGTTTGGCAGGGGCACTAGAACGTCTTGGTGATCTCGCGGAGGACACTGGTGGCGTAGGAGCCCGGGGGAAGCACAAAGCTGAGCAACAACCCCTCATCCCAGCTCAACGAGGCCTCCTGCAGGGGCACCCGGAAGGGGCGTCGCCCGCCGGGCGACTGCGAGCCGAAATCGGACAGATCCACCGCCTCGTGGTCTAGCAGCGCACGCTCTCGATCGCCGGGGCGTTCGTGAGCCAGGCGCGTCTTGCGTCCGTAGAGCGGCCCCGAGGGGCTGATCTCCAGGGCGTCGGCCCTGGGCTGCTCCAGCGTGGGGTCCAGCACCTCGAAAAAGGCGCCGTTCACGTGCTTGATGGCCAGATCGCCACGCTCCAGGGTGCCGATGTGGGGCATGCGCTCGGCCAGCAGCCGGTTGAAGAGG
>DAIRUQ010000189.1:0-2118 GCA_036803245.1 Chloroflexota bacterium | reverse complement strand
GGCGCGCATCAGTCAGGCGCGAGCTCCCAGCCAAAAACGTCGCCAGTCATCTCTAGCGCGGTACAGGGCCACCAGGGTATAGAGCGCGCCCGCCCAGAACCCGAGCACCATCATGAGGATGACCCAGATGATCCTGGCGGCGAGGCTGCGCTCGCGATACACGACCCAGATGGAAAACAGGGCAAAACCGGCATAGAGATCGACCAACGAGACGATCCCCCAGGGCATGCGCATGAGCTCGCTGCCCTCGCCGGCCAGATCGCCAAACACGAACCCGTTCACTAGAGCGAGGGTCATGGCCAGCAGCGCAATCCAGGCGACGATCTTGGCGGCCTTCATCTCGCGACACCTCCACGGAGAGACGGCTCACGCTTGACTGGTTACAAGGATGCTAGGATCGCCTCTTGGGCGGGAGCGGGAAAAAGGCGCTGGTGCGAGCGATATAGTCCGCGTACTGCGGCTTGGTCTCCTTGAGCGTCTTTTCCAAGAGCGCCACGCCGGACACCTTGAGCAGCAGGCCGGTCATGATCAGGGGGGCAAAGATGGTCCACCAAGCGCCCGCGGCCAAGGCGATGAGGTAGAACCCCCACCATTGGGTGGCGTCGCCGAAATAGTTGGGATGCCGGGTGTAGCGCCAGACGCCTCGATCTAGCACCTGGCCCTTGTTGGCGGGATCGGCCTTGAAGCGCGCCAGTTGGAGGTCGCCCATGGCCTCAAAAAAGAACCCGACTGCCCAGACGACCAGGCCGGCGAAATCCAGCCAGATCAGGTGGCTACGGGGCGCTTGGGTTTGGGCACCGAGCAGCGGCGTCGAGATGATCCACATCAGCGCGCCTTGCAGCAAGAACACCTTGAAAAAGCTACGCCACCACCAGCTGTGCCCCGTCTCGCGGCGCCACTTGGCATAGCGAAAGTCTTCGGGCTTGCCCCAGTTCCGCCACAGGATATGGCCCGAAAGCCGCAGCCCCCAGACTGTGACAATGAGCGAAATCAGCCACTTGCGGGCGACCAAGCCCTCGGGCGTGAGCCCGTGGTAGAGCCAAACCGCCAGGACAAAGCCAGCGCCCCAAAAGATATCCACGATGCTGCTGTTCTTGAGCGCCAGGCTGACGGCCCAGAGCAGGACCATGTACAGCAGGATCACCAGCCCGCCGACGAGAAACGTTAGCCAGAATCCCATGTTGCCTCCATGCGCACGGGCGCCAGCTAGCTAGACGGTTGCGAGACCACGGTGAGCCCCGCGCCGTTGGGACCGATGTGCGCGCCGATGGCGGGGGTGACGCTGCCGGTGATGACTTCGATGCCGTGGGGGATCAGATCCCTCACCATGGCCAGGAGATCCTGGGCTCGTTCGGAAGGCGTCGTGTAGACGAGCCCCACCTGTTCGATGGAACCGAGCTGGCTGACGTGATGTGCCACCCGCTCGAACATGCGGCGGGTTGTGCGCACCTTTTCGGGGATGGTCTCGCCCAGATGCTGAACCAGGAGCGGCTTGAGGCGGAGCAGCCCGCCGAGCGTCGCCTCCAGACGGCTGACGCGTCCGCCGCGACGGAGGTACTCGAGGGTGTCCACGCAGGCATAGGACCAGGTGCGCTGGGCCATATCCTCGAGCTTGGCGATGATCTCTTCCATAGCGTGGCCCAACTTGGCCCAACGGGCGGCGGCCGCCGTCATGAGGCCGAGGCCGAGGGTTAGCTGACCCGAGTCGTAGATCGATACCTTGAGGCTTGAGGTGCTCTGGGCCGCAGCGCTGGCGGCGTTCAGCATGCCGCTGAGTCTGGCTGAGATATGGATGGACAGCACCTGATCGGCGCCCTCGTCAGCTAGCCGGTCATAGGCGCTGACGAACACACCGGTGCCGGGCGACGAGGTGGTGGGGAACGGGTCGTAGGTCGGGAGCTCTTGGTAAAAGCGCTCGCGGGTCATCTCGACGCCGTCGAGGTAGCTCTTGCCATCGATGTTGAGGTAGCAGGGGATCACGGTGATCCCAAGGTCCTCAACCATGTCTCGCGGTAGGTCGCACGTGCTATCGGTTACGACACGAATGGTCATGGATTCCCCCGTCTGACAGGTGGGCGTTCGGCAGCGCAACGCAGCATAGAGAGCGCGATAGCCGCG
>DAIRUQ010000188.1:0-2171 GCA_036803245.1 Chloroflexota bacterium | reverse complement strand
GAGGCCTTGCGGCACGAGGCCGCCGATTGATGGCGACGTGTTTTCGGCCGCTGTGTGACCTGGGTCACGGTCGGCCGAGCGCAAGTGTGGTACCATACAGCTAACGTCAAGACGAATGGGGGCGGAAGTGCAGCAACGCGAGTGGGCGGGTCGGGTCTCGCCCGAGATCGACCAGGAGCTATGCATCCTATGCGGTGACTGCGTGCCCAGTTGCCCGTGTGAGGCGCTAACGCTGGGCGTCGACGCCATCATCCTGGATCAGGATCTCTGCGTCTACTGCGGCGACTGCGAGGATGTGTGTCCCGTGGGCGCCATCGCGTTGCCATACCAGGTGGTGCTGGGCCCGCGGTTGGCGGACGCCCCGCCCGATGAGGAGTAAGCTCATGGCTACCGTGCGACGGAGTATTGTCAAGATCGATGAGGAGCTCTGCAACGGCTGCGGACTCTGCGTGACGCCCTGCGCCGAGGGCGCCATCGAGATGGTTAACGGCAAGGCCAAGGTGATCCGCGAAGAGCTGTGTGACGGAGCCGGGTTCTGCCTGGCGGTGTGTCCTACGGGGGCGCTGTCCGTCGAGACGCGCGAGGCGCCAGCTTTTGACGAGGAGGCTGCCGAGGAGGTCGCCCGCCAGCGCGCCGATGAGGGCGCGACGCTGGTCCAGCGCTGCTTTCGCTGCGACGGTAGCGAGGAGGACCACGTCCTCATGCCCTGTCGCTGGCAGGGGCGCAGTCTGTGGGTGTGCACCCGCTGCCTGCCCAGCCTGATCCACGGGTAGGCCAGGCCGATACCAGGTTGCGAACGGCGCGAGGGGGCTCTCAGGAGCCCCCTCGTTGGCGTTTGGTGGATGCGGCTAACCGCCCAGCAGCTTACGGACCTGGGCCAGGCCCTCTTCCGACAGCGCCATCTCGTCGGCGATGGCCTCGAACTCTGCGAGGCTGCCATAGCCGCCCAGGTAGCCGTTCAGGCGGGCGGCCACCGTCGACGCCACCAGCCCCGCATCGTCGCCCGCATAGCTTCGAGCTACCTCGGGCCATAGCGCCTGACTGTTCCGCACATAGTACTTTTGGTGATAGGCCTCGGCTAGGTAAAAGGTATCGGCTGGTCGCAGCTCGGTCTGCACCTGGCTGCCCAGCGACTCGGCGACGCGTTCGGCCGACGCGCGCGCCAGCCGCTCCTGCTCCTCGTCGTGGTAAAAGAGCACATGGGCGTACTGCCGCGAATAGTTGTGCTGGGTCGGGTTGTGCGCCCCCCAGAACACCTCCAGCAGTTCCTCATACGAGATCACGGCGGGATCATAGTCGATCTGCACGGTCTCGGTGTGGTCGCCCAGGGCATAGTAGGTCGGGTTGGCCTTGGTGCCACCCGTGTAGCCCACCCGCGTCCGAACCACCCCCTCAAGAGCCCCAAACTGGGACTCGACGCCCCAGAATCAACCCAGGGCAAAGGTGGCGGTCTCCAGCGCGGGGTGATCGCGGGCGTCTAGGGGCGGCAGGGATTCTGTTGATGCGTGAGCGCGTGAGGGCGTGGCCATCGGGGTGCTCCTTTCGATGGGTGGTACAGGCGCGACGCAGGCGGCCAGCATGGTGGCGATGCCAACCACTAGGCGGCGCCACGGCAAGCGGAACGGCAGCGATGGCATGGCAGCTCCTCTCTATCAGTACGAACTTCAATAAACTTGCTTGATATTATCCACAATATCGAGCGGCGCGTCAACTAGGCTCTCGCCCCCTCTGGACGTCTACCGCCTAGCCGAGTACCCTTACCAGCAGAAAGGGAGGTGAGAGCATGCTGGTACTGGGTGTGGTTGGCAGTCCGCGGCGCGAGGCGGGCGTATCGTGTGAGATGGTGGAGGCGACGCTGGCGGGTGCCCGCGACGCTGGGGCCGAGACGGCCACCGTTTACTTGGCTGATTATGACTTGACCCCTTGTCGCCACTGTGGAGGCTCGTGCTTTTCCGAAGGCTATTGCGAGCACGACCGTGAGGCCACCCTCGCTTTGCGCGAGGTGGTGGAGGCTTCCGATGCCCTGGTGCTAGCCGCGCCGGTGTACATGTGGCAGCCGGCAGGCTTGACCGCGCTGTTCATGGAAAAGCTGCGGCTTCGATCCGGCACCTGGAATAACCCCAACCGCAACCAACGCGCCGGGCTGGGCATCGCCGTGGCCGGGGGTACCG
>DAIRUQ010000187.1:0-2229 GCA_036803245.1 Chloroflexota bacterium | reverse complement strand
CAGGTCGGGCGTCGTGTAGGCCATGGTCACTGGCTCCCTGTTTTCTGAGTGGACGTATCGTCCGGGGGTTGGGCGAACGCCGCTGGCTGACCGAACCGCCCCGCAAAAACGACCTCTGCCAGCGGATGTCGCTTGCGCGGGCCCAGCTGACGGTCGCGGTGTGCTTCCGAGAGAGCGTCGGGGTCGCCAGGGTAGCCCAGCGCCACCATGGTCATAGGTCGGTAGCCCTCGGGCACCTGCAGCCGCTCGGCGGCCGCATCCTTGTCAAAGCCCCCCATGGGATGCGAGGCCAACCCCAGCGCGGTCGCCTTGATGAGCAAGTTCTGCAACGCCAACCCCAGGTCGTGCAGAGCATAGTTGTTGGGCTTGCCGTTGCGGGTGAGCTCCAGCTTGGCCAGGGCCAGGATCAGCACGGGCGCCTCGCGGGCCCAGGCGTTTCCCTTTGAGAGACAGCTCGCCAGCCGCTCGTACCCCTCGTCATCCTTCTTGGTAGCGACGACAAAACGCCAGGGCTGCTCGTTGAACGATGAAGGCGCCCAGCGCGCGGCCTCAAACACCAGGCGTAGGCTCTCTGGCGGAACGGGGCGCGACGCGAACGCCATGGCGGCATGGCGTCGTGCGATGGCACCTAGCAATTTGGGATCGGGACCGCTCATGGTCTTCCCTCGCTAGAGCACGCGCTGGACACGGAGATCGTCACCACGGGCAGCGTTGGCGGCGGCGATGGCCTCGGGCGAGCCGAGCACCACCACATCGCCCGCAGCCGCCACCTGGTCGAGCACGTCCGCAAAGGCGCGGAAATGATCGGCGGTGGTGGTCAGCACCTCCTCGCGGATCTGCTGGCGCAGCTCGTCGGTCTCTTCCAGCAGATAGCGCACCATCGAGGCGTGGCCCTTGGCGTCGGGCAGCATAAAGCCGTCCATCCCGCCGATGACGCCGATGATACTCTTTTCCAGCTCGTCACGGTCGATCTCGGCGCGCCGCAGGAACGCCCCCGCCCCGTCATAGGCCTGGAGCGTCTGCTCTAGGTTGGGATCACGGTAGGAAAGCAGCGCCAGGGTGCCCGAGCGCGGGTTGAAGGAGCAAAAAGCCCCATAGGCTCCGCCCTTGATGCGCAACTGCTCCCAGAGCCACGTAGTCCCCAGATAGTTGCTGATCACCGCGGCCGAGCCGTGGTACTGGTACCCAAGTTCGTACAGGTTGGCGCCCTTGCCCACAAAGTTGACCTGGGCGGGCGCCGTCAGCCCCTCCGAGCCGCGTGGCAGCGTCGCGTCCCAGTCGGTGAGGGTCATCTCGCGAGCGGGCAGGGCCTGGCAAAAATCGCCGAGCGCCGTGCGGATCGTCGGCCAGGCCTCGGCGTCCACCGTGGCGTTCAGCAGGCACGTCGAGCGATTGACCAGGTAATCGCGGACTTGCTCTAGCGTTGAGACCACCGCGGGCCAGTCCTCTGCGATCTGGCGTTCGAGCTGGCGCAAAAACAGCAGGTGGCTCACGCCGCCCATCTGCTCGTTGGCCCAGTCGGCCACGGTATAGTGGGCGCGCAGGCGTCCATTGACCACCGCATGCCCCGATGGCACCAGCGAGGCCTCGCCGCTGGCGCGCTGCTCGGCGACCATCTGGCGGAATCGCTCTTGGTCATCCAGCCGTGCGGTGAGGAGCACATCGCGCATGATGCTGAGCAGGTCGTCCACGTGGCGCAGCATGGCCTTGCCCCGCAAAAAGAACCAAGCCTGCGTCTCGGGGCTATGGCGCATGGACGAGATCATGCTGCCAAACCCAACGCCGCCCGTGGTGCGGCCGATGCGCTGGGTCAGGGTGACCATGTCCTCGGTCTCGGTGCCCATCTCGGTGAGGCAGCGGCCGAACAGGCTGACCCAGGGCAGCAGCTCGGGCGGCAAGGCCCGCATGTCGAACCCGACATCCAGGTAAAGGATGCCGTTGGTAAAGAGGTCATGGTAGAGGGCGGGGCGGTCCGCGATGGTGGTCTGCTCCATCGGGATGAGCTGGTTCTCGCGCTCCAGGTCATCGAGCGTCAGGTGCGGCACGGTGGCGCGCGCCTCGGCAGAGTCGGGCGTCTCCTGCCAGCGCTTGAGGGCCGCAGTGAGATCGACCAGCTCGGCCACCTCCTCGCGGGGCAGGCTGGCCCGACGCTCGGACAGGGCGGCGGCTACGGCCTCCTCGCGGCGCCGCAGGGCGCCCACCTCGGGCTCGAGCTTGATCGTCACGCGA
>DAIRUQ010000186.1:0-2326 GCA_036803245.1 Chloroflexota bacterium | reverse complement strand
AGCGTAGCGCTGGGGCCGTCCCACCCTGGCAGGTAACCGGCTTTGACCAGGGCCTGAAAGCCGTTGCAGATGCCCAGCACCGGCTTGCCGCTAGCCACAAAAGCATCCATCTGGTCGGTCAGGTGAAACTGCAAGTCGGTGGCCCAGAGCCGGCCAGCGCCCAGGTCATCGCCGTAGGAAAAGCCGCCCGGCAAGACCATCATCTGATAGCCTTCCAGCGTCCGCTCACCGCGAGCGAGCTGGTTGATATGCACGATCTCGGGCTGGCCGCCGGCCATCTGGCACGCCAAGGCCGCCTCGCGGTCGCGGTTGGTGCCGGGGGCGTGCAGGATCAGTACCTTGGGCTGATTCATCGAGCCGCCTCCCTCGCCGCGCCATCAAGATGACCGCGCCAGGCCTGGCACAAAACGTCTACCCTGGCGCGCACCACCTCGTCGCCCTGCCGCCCAGAGATCACGAGATCGGGGATCTCGGTCACCTCGCCCAGCAGGCCACAGGGCACATCACGCATGGCGCGCTCAAAGGCATCTCGATGAGCAGGAGCGACCTCGATCACAAAGCGGGCGCTGGATTCAGAAAAGAGCAGCCAATGATCCTGCGGATCAGCCCCGCACACCGGCATCCCCCCCAAGGAGACAGAAGCCCCCAGCCGCCCAGCGATGCACATCTCGGCCAGCGCTGCTGACAGGCCGCCATCGGAACAGTCGTGGCAAGCAGCCACGAGGCCGTTGCGCATGGCCTGGTGCAGTGCCTGCATCACGCGGGGACCCCACTCGGCCGGCTGTGGCACCACGCCCCCCTCGAGCCCCAGAACCCTGGCATAGTAGGAGCCGCCCAACTCCCGCCTTGTCGTGCCCAGGACGTAGAGCAGATTGCCCGGCCGCTTTAGATCCAGCGTGCAAGTCTGGGCCACGTCAGGCACCATGCCGATGGCGGTGATCAGCAGCGACGGCGGGATCGCCACCCGTTCGCCGGTGGCGCCATCGAGATACTCGTTGTTCAGACTATCCTTGCCAGAAACAAAGGGTGCGGCGTATAGGCGAGCCCCGGTGTAGCAGCCCTGACAAGCTCGCACCAGAGCGCCCAGCCGATCGGGCTTGAGGGGATCTCCCCAGCAGAAATTGTCGAGAATGGCGACGCGGTCCGGGTCGGCGCCCACCGCCACGACGTTGCGCACGGCCTCGTCGATACAGGCCACCGCCATGGCGTAGGGATCCTGCTCGCCATAGGCCGGCGCGAAACCGCACCCCAGCGCCAAGCCCTGGGGCTGATCTAGGGTCTCCAGTGGGCGAATCACCGCGGCATCGGACGGGCCGTCGTCCTGAACGCCGACAAACGGCTTGAGCAGCGTGCCACCTTGCACCTCGTGGTCATAGCGACGGACCACGTCCTCTTTGCTCCGCACGTTGGGGTGCGCCAAGATGCGCAGCAGGGCCTCTTGAGCATCGCCCTGGCGCGCCGCCGGCCGGGGCATCTCCCGTCGCTCTGGCTGGCGCCAGATGGCCTTTAGCTGTCGTCGCGGCAGCCCATCATGCAAGAAGCCCATCTCCATGGAGGCCACGGTCTCGCCCTGATAGCGCAGATGCAGGCGACCATCGGCGGCAAACGTACCGATGACGGTCATCTCGACGCTCAGCCCCTCGCAGATCTGTCGCAGGCGAGTCTCATTCTCCGGTGGAACGGCCAGCACCATCCGTTCCTGGGCCTCCGAGAGCCAGATCTCCCACGGCTGCAGGCCCTGGTATTTGAGTGGAACGCGGTCCAGGGCGACGTCCACGCCCAGCTCGCTACCCATCTCGCTGACCGCCGACGAGAGCCCGCCAGCGCCACAATCGGTAATGGCGGTATAGAGCCCCTCATCGCGGGCCACCAGAATGGCGTCCAGCACCATCTTTTCGGTGATCGGGTTCCCGATCTGCACCGCGCCCCCCGCCAGCTCGCCGGTCTCGTGGGTCAGCTCGGCAGACGAAAAGGTCGCGCCGTGCAGGCCATCTCGCCCGGTGCGCCCACCAAGCACCACCACCAAGTCGCCAGGGTTGGCCTCTCGCGGGTGCGAGTCTCGCGGCGCGATGCCCACGCAACCACAATACACCAACGGATTGGCGGTATAGCCCTCTTCGAACACGATGGCGCCATTCACCGTGGGGATACCCATCTTGTTGCCATAGTCCTCGACGCCGGACACCACGCCTTCATAGATGCGGCGGGGATGCAGGACATTGGTCGGCAGCGAATGCCAGGGGGTGTCTAGGGGGCCAAAGCAGAGCACGTCGGTGTTGGCGATAGGGCGCGCCGAGACGCCCATAATGTCACGCACCACGCCCCC
>DAIRUQ010000185.1:0-2347 GCA_036803245.1 Chloroflexota bacterium | reverse complement strand
CCGCGCTCCCAGCCCGTCGTGGGGCAGGCCCAGCCGCAGGGGATGCCATCATGCTGAGACAGGACCTCGCCCGTGCCGGCGTCCACCGCCTGGAGAAACACCTTGTAGCTATCCGCCGGCACAGTCTGCGCCCGCCAGTAGAGCGTGACCACCAGTTCATCACCGTCGTGGCCGATGTCATGCCCCAACAGGGCGATCTCGCCACCAAAGAGGAGATCATCCTCGTGCTCGGGCGCCAGCGCGACGACCACCACTTGTCCCAGCGATGCGGTGGCGCCTTGGACGGCTCCGGTAGCCGGATCGATCAGGCTCACCTCCAGCGTGTAGCGGCCCGGTGGCAGCTCAACGGGCAGCACCAGGCGGTAGCTGCCGCGGACCACCTCGTTCTCCCACCAGTCTGAGGTGGGTATCGTCTCCGAGGGCGCGCGCTGCCAGCTGGCTTTGGCGCCGCCGTCATCGTCCCGTAGGACGAACTGCACCGCATAGATGGCCTCGGGCGGTGCGCAGGTGGCCCAGTGCAGCTCTACCGGCAGCGCCGCCACCTGGTGGAGGGGCGCCTCGGGCATGCTCCAGCCAAAGAGCCCCAGCTCGGGCGTGAGGCTCTCCCGCAGCCAGTAATCGCGGTCGCAGCGTGGATCGGTGCGGAACACCAACAGCTCGCCCAGGTCGGCGGCCGGGGCGATGGTCAGCCAGTCCGTCCAGCCGTCGATAAAGCGCGGATCGGCAAACTCGCGGTGCAGCACGAGATAGCGCACGTCGGCCTCTGCCAGGTAGGCCAGCTCGCGCGTCACATGCTTGAGGCTGGGATCCATGGTCATCACGTCACGGTCGGTCACCTGTTCGAGCCAGGGTGAGCCCTGCATGTAGGCGACCGCTTCGGACGGTCGTCGCGACACGTGGCCGCCCACGAGTGCCTTGCCGTGAGTGATCTGGTAGTACATATACCACTTGTCATAATAGCGGTCGTGGCTGGGCAGATCTAGGATGCCAAAGGCGCCTGGCTCCCGGGCGAGCTGCTGATACCAGCTTGGCGTGTTCGGTTCCATGGTGTCATAGGGCCAGACGATGCTGCCTGTCTCCAGGCATAGCATGGTCGCCAGGCAACCGACGGCGATCGCCCGGACTGCTGGCCGTCGCAGCGCCTGTATGAGCGCCACGCCACCCCAGCCCGCCGCCATGCTAAAGGGCAGGGTGAGGGTATGGTTCCAGCGGCTGGGCTCGCGGATCATGGCAAACAAAAAGCTGTTCCGCAGGACCATATAGGGCAGCGGTACGGCCGGGTAGCTATGACGATCGATCTCGAGCTCAGCGCCCAATGCCAGCACGAGGCAGGCTGCCGACAGCAGCGCCCAGCCGGCGCTTTGACGACGATGCCGAGCCAAGCCCACGGCCGCCAGGCCCAACGCCACATAGCCCAGGAATGCGGCGTTCTTGGGCCGGTTATAGTACGTGGTCTCCCAAAAGCGCTGCAGCGGATGCCCCACCGGTGGTGCGATCACTGAGACCAAGTCGGTCTGTTTGTCAGTGGAAGAGTCCATTAGCACGTCGCTGGGATCCTCCCACGTGTACAGGGCGCTGAACATGGGCGCGGCAAAGGGGGCCATCAGGGCTGCTGCCACCAGGCCGATCAGGCAAGTGTGCAGCAACAGCTTGCCCCAACCTTGCGGCCGCCTGAGGACCAGACGCCAGAGGATCAGCCCGCCTAGCACGAACGCACCCATCACCAGCTGCTGCCAGGCGATCAGGCCGGTGACGGCGATCCAGAAGGCCGCTGCCAGGGCATCTCGTCGCCGGCGCAGCCGATAGTAGCGCAGCAGGAACAGCGCTGCCAGAGGCGTGCCCATCTGGAACAGCCTGGAGAAATGACTCGGTTTGGTCAGGATCCACGGACGCGCCAGCAGCACCACGCCCGCCAGCAGCGCCGCGACCTCCAGCCAGCGAGCGGAGAGGTCAACCGGCCTCTCCCCGATCAGGATCTCGCGAAACAGCCGGTACCCCGCATAGCCGTTGCCCACCAGCGCCGCGAAATAGAGCAAGCCATAGGCGCCGATGGGGCCTGCTATCGCCTGCAGCGGTAGCCACAGCGCGAACAGGGCCCAAGGCGTGTTCGAGTAGGCCAGCGACACGCCCTGCGGATAGTACAGCAGGGTGGTGTAAAAGGGGCTCTCTCCCAGCAAGAGGTCCCGCTTGAGTCGCCAGAACTGCCACGGGAACAGGATCAGATCGTTGCCTTGGCCCGGGTAGCGGCTGCCGATGTGCTTGGCCGCCGGCCAGGTGAGGGCTACGGCCAGCAGGGCATAGAACAACACGACGCCTACCTGTCCCAAGGCCTCCGTCGACGAAGTGG
>DAIRUQ010000184.1:0-2407 GCA_036803245.1 Chloroflexota bacterium | reverse complement strand
CAGATGGCCACGTGCGCGACACCTCCGTTTTCCTGGGCCGCCACCAGGGCATAGCCGGCACCCAGCAAGGCGTCGTCGTCGTGGGGGCTCACTGCCAGCACCCGTTCGTCGCCCGGCGACCACCCAGGAAAGAGCAGATCGATATCGCGCGAGCCTAGGCCGGCGCGCAGGTCGTAAAAGCGGAACCCTTCCGTCACACTACCTCCCCACCCTCCTATGCGCCACCATCGAGGATCGACTCGATCAGAGCTCGCGCCAAGCGTATATCCTCTTTCTGCTGGGGACCGCTGATCTCGCGCTCAATGATCCAAGCTCCGTCATAGCCACAGCTCAGCAGCTTGGGCACAAGTTGCTCAAAGTGAACCCGTCCCTGGCCGACTGGCTTTTCCTCGCCCAGGCGTTGCGGGTCGGTGGGATACTCGCCATCCTTGACGTGCACACCCCGCACCAGTGTGCGCTGTGAGGCCGGGTCCACCAGAATATCCACCGCGTCGACCGGGTTAGCCTTGCCATAGAGCAAGAGGTTGGCGGGGTCCAGGTTGACGCCCAGGTTGCCGGTGCCCACGTCGGCGATGATTCGCATCAGGGTGGTAGGCGTCTCCTGGCCGGTCTCAAAGTTGAGGTACAGATCGCGCTGCCGACAGTAGGTCGCCAGCTCACGCACGGCCGCGACGACGCCGCAATACTCGGTCGTGGCGGGATTCTCAGGGATGAACCCCATATGGGTAGTCAGGTCGCTCAAGCCCAGCTCGGCCGCAAAGTCAGCGCCGCGCTTGAGCATGTCGATCCGCGCGGCCCGGTACGCCTCGGGCACAATGCCCAGCGTCAGCGGGCCCTCGACGAAATCCCACACCGCCGGGCGGCCCCACCCGGCCCATAGGCTCGAGACCTCGATCCCACGGCCAAGCACCTCTCGCGTCCGGCGCAGGTTCTCGGCCGTATAGAGCGCCGGATCCCAGCAATTGAGCTGTACCCAGCAAAGGCCCAGCGCCTCCAGTTGGGAGGGGCCGTCCTCGACGAACTCGGCCAACGGCATGATGACACCAATCTTGTGCTCAGTCACGTCTGAAACCCTCCCTAGTTTGCCTCAGCCACCAGCGGCTGGGCAAGCTCATCCAAATAGTACAGCGTGCCGGGCAGCGTCGGCATCCAACTCGACGGCACCCAAATGTCGGGGCCATACTGCAACGTCACTCGAAGCGACATGGCCTGCCAGGTCATGCCACGCCCCAGCGCCCCGTCGGCCCCGCCGATGCAGCGGTCCGACTGGAGGAACAGGCCCGGGCCGATGGTGTTGGCAAAACAGGGGATGGCAGTAGTGCGGCTTTTGAACGAGGTGATCGCATTCTGCTCGATGGTCAGGGGGTGCAGCCTTGCGCCGAGGCGATGCGTGGGCTGCCTCCATGCCTCGGCGTTCTCGTACTCGGCCGCAAAATGCGGCTCCCAGAAGGCGATGTGGCACACCCGCCCGATGCCGTACACGGTGACCAGCCGGGCACCACGAGCCCGCAGCGCGGCGATCTGCTCGGCATAGCGCGGCAAGCTCTCACGGGTGGCAAAGTGCCGCTGCGCCTCAGGCACCGTCAACGCTCCCAGCGGTCCGTACAGCGCCTGCTCCATAGCCCCCTGGAACGCCCCCGGGGCCTCGGGGGGCAAGGTGTTCCCCTCGGCGTCGCTCCACTCGTCCATGTTAAAGCCATGCACATGCTGGCAGTCCAGCTCCCACATCTGGCAAAAGTAGACCAGCCAACGGTACATGCCCATGGGTCCCACCGGCAGGATCAGCGCCAACGGTTGCCCGGCGTCTCGCGCGATCAGGATCTCCCGGGCAATGTCATGCCCCATCTTGACCTCGAGGTCGGACAAGCTGGCGCAGCCCGCTGGTTGAAAGGACGCGTGCCAGTGCCCGGCAGGCTGCAGCATCTGCTCCGCGGTCAGCTCGCAGCAGCGGTCCATCTTGGCCAGATCCCAGCCCTGTGGCAAGAAACCATCCATCATCGATCCTTTGATGGTCGATAGCAGGTTCAACTCCATCGTGATCCTCCTTCACTCGGCACACCGCTTGCGCCAGCGCTGTTGCTACCGCGGCGCCGCCTATGTTATAGTGTTCGCGTGCCTTTGTGTCCACCCCCGGAGCCCCAGAGGAGAGCCGATGAGATCCTCGCGAATCCTGGCAGGTCTGCTGGCAACGGCGCTGCTGTTACTGGTCGCTTTACCGGTTCAGGCCCAGTCGCCGATCAGCGTCGATGGCGTGAGCCACGAGGGCGAGTACAGTGGCTCGGCCACCTATGCCGATGGGCGCTTTGTCCTGCACTGGCGCACTATGGGCGACCGGCTGTACCTGGCCATGGACGCCGAGACCACCGGCTGGGTGTCGTTGGGCCTTGAGCCCGAGGGGCGCATGCAG
>DAIRUQ010000183.1:0-2514 GCA_036803245.1 Chloroflexota bacterium | reverse complement strand
GCGGCGGTGCCGGTGCCGGCGGCTGAGACGACGGCACAGGGGAGGCCGTTGTCTCGCAGCAGGGTGGCGGTCGCCACCAGCGGGGCCAGCGCCGTCTCGACGGCCTGGGCGCGCTTGCCAGCGTCGGGGATCATGACAGCATGGCCCTCATAGCCCATCACGCCGCGCAGCTCCAGGTTGGGCGAGGCGTCGACGATCCTAGCGAGGGTCAACGTCGGTTCCAGCGGGGCCACCCCGCAGCGCCCCATGCCCACATCCACCTCGATCAACACCCCGATGGTGACGCCGGCTCGCTCGGCCTCCTGCGAGAGCATCGCCACGTTGTCGGCATGATCCACCGCCACAGTGAGCTGGCTCCTTTTGGCCAAGCTCGCCAACCGCTGTATCTTGAACATTCCCATGATTTGGTTGGCGATCAGGATGTCCGTGATGCCGGCATCCACCATCACCTCGGCCTCGCTCACCTTGGCGCAGGTGATGCCGTCAGCGCCGGCTGCCAGCAGCATCTGGGCGATTTGCGGGCACTTGTGGGTCTTGATGTGGGGGCGTAGCGACACGCCGGCGTCGCGGGCCAGGGCGGCCATGCGGTCGATGTTGCGCTGGAGCGTGTCCAGATCCACGCAGAGGGCGGGCGTATCCAGGCTCGTCCACGGCTTGCCGATCCATTGCTGATAGTCCATGCTCAGTGGCCTCCTGAGAGGGTTGATGGGGCGGTGTTCCTGGGCCGATGCTAGCATTGCCTGGCGGATGTGTCAACGGAGGTGCGCGGTGAGCGGTCACGAGTACGGTCCCGGCCTGGCCCGTGAGATCATGCTGCGAGCGGTGCCTCTGGCCATTGTGGCGGCGAGCGCCTGGTGGTTTCTCGACGCGCCCGACTGGATCTGGCTGCTACCCCTTGGGGCGGTGGCGCTAGTCCTGCTGGGCAGAGGTCTGCGCGCCGTGGTTCCGCCGGCGCCTGATGGGCCCGATTCGCCTGAGCAGTGATCGCAGCCTCGCATTACGTCCTCTGGACGGCTAGTTTACGCGCTTTTTATCGGAATAGTTTTTCGGGGTTCTAGAATGGCCCCATCTTGTTGATAGTAAATAGGAATAAGCCATATGAGGAACCTGCTGGCGCGTCGTTGGGCGCTGTTCGCTCTGGTTGGATGCTTGCTGGTCGGTGGGTGGGCGCGGCCGGATGCGGCCCTGGCGGAGGCGAGCGCCAGCCCCATGGCCTTGGAGCCGCAGGTCTACTTGCCCTCTGTGCAAAAGCCCGAGGTCTTTGAGCCGATCCCTGGCGCTAGCTACAACAGCCTCTGCATGTCTTGCGTCTCGGGCTGGGTGCCCACCGATCGCGAGCCGAGTCAGCACGCCGACCTTAACCTGGCTCTGCGAGGGTGGGCCGAAACGACGGCCTACCGAGGTTTGGTGGATTACTCGGGGGGACGCGACGATAAGGCCCCGCAGCTCTATGCACTCTTTGGCAACGAACGTACGCCTTCGGTGTCTCGCGTCTACAAGGTCTACGACTGGAACTGGACGCTCAACCAACGGGCGGGTCTGCTGAACACCTGGCCCGTCACCTTGCTGGGCGCGGCCACCAGCAAGGGCGAGATCATCTATGTCCCCCGGTCAGGCTATCGTGTTGGCACCGATAGCGGCGGCTCGTATTCGGTGATGGTGCTCTATGCCACCAGTTCCAGTATCACGCTCAAGTTCACCCGCGAGGATGATGTGGTGCACGGCTACACAATACACCTCGACGGCTTGCAGGTTGATCCCAAGCTCGTGTCGCTCTACCAGAGCTGCCATGCCGGCGGTCGGCGCTCGCTGCCCGCACTGCGTGAGCGGCAGCCATTTGCGCGCGCTGGTGGTGGCGAGATGCGGATTGCCATCCGTGACAATGGCAGCTTTATGGATCCCCGCTCGCACAAAGACTGGTGGTATGGGCACTAGGTACCGGTAGACTCCCCAACACGAGCGACCTATCGGCTAGCCGGTAGGTCGTTGTGCGTGTGCACCTGCCTCTATGCGTGGATTCGCCGTGAATCCCGGGGCAGGGCCCTAGACAGCCAAGCCCCCCCATGCTATCCTAAGGATTGAGTCGGGATAGACTGTCTTTTATTGCGCTATTCACTGTCGATCTGCGGCCTCTGTCGTACTCGGCGGCTCGGAGGAGATTCCTCGTCGTGACGCGTCCGCGCGACCTTGCATGGCTGCTCTGCGTGGCTCTGACTGTCTCCGCTTGTGATGCCGGCGTCGCGCCGGCCGCCACCACCAGGGCTTCTACCGCGACGGCGAGCACGGTCGCCGCGACGTCCGTTGCAGCCGCCGGTTCGCCGACGCCGCGAACCTCAACCCCACGCCCTTCGGCGACAGCCCAGGAGACGCGGACAATCCAGCCCCTGACCGTGGCCGCGCAGGTATCGGCCACGCCGACACTCACCGAGACCATCGGCACGTTATTGATCCCCGCTCTCGATCGCGAGATCGCGATTGTCTCCGTGGGCTGGCACGCTGAGGATGTCGACGGGG
>DAIRUQ010000182.1:0-2527 GCA_036803245.1 Chloroflexota bacterium | reverse complement strand
GTTCAGTACGCGGCGCAGGCGGGGCAGATCAGCACCTACTGGTACCGGGTGGTGCAGCTTGCGGGCATCGCGGCGGTCTCGGCGCTGGGGCTGAACCTGATCTATGGCTTTAACGGACAGTTCTCGTTGGGGCATATCGGCTTTTATGCCATCGGCGCATATGGCTCGGCGCTGATTACCAAGGACTTTCAGTCGCAGTGGAGTGGCGGCCAGTACGTGGCGCTCTCCTGGATGATGGCGGCCCAGCTTGGCATCATCCTGCTGCTCCTGATCACGCGTGTCGCGAGGTTTGCTTCCTGGTGGCGCAAGGCTCGCGAGGCGCTGGATGAGTTTCTCAAGCCAGCCGAGAGCACCATCTTGGCACTTGTGCCGCTGGTGGTAGCTATCGCCGTGGTGGTGGCGGTAACCGTCCTTGCGACAGTGCTGCTGCAAAAGGGCCTGGACGCTGGGCTCACGGCGTTGCTGGGCCTCTTGAGTGAGCAGGCTGCGCAGAACCTGCTGTTTGCCTTGGCTCTGCTGAACGGTGGCACCATGGCGGCCGTGGTAGGGTACCTGGTGGGTCTTCCGCTCCTCCGCCTGACCTCGGACTATTTCGGCATCGCCACGCTCGGCTTTGCCATCATGATCTATACGGCGCTGCAGAACTCGGACATGGTGATCCCCATCATGAAGGGTGCCCGCGGCATGGTGGCCATCCCACAGTGGACCACCTGGGGCTGGGTGTTTGGCGTGCTCGTGGTTGTGGCGGTGGTGATGCGTAACCTGGTGCACTCTTCCGCTGGTCGAGCTATCATCTCTGTGCGCGAGGATGAGATCGCCGCCAAGGCTATGGGGATCGACATCGCCCAGCACAAGGCGACGGCCTTTGCGTTCGGCGCCTTTTTTGCTGGTTTGGCTGGCGGGCTCTATGCGCACCTGATGAGTTTTCTCCACCCCAGCACCTTTAACGTCGTCAAGGGCTTTGATCCCCTGATCATCATCGTGTTTGGCGGCCTCGGATCTATGACTGGTACGCTGGTGGCTTCGGTCGGCTTTGCCATGCTGATCGAGGGGCTGCGCGTGCTTCTTCCGCAGGGGTTCGAGGATTGGCGGTTCGTGCTCTATCCGCTCATGCTCCTCGTGGTCATGTTGTTGCGTCAGCAGGGCCTGCTGGGGACCAAGGAATGGGGCTGGTTTGCCGCGCCGCGGCCAGAGCCGCGCAGCGAAGCCGTCGCCGAGTCGGCCGCCGCGGAGGAGTCCTAGATGGCAGAGAACACCACAGCCACAGAAACCATTCTCAAGCTTCAGGACTTGACCATCCTGTTTGGCGGGTTGCGGGCGGTTGGGGACTTTACCATGTCCGTGCCGCGCGGTGGCCTGTACGGCCTGATCGGCCCCAACGGTGCGGGCAAGACCACGGTGTTCAACTTGATCACGGGCGTGTATCTGCCCACCGCGGGAGATATCGTCTACCAGGGTGGTAGCCTGGTTGGCGTGCCGACCCATCGGATCACCCAGCTCGGCATCGCGCGCACGTTCCAGAATATCCGCTTGTTTCAGAACCTAACCGTGCTGGACAATGTCCGCATCGCGCTGCACACCCGCGCTGGGTACGGCCTCTTGGAGGGCATCACGCGTCTGGGGCGGTTCAGCAAGGCGGAGAGACAACTCACCGAGCGGGCCCAAGAGCTGCTGAGTGTGCTCGATCTGGAGGACCGCCAGCTCGAGATGGCTCGCAACCTGCCCTATGGCGCTCAGCGTCGGCTAGAGATCGCCAGAGCGCTGGCGACCGAACCGCAGCTGCTGCTGTTGGACGAGCCCGCCGCTGGTATGAACCCGACCGAGTCCGAGGCGCTGATGGAGCTGATCCAGTTTGTGCGTGAGAGCTTTCATCTCAGCATTCTGCTGATCGAGCACCAGATGCGTGTGGTGATGGGTATTTGCGAGTGGATCACCGTGATGGACTTTGGCCAGGTGATTGCGCGGGGGACCGCGCGCGATATCCAGAACGACGAGCGCGTGATCGAGGCCTACCTGGGAAAGCGTAGCGGCAAGGAGTTGGGCGCATATGCTCCTTCAAGTTGAGAATCTCCATGTAGCCTACGGGGCTATCCGCGCTCTGCGTGGCATTTCGTTTCACATCGAGCAGGGCGAGGTGGTCACGCTCATTGGAGCCAACGGGGCTGGCAAGAGCACCACGTTTCGCACCATCTCGGGCTTGCTCCGTCCATCTGAGGGCGACGTGCTCTATCGCGACGAATCGCTGATCCGCGCGCCAGCAGAGCGGATCGTGAGCATGGGGGTCTGCCACGTACCTGAGGGAAGGCGCATCTTTGGGCGTCTCACCGTCAGAGAGAACCTTGAGATGGGCGCCTATACGCGTTCGGATCCCAAAGAGATTAGCGAGTCGCTGGAGCGGGTGTTTGCCAGCTTCCCACGGCTGAAAGAGCGACTTGACCAAAAGGGCGGCACGCTCTCTGGCGGCGAACAGCAGATGCTAGCCATGGGCAGGGGGCTGATGTCTCGCCCGTCGCTGTTGCTGCTGGAT
>DAIRUQ010000181.1:0-2545 GCA_036803245.1 Chloroflexota bacterium | reverse complement strand
GCCCCATCGATACGCGACGCATCGAGGATATCCTGCGGCAGGGCGTCAAAGAATCCCTTGTAGAGATAGATGGCAAAGGCGCCCGGTATGCCTGGCAAGATGACGCCCCAGAAGGTGTCCAGCAGGCCCATCTTGCCCACGAGTTCATACAGCGGCACGAGGGTCGTGGCGCTGGGTACCATCATGGTCGCCAGGAAAAAGATGGTCATGAACTTGGCAAGGTTCGGGCTCAGCAGGCGCGAGAGCGCATACCCCGCCCCACCGCTGATCAGCCAGTGGACGATGATCGCGGCGCCGGTGATGGTCAGGCCGTTGAGGAAATAGTTGGCGACACTCAGGTTGGGATACCTGCGCCCGGGAGCGCGCCAGGCGTCGATGTAGTTGTTGACGAGCGACGGCAGGTGCGTCCACTCGCCGACGGCCACCAGGCTGCCCGTCGTCTGGATCTCGCCGCCGAACAGCTTGGTGATCTTGGCCACAGCCTCGGTATCCGTTTTGCCGAGCTTGATGGGCGGCAAGGCACCGCTCATGTCCGTCTTGAGGCCGGTGACATAGTGCGCGCGGTCGATCTCTCGGCGCACCAGGTTATCGCTCAGTCGCTGCGTCGCCCAGAGCTGCCCGCGATAGTGGTTGTACTGGTACCTGGGCAGCGAGACCTCGGCGAGCTTTTGGTCGCCGTTCCAGGCCTCGGCGTTGATCTTGCCCAGGTGGATCTGGGGCATCATGTCGGTGACGCGCCACACGGCCAGCGCCAGGTCCTCGCGGATCGCCAGGTCCAGGGCGGCCGGATCCATCTCATCCACCACGTCCGAGTAGTCCATGCGGATGGTGTATGCCGAGGGTAGGCTGGGGAAGAACACCGGCGGCATCCGGTTGACGTCGACGGCGTCCTTGAAGGTGCTGGTGAACATCCAGTAGATGGGGAAAACGGTAAACCCACACCAGATAAAGCTGACGAGATAGCACACGGCGCGCAGCACGCGATCGCTCTTGGTATCCCGTAGGCTTCTGGCTCCGCGCTTGGGCTGGGCTGTGACGGTTGCTTTACTTGCCATCGGGTCTCCTCCTAGAACCTATCTTCCTGGATGGTCTTGAGCCGGATCCAGGTGAAGGCCAGGGTAAGTATCAGGATCAGCACGGCCCAGGTGGAGCCCATCCCATACTGGTTTTGCACGAACGCTCGCTGGTAGACGCCGATGACCAGGGTGCTGGAGGCATAGCCCGGGCCGCCCTGAGTCAGAATCCAGACGTCCTCGAAGGCGAGCAAGCTCTGCGTGAGGGAGATGATGAACATGATGTTGACGATGGGCAGGATGTTCGGCAGGATGATGCGCCAGATGCGGTCCCACGCCGTAGCCCCATCGACGATGGCGGCCTCGATCACCTCCTCCGAGATGTTCTGGATGGCGGCGGTGTAGATGAGGATGCCCACACCCCCGCCCAGCAGGCCGGGAATCCTCAGACATAGCTTGACGAGTTTCGGGTCGCTGATCCACCCCTGCGAGGGGAGCCCGAGGGCGTTCATGAGGCCGTTGGCCAGCCCGCCGTCGACGTGCCAGATGTACATCCAGGTCATGAGAAACGCGACCGACGGCACCGCCACGGGAAGGACATAAAGGAAGCGGAAAAACTGGTATCCCCGGCGCAGCTGGTGGAGCACCATCGCCTGGGCGATGGGCACCCAGAAGCCGAACAGAACCCCGAAAGCAAAGAGGATCAGCGTGTTCTTGAGAAGCAGGTAAAAGTGCTCGGAGGTGAGGGCGTTGGCAAAGTTGCCCAGCCCCAGGAACTGCCCCGGCGGATCGGCCGCGTCCCAGCGATAGAGGCTCATGGCGATACCGCGGAGCAGGGGATAGTACTTGAAGAGCAGAAAAGCGATGACCGCAGGAGCCAGGAACACGACGGCCGGGATCGCCTTTTGCGCACGCTGTAGCGTGCGGCGACTCACCAGGGGTCGCGCGCCGGCTCCCAGGGAGATGCTACCACTTTGCCGCACGGTAATTCCCCCGATCTTGAGCTTGGCGGAGGCAGCTCGCCCGTTTGGTCGAGCGAGCTGCCTCGGCGCATGCATTCGCAAGGTGGTGTGGAGGCTACGTTAGCCCGAACTCCTCGTTCGCCCTAAGCGCCGAGCTTCTTGTGGTACTCGTCCAGCCACTCGCGCTTGGTCTTGTCCTCGGCGTCCTGAAGCATGGCCCTGACGTCGGACTTTTCGTCGTTCACGATCTCTGCCGCGGCGGCATCCACATACGTGCGACCCGGGGCATAGTCGGGCGCCGGGTCGACGTCGCCGACCGCGAGGATCTCCTCGAGCGGCGCCGCCCACCATTCGGGGATGCCGGCCGAGACGGTGGTCCACGGAACGTCAGAGAAGGGCGAGGCGTAGGCGCCCTTGAGTTCGTTGTCCAGCCACCACTTGGCCTGCTTCTTGATGTTCTCCTTGCTGTTCATCCAGCACAGGTAGTGGGCCACGGCGTCGTTCTGCTCGGGGCTGCCGTAAGGGTTGGCGACCCAGCTGTGGCTGCCGCAGTCGACGTACGCCGGCCGC
>DAIRUQ010000180.1:0-2684 GCA_036803245.1 Chloroflexota bacterium | reverse complement strand
GCCGGCGCGCAAGACGAGATGGTGTTGTTCTCCCAAGGGCCCAAGCGCATAGCTGAGACAATCAGCGCCAACACCTTTGGTGACTTTTATTTCGTCGAGTCGGGCGTAGCGCTCTCGGCTTCCACCAGGCATTCGGGCTATGTCGACACCAGCTCGCGCTTTCTGGTGCCGGACGATGACGCCAGCGAGAACTCTTTTCACCTGCGCTACTCGGCCAGACGCCTGGACTAGCCGTCCGAGGTGGCAGCATGCCCTAGGCCCGCCCCATCATCGCTAGCCCACAGAGCGCGGGCTTTTTCGGCTGTCACGCCGGTTCGCACGATGGACGCCTGGCTCCGGTGGGAAGCTGGCCGATCGCCGGCGACAATCCGTCGAGCAACGGCCAAGAGCCACGTCGAGCAGGGCCGCAGTGAGACGCCCAGGACGGAACGACAGATCCCATGAAGAGGCCGACGGATCTTGCGACCATGTCACACACGATCGCCGAGGCGGCAGAGGGCCTCGACCAGCGGATCCTCGCTCGCTGGGCCGCCGACTGCGCTGAGCGCGTCCTCGACCGCTTTGAGGCGCTCCATCCGCACGATGAACGACCGCGAGACGCCATCGCGGCGGCGCGCTATTGGGCCAGTGGCGAGACCGCCGTGGCTGCGGCCCGTCGAGCCGCCTTTGCCGCTCACGCCGCCGCTCGCGAGACTGACGATGCAGCCGCTCGCGCTGCGGCCAGGGCAGCCGGCCACGCTGCCGCCACCGCCCACGTAGCTGGGCACGCCATCCACGCCGCCGCCTACGCCGCCAAGGCCATGGATGCAGCGGCCGGCGCAGACGACGGCCAAGCCGCGGCGAGGGAACGGACGTGGCAGCTTCAGCAGCTGCGCGCCGCCTCGGCCGATGCTAGGCAGCAAGGCGAATGAGGATCTCGAGCTAGGAGACCATGGTGCAGATCATTGACCAGAGGCACGCGGATCAGGCACTCTACCGCCTCTATCTCGAGACCATGGGATCGCGTTGGCCGCTCTCGCTGGAACGTTTCATGCAGACCGGCCACTGCCACACCCTTGTGGCAACCCAACATGGAAGGCCACAGGGTTTTGCCATGCTCGACCGCCAAGGCCGCCGAGGCTACCTCCAGCTACTGGCCGTGAGGCCCGCGATTCAACACCAGGGCCTAGGGACCGACCTGCTGCAGGCGTCTGAACGCTGGTTGCGTGCTCAAGGCGCCGAGGAGATTGTCGTGGGACAAGGTCGACGCTACCTCTGGCAGGGCGCCCCGGAAGAGAGCGCGGGGTTCTTCCAGGCCCGGGGCTATCGCTCTGATGAGACCAGCGTTGACATGACCCTCGACCTCGATCGGTTCGTGCACCCTGCCTGGGGCCAAGAGCAGATCCCACGCGGTATCGAGATCCGCATCGCGCGGCCAGAGGACCGCTCGCGCCTACCAGAAGCGTTCCGCGACGACGATCTGGCCGACTGGTTGGGGTTCTACATGGAGGCCATCCGAGCGCAAGAGTACGAGCGCATCCTGCTGGCGGCCACACCGGATCAGATCGTCGGTGTGGTGCTCGTCGAGACGGAGGGCCTGACGTGGCAAGGATGCTTCGAGGGCCGGACCGGAGGCCTGGCCTGCCTCGGCGTGATCAGCTCTCATCGCGGGCAGGGCATTGGGCGGGCGTTGGCGGCCCGCGGCACGTGGCTGCTCCAGCAACGCGGACTGAACACCTCATACCTTGGCTGGACCTGGCTGGTTGACTGGTACGGAGCCCTGGGATACCGCGTGTGGCGTCGGTTCGCTATGCTGCTCAAGGGGACCGGCTGAGGCCGTGCCGAGCGACGAGACCCCTTACTGGGGAGGCATCCAGCCGTGGGGCAAATCGTGAGTGGCATCTTTGCGGGTAGCGGCGTAGGCATCGATAGTGGAGCGGGCATTATCGCGGGCAAGCCCGATATGCCGAGCGCAATCGAGGAGGCCTTGGCCGCGCTGCTTCCGCCCGCCGGACCGTTCCTGCTGCGAGGCTATCTCCACTATGCTGGCCAGCCAGAACCAAGGAACGTGACGCCAAATGCGATGGGGCTCTACGTCACCGACCGAATCGCGCTCGATCTCGCAGTGTGTTACCGAGCCCACAATGATCCGCAGGGGTTCTGCGATTTCGTGCGGTCGATGGTTCGGCGCTATGGCGAAGCGTTGGCGAGCATTCAGATCGGTGAAGAGCCCAACAATCCGCACGCCGCCACAGGAGGCGATGGAAGTTTCGCTGGCATCCATCAGGCACTGATTCTGGGCGTGAAGGCAGCCAAGGACGAGGCGAAGCGGTTGGGACTACCCATTGGGGTGGGGATCAACGCGGTGATCTCCTTCGACCACAACGACCTGTTCTGGCCTACACTAGCTGCACAAGGCGATGCAACGTTCTACGACTCTCTAGACTATGTTGGGATCGACTTTTATCCCGGCGTCTTTGCCCCGCTGCCGCCTGGACTGGACCACGCCTCTGCCACCAAGGCAGTCCTGGGCCACTTTCGCAACACCAACCTGGTGGCCGGTAAAGTCCCACCCAGCTTGCCCATGCGCATCACCGAGATCGGTTGGCCGACCTCGCCAGAGCGCTCTCCCGAGCTACAAGCGGAGGTCGTGGCGGCGATCCTTGAGGGCGTTTTCGAGATATCTGAAGAGCTCAACATCACCC
>DAIRUQ010000179.1:0-2751 GCA_036803245.1 Chloroflexota bacterium | reverse complement strand
CGGTACCCCCGGCCACGGCGATGCCCAGCCCGGCGCGTTGGTTGCGGTTGGGGTTGTTCCAGGTGCCGGATCGAAGTCGCAGCTTTTCCATGAACAGCGCGGTCAAGCCAGCCGGCTGCCACATGAACACCGGTGCGGCCAACACCAGGGCATCGGAGGCCTCCACCACCTCGCGTAGAGCCAGGGTGGCCTCACGGTCATGCTCGCAGTAACCTTTGGAAAAGCAAGCCCCCCCGCAGTGGCGGCAAGGGGTCAACGCATAGTCAGCCAAGTAGACGGTGGCCGTCTCGGCCCCAGCGTCGCGGGCGCCGGCTAGCGTCGCCTCCACCATCTCACACGATACGCCCGCCTCGCGCCGCGGACTGCCAACCACACCCAGTACCAGCATGCTCTCACCTCCCTTTCTGCTGGTAAGGGTACTCGGCTAGGCGGTAGACGTCCAGAGGGGGCGAGGACCCGACGGTGGCCGTCCGAGCCGCACGGCGCGGACTGAGAATGCAGACAGATGGCAAGGTAGCGCGCGAGCCCCAATCCCCACCACCGCTAGTGGCGAGGGACGGAGCTCGCGCGTCAGAGGCTAGCTAGCGAAGGATCAGCGGCAGAAAGGCACTCGGATCAGTGCCTAGAGGCAACCCCAGGTACAGACGTCCGTGGCCGAACATGGTGTCCATTCCCGTAGGCCCCATGTCCACCGCTCGCGATGACAGGAACGTCTGTAGCCAGGCAGGCGAAGCACTGGGGCGCGCGCTCAGCGCCAACGCCGCTGCTCCCGCCACGTGTGGCGTGGCCGATGAGGTGCCGTTGAACCTGCTACTCGTGCCATAGCTGACCGTCGCCACATTGGCGAACCCGGCGATCTCGGGCTTGGCGAATCCCCCCGAAGCGGTACCACCGGGACCATTGGTGGGGCCTTCCGAGCTGTAGACCTCCTGGGGGTACGGCGCCGAGACATCCAGCGCCGCCACCGTCACCGCATCAGGCGCATCGGCGAGGTTGGCAAGGCTGCGCGCATGGACCAGCTCGTCCAGGCGCGGCATGTTGGGGGCAAACACCTCTAGGTTGACGTTGCGGTTGCTATCCCACCGTGCGATGACGAACCCATAGGGCGCCGCGTCACCGCTGGTATAGCCCCAGACGGCCTCGGTAGGAGTCTGGCCGGGGCTGCCGTCCTGCTCGTTTACGCTATAGTCGACCTCCTCCCAATCCTGAGTCGTGTCGTTAAAGCGCAGCAGGTAGAGATCATAGTCCTGATCCACCTGCGTCCAGTCGTCCCAGCGCAAGTAGACCTGGACCAGGTACCCGGCGGGGATCAGGTAGGCATTCCCATTGCCGGGCCCAAAGTAGTTGACGTTCTGGTCGGCGGCAAAGGTGTGATAGTCGTAGCCGTCATCGACATAGGCTCCGCCCCAGTGCGACTCGCGGTCGTTTCCCGCGGCGGTGACCCAGAGGATGCCAGCATCACGCGTTTCCCGTACGAGATCGGCGAACTCGCCGGTCCCGTCACCCGGCGTGAGGTTGTACCAGCCCAGCGACGTCGAGATGATATCCACCTGATGGGTATCCTTGAGCCACTCCACCGCCTCCTGGAGATCGAGGTTGGTCCCGATCTTGGCCAGGTGGAGCGCTGCACCGGGAGCGACATCATGGATGATCTCGGCGCAGGCCGTGCCATGAGGCGTGGTGCCATCGAGATCCTCGTCGGTCTCGCCATCCACGAAATTCCGCACAACCACCGATGCTGGAAGATCGCTCCCAAGCAGGTCAGAATAGCCCTCGAACCCCCCATCGATGATCCCAACCTTGACGCCCTGACCCAGATGTCCGAACGTATGCCACGCGTCAGCATTGATGGCCTCGATCCCTTCCGTGGCCGCGCTACCCGCCTGGATGCTCTCCAGCGGCACTGCCATGGCCGGGCGCCTCACGCGGTAGACATCGTCAGAGGCTGCCACCGTCGTCAGCGAGGTGACGGGCAGCCAGCCCTGGATCAGGGTGCGGTCATTCCCCACGCCGGTAACCTGGCCGCCCACAGCCGAGATGGCGGCGAGGGCGCCAGCCAGCGAGCTCTCGCTGGTGACCACCTGGACCTGCACCCGGTCGCCTTGCAGCCTCAAGCCAGGCAGATCGCCAGCGAGCGTCGTGCCCTGCTCGGTGACGGCGATCTCTAGTTCAGCCAAAGAGCTGTCCAGCTTGTGCGAGCGGGAACGGCGCGCCGCTTCGAGCGCCGCCACCCCGGGCGACCAGCTCGCAACCTCGGCGGGGAGGGCAACAACCTCAAACGGTTGCGACTCTGGCGGCGGCGATGCCAGCGTCGGCGATGCACCGGCCACCAACAGGGCCAGCGTCACCAGCGCCAGTACCCAAATCCGCCCACAACGACGCGCGGATCGCTTGGTCCTCTCTCTCAACACCTCTTTACCTTCTCCTTTCAGCGTGTCCCAGACAGACCCCATTCTCCCATCAGGCCACGATAGTGCACCGGGGGAACCGCTAGACAAAGATCGTGGTCGGAGCGTGACTCCGGGACGATGCTCGGGCCGGTAAGCGGCTGGGCCGCCAACTGACCGGGGCTGGGCTCCGCCCACCGGCCGTTGGCCGGCATGATAGCAGCCAGCGGCCGGCACGTGTAGCCCGCGCGAGACCCTGGAAGGCATTCGCACGTCAAACCGAGGTAAATTCCTGCGAAACGACATCCAGAGGCACTGTTTGACAGGGACAGCGTTGGCGCCGATACTATTGAGTATCTTTATC
>DAIRUQ010000178.1:0-2837 GCA_036803245.1 Chloroflexota bacterium | reverse complement strand
GTGGCGCCGGCATTGACGCCCGCCTGCCCTGCCCTACAATGCCCGTGTACGCGCATCACCCCAAGGAGGTGCCCCATGCCAACCAAACTGACGATCCCTGATCTCAACGCCATGGTGGCGGCGGGCACGCCGCTGACCATGATCACCTGCTATGACTATCCCAACGCCCAGATCGTCGACGCCGCTGGCGTGGATATCGTCTTGGTGGGCGATTCGGTGGCCATGACGGTGCTGGGCTACCCCAACACGCTGCCGGCCACCATGGAGATGATGCTGGTCTTTGCCGGAGCGGTGGCCCGCGGCTGCCAGCGGGCGTTCGTCCTGGGCGACATGCCCTACATGTCCTACCAGATCTCCAACGAGGAGGCGGTGCGCAACGCCGGCCGATTCATGGCCGCGGCCGGCGTCGATGGCGTCAAGCTTGAAGGCGGCCGCGCCATGGCCCAGCGGGTGCGCGCCATCACCCATGCCGGTGTGCCGGTGATGGGCCACCTGGGGCTGACGCCCCAGAGCGCCTCGGCCATCGGCGGCTACAAGGTCCAGGCCCGCAGCGGCGCGGCGGCCATCGCCCTGCTGGAGGACGCCCTGGCCCTGCAAGAGGCCGGCGTGTTCGCCATCCTGCTGGAGCTGGTGCCGGCCGCCGTGGCCGAGCTGGTCACCGCCAAGCTGGACGTGCCCACCATCAGCATCGGCTCGGGCGCCGGCTGCAGCGGCCACTGCCAGATCTATCACGACGCCATCGGCATGTTCGAGGCGTTCCAGCCGCGCCACGCCCAGCGCTATGCCGAGATCGGCCGCACGCTGGATGGCGCCCTGGCCGCGTTCGTCCGCGAGATCCGCGACGGGACCTATCCCGGCCCCGAGCATAGCTTCAAGATCGACCGTGAGGCGCTGGCCGAGTTTCGCGCCTACGCCGAAAAGCGCTGACCGCCAGCCAGCCATGGCGGAGCGGCGTGCGCGCCCCCGCGCGAGCATGCCGTCCCGCTGCAACGGTGCTATACTCGCGGCCACGTAACCATCGACCAGCGGCCCCGGGGAGCGTCCCTGAGCCGCGCCGCACCGTACAGGAGGCAACATGGCAAAGCTGTCGGGCATCCGGCCAGAGCGCAGCCAGCGCGAGGGCGCCCAGAACGACCCTAGGCTCGACTGGTGGCGCGAGGCCAAGTTCGGCCTGTTTATCCACTGGGGCCTCTATGCCATCCCGGCCGGCGTCTGGCAGGGTAAAGAGGTGCCGGGCATCGGCGAGTGGATCATGCTGCACGCCCGCATCCCCGTGCGCGAGTACGAGCAGCTAGCCGCCCAGTTTAGCCCCACCCGCTACGACGCCCGCGAGTGGGTCGCGCTAGCCAAAGCGGCCGGCCAAAAGTACATCGTCATCACCTCCAAGCACCACGAAGGCTTTTGCCTGTTCGATTCGCGGGTGACCGACTATGACGTGATGGGCGCCTCGCCCTTTGGTCGCGACATCCTGGCCGAGCTGGCCGACGAGTGCGCCCGCCAGGGCATCCGCCTGGGGTTCTACTATTCGCAGACCCAGGACTGGCACCACCCCGATGGCGACGGCAACGATTGGGACTATGACGAATCCCAAAAGGACTTTGACGGCTATATCGAGGATTACGTCAAGCCACAGGTGACCGAGCTGCTGACCAACTATGGCCCCGTGGCGCTGATCTGGTTCGATACGCCCAAGGGCATCACGGCGGAGCAGTCGCGCTCCCTGCTAGAGCTGGTGCACACGCTCCAGCCGGACTGTTTGGTGTGCGGCCGCGTGGGCAACGCCCTGGGCGATTACGCCTCCGCCGGCGACAACATGATCCCCGACGTGCAGATGCAGGTGGACTTTGAGACGCCCGCCACCATCAACGACACCTGGGGCTTCAAGCTCAACGACCACAACTGGAAATCCACCGAGCAGCTCATCCGCCACCTGGTGGATATCGTCTCCAAGGGCGGCAACTATTTGCTGAACGTGGGCCCCACCGCCGATGGCGTGATCCCCGAGCCCAGCGTGGAGCGGCTGCGCGGCATGGGGCGCTGGCTGGCGGTCAACGGCGAGGCCATCTATGGCACGCGACCGGGGCCGATCCAGGGCCAGGCCTGGTGCCGCACCACCGCCAAGGATGGAGTCATCTACCTGCATGTGCTGGATTGGCCCGCCGACGGCGTGCTCACGCTGCGGGGGCTGGAATGCACGCCCAGCGCGGCCTACCTGCTGAGCGATCCGTCGCAAGCGGCGCTGCCCCTCCAGTGCCAGGGCGAGCTGGTCACCATCACCGGCCCGACGGTCGCTCCCGACCCGGCCGCCAGCGTGGTGGTGCTCAAGGCCTAACCCGCTCCAGCGACGCATCACGGGGCGTGCGGGCAACCGCGCGCCCCGTTTTTCACGCAGCCTTCACGTTCGACCTGAAGCGATCTAACAGCAACAGACTAGAATCCTCTCGCACCCAGGTTCTTTTGGCCTACTGGTCGAGGAGGTGACCATGCCCAAGAGTGAGCAACGATCGGGTTGGAAGCGTGTGGCCGCAGCGGGCCTGCTGCTGGCACTCTGCCTGGCAGCAGCTCTGCCAGCGGCGGCCGAAGGCTCGGTGCAACGCGCCCTGGAGCCAGGCGTCATCATCAACCCCAGCTTTGAGACCGGCGACCTGAGCGGCTGGGAGTACCAGGATGCCGACCCGGCGTACATCCCGATGCAGGTAGGCGAGGCGGGGTTCGAGGCCGTAGACTCTGACTTGGTGCCGCTGGTGGGCCAGCCGTCGGACGGCCGCTACGCTCTCTACACGGGCTGGGATGGCGCCCCGGGCATGATCCGGCTGTGGCAGCCGGTGCTGCTGCCG
>DAIRUQ010000177.1:0-2901 GCA_036803245.1 Chloroflexota bacterium | reverse complement strand
TTGTAGAGCACCACGCGGTCGGGCGCCTGCGGATGCCAGTAGAGCATCGAGCCCTGCTGCCAGTTGAACGCCCACGTTCGCGCCAGGGGCACCATCGTATCGCGGGCCAGGTCCGTCAGGCCGATGAGAGCGGTGTCCTCTGGGCGCGGCGGGCGATCTTGAAAGCTGGCCCCCAGGTGCAGCACCCGCTGCCCCACCGCGTCAAAGCAGGGCATCTCATAGTAGCCGAACCAGTGATAGAGCGCGCCATGGGTGATGGCGCGCACGGGGAATCCATCCACAGAATCCTCCAGTAGCGAGACCACCTCGCCCCACCCTAGCATCTTGGCTGCCACGGCCAGAGCCAGCACGCCAGGGAGCCTAAGGCGCGTTCACCTGCAGCTCGGTGAGCTGGAACACCCAGCGATCTGCTGGCGTGAGGGGACAAACCAGACGGATGGGCCCGTGTTCGGGGTCCGCCTTGGCGATCCACTCGCCCTGCTCCTTGAGGGCCACGATCGCGCCCTCCACCTCGTCGCGGGTGACCTCTATCGCATAGCCGTCGGCAGCCAACGCCGTGATGCTCACCCAGCCATCGGCAGCGCCCGCCCGCTGTAGCAGGGCATCCAGCGCCACACCGCTCCAGTCGCCCACGCTATCTTCGCCGTGGGTGCGCTGCATGAGCAACTCGTTCAGCTCGGTCTGCGGCTCGTCAACCAGATCCTTGTAGCTGAGCGAAAGGGCCTCATCGACCGCCCCCGTCATCGAAAGCGTCCAATCTACTCTGGGCGCGCCGCCACACGCGACCATCAGAGCTACGATCAACAGCGCCGAGAGCGCCAGGATCCAACGTTTCACGATGCACTCCTTTGCTCGGTACTCGTCCGTGCCCTACGGTTCGACGATCCAGATCGGGATCAGCATATCGCGCTCGATCAGATGACCGTGGTCGCCCAGCCGTCCCTCCTGCTGCACGCGATGCATGCCATGGTCGGCAAAGGCGATCACCATGGTATCCTCTGGCAACGTGGCGAGCAAGCGCCCCACGGCTTGGTCCACGTAGCGTAGCGTCTCGATCTCCTCGGCAGCGCCAGGGCCATACGTGTGCCCAGCGTCGTCGATGCCGTGGAAATGCACCAGCAGCAGGTCGGGCATGCCGCTCTCGACGACATCCAAGGTGTTGGCCAGCACGTTGTCATCGGTGCTGCCGTCGCCGTCGCGATCGCCCGAAAGGACCACCTCGGTGCTGCGCAGATTGAACGCGAGCGACTGGCCCTCCACCGACACCACAGAGAGGCCCGCCTCGGCGGCCACGTCGAACAGCGTCTCTACGTCGGTGTCACGCACGCTGGCGTCGGTCACGCCCGTACGCTCAGGCAGGGCTCCCGTCAGCAACGCCGCCGTGGCCACCCGCGTGCCCGGAGGATAGACGGTCAACGCCACCATGGGCTCGCCGAGCGCCGCCAGGACTGGGATGTCGCCCGCGGCCAAAGCTTCCTGATAGCGCACATAGCCCAACCCATCCAAAAAGAGCAGCAGCACATGCGTCGCGGGAGCAGACGTCAGCGCTGTGCCGTCAGCGCCCTCCAGCGAGCGCAGCCCCAGGGCGCTGGCGGCGGTGGGAGCAATGTCGCGGATAGTGGCCTGCACCCCATCGGGCGACGCTGGGGCCGTGACCTCGACGCGCGCGGGCGTTAGTCGATCCTCGCCGATAGCCAGCTCGCCATCGCCGTGCCATTGCGCCTCAGCCATCTCTGCGCTCCAGGCGTACGTCCGCGCGGTCCCATCGGCCATGGTCACCGTCACGCTCTCGACCAGCGCGTGGCCCGCGGACCAAAGCAGCCGTTCCAGCGCCACGCCGTCATCGCCCCCTGCTACGTCCTTCCAGAGCTCCCCCGTCAGCCGCTCGGCAGCGCCGTCGGGGCCGATAATCTCGGCATCCCAGCGCGGGGCGCAAGCCGCCAGCAGAACGCTGACAAGCAGGAACGTGACCAGCACCAGACGACGTTCACGCATCGCCACAATTCTCCTTTTAGGTCCCCGCCCGCTCATTCCGCAGGCGTGATCGACGGCGACCAAAGGCGACCCCGCCCGCCAGTCGCACCAACGTCGCCAGCAACAAGACCAACCGAATGTTGACCAGATCGGCCAAGAGACTACCCGCCATCGGGGCGGCAAAGGTGGTGACCTGAATCACCGAAGCGTTCAGCGCCGCATAGAGGGGGCGGTTCTCGTCCGGCGAGGCGGCCAGCAGCGTGTTCGTGAGGTAGACGGTCATCCCAGCCGCAAAGACGCCTCCAAGCACCGAGGGAATCAGCAGCATAGCTGGGCTGACCGCCATCGCCGTCGTGAGGGGCACGGCAGCAATGCCCAGGGTGGATAGCCACAACCAGCGCCGGTAGCGCCGCTGGCGCAGCAGGCCGCTCAAGGCCATAAAGGCCACCATCTGGATGACGCGTTGCACTGTCAGCAACGCGCCGATCCACGCGTCGGAAGCTCCCAGGGTGCGCACCTGGTACACCGGCATCACCGATACGGTCAGCGCCATGCCTGTTCGCAGAACGAGAGAAGCGCCCAGGTAGGTGGCAAAGACCCGGTCCTGGCGGAGCAGGGCTGCCACCTGGCGCAGACTGAGCCGGGGTGCCGAGCGTGACCGGGCCCGATTGGCGTCCTTGGGCACCTCCACGCGCGACATCACCAGGGCGCTGAGCAGGCAGCCCACGAAACCAGAGATGAACAGAATCTGATAGTTCAGTGGGTACCTTGCACTGTCCAGCCAGAAACCGGCCACCAGGCCGACCAGCGCCATAGCCAGGCTCTGCACCGCCATGCGTACGCTGATCACTTGCAGGCGCCGGGATGGCTGGATGACCATCCCGAGGACCGGATTGATCGTGGCGTTAAGCATCGCGCTGGGGAAGG
>DAIRUQ010000176.1:0-3000 GCA_036803245.1 Chloroflexota bacterium | reverse complement strand
TTCGTCATCTCGATGCCGCCCCCCAACGTGACCGGCGCCTTGCATCTGGGCCATGCTATCATGTCCAGCATCGAGGACGCGCTGATCCGCTACCACCGCATGCTCGGCGAGCCGACGCTGTGGGTGCCGGGCACCGACCATGCCGGCATTGCCACCCAGAACGTGGTTGAGCGCGAGCTGGCCCGCGAAGGGCTCTCTCGACACGACCTGGGTCGCGATGGGTTCATCGAGCGCGTGTGGGAGTGGAAGGCTGTCTACCACGCCCGCATCACCCAGCAGCAACGCCGCCTGGGCATCTCGTGCGACTGGGAACGCGAACGGTTCACCATGGAGGAGGACCTATCTCGTGCCGTGCGTGAGGCCTTTGTGCGTTTGTACGACCAGGGGCTGATCTATCGCGGCCTCTATCTGGTGAACTGGTGTCCTCGCTGCGGCACGGCCGTCTCCGATCTCGAGGTGGAGCACGCCGAGGCCGACACCAACCTGTGGCACGTGCGCTACTGGACGCCCGATCGCTCCCGATCCATCATCGTGGCTACCACCCGCCCCGAGACGATCCTGGGCGATACGGCTGTGGCCGTGCATCCGGACGATGACCGCTACCGCGATCTCATCGGAAAGCGCGTGGTGATCCCCTTCGTCCAGCGTGAGGTCCCCATCATCGTCGATAAGGCGGTCGATTCCGAGTTCGGCACGGGCGCCGTCAAGGTCACACCCGCTCACGACCCGGTGGACTATGAGATCGGCCAGCGACACGGCCTGGCCAGTGTTGACGTGATGACGAATCAGGGAACCATGAGCGATGCCGCCGGCCCCTTTGCCGGCATGAGCACGCTCCAGTGCCGAGAATCGCTGGTGGCCCAGCTAGACGAGGCCGGTGATCTGGTCAAGATCGAGCCATACCATCATAGCGTGGGACACTGCCAGCGCTGCGATACCGTCATCGAGCCACGCATCTCGACCCAGTGGTTCGTCAAGGCCAAGCCGTTGGCAGAGCCGGCCCTTCAGGCTGTGCGCGATGGTCGCCTACGCATTGTGCCGGAGCGCTTTGCCAAGGTCTATACCGATTGGATGGAGGGCATCCGCGACTGGTGCATCTCTCGCCAGCTTTGGTGGGGGCACCGCATCCCCGTGTGGTACTGCGATGCCTGTGGCGCCATGATGACGGGGCGCGAGGATCCCACCACCTGCACCGAGTGTGGTGGCACCGCGCTCACCCAGGATCCCGACGTGCTCGACACCTGGTTCTCATCGGCGCTCTGGCCGTTCTCGACGCTGGGCTGGCCCGATGATACGGCCGATCTGCGCCGTTTCTACCCGACGTCGGTGATGGAGACCGGCTATGACATCCTGTTTTTCTGGGTCGCCCGCATGGTGATGATGGGCCTGGAGATGACCGGCGAGCTGCCGTTCCATACGGTCTACCTCCATGGGCTGGTGCGAGATCGCAATGGCAACAAGATCAGCAAGTCGTTGCCGGACGTGGATCAATACGATCCGCTGTTGGTGATCGACGAGTACGGGCTCGACGCGTTGCGCTTTACCCTGCTGACGGGCTCCACGCCAGGCAACGACATGAAGCTGGCGATGGAGCGTGTGGAATCGAACCGCAACTTTTGCAACAAGATCTGGCAGGCAGCCAGGTACGTGCTCGGCAATCTAGGTACAGAGCCGGAGGCATTCACCCCGTCAGAAGAGCCGCTGGATCCCTCCGCCCTGACGGATCCGCTGGATCGCTGGATCGTGAGCCGCTACCACCAGTTGATCGAAGAGACATCCCGCCTGGTGAACGCGTTCCAGATCGGCGAGGCCGGGAGACAGCTCTATGAGTTTCTCTGGGGCGAGTACTGTGACTGGTACATCGAGGCCAGCAAGGTGCGGCTCCGAAGTCAGGATTCTGGCGGCGCCGGTGCGGCGCGGCGCGTGCTGGTCTATGTGCTCGAGGGCAGCTTGCGCCTCCTGCACCCGTTCATGCCGTTCGTGACCGAGGCGGTGTGGCAGTATCTGCCCCATCGGGGAGACGCGCTGATCGTGGCCCCGTGGCCACAGGCGGGCCCCTTGGACGCGCGCGCCATGGCTGAGGCCGACATCCTTTTTGAACTAGTGCGAGCCATCCGCAACGCCCGCGCCGAGTACGACGTGGAACCGGCCCGCTGGATCGCTGCCGTCATCGCGGCGGGAGACCAGACACCGTGGCTTGAGAGTGTCCGTGGTGTGTTCTCCACCTTGGCTCGCGTGGAGCCATCACGGCTGGAGATAGCCCCGGAGCTGGAGGACAAACCCGCCCAGGCCCTGACCCTGGTCGTGGGCGCCATCGAGTGCTACCTGCCGCTAGCGGATCTGGTCGACCTGGATCGCGAGAGAGAGCGTCTCCGTAGCGAGATCGACGCCGCCGAGGGCGAGATTGCGCGTTCGGAAAAGCTGCTCAGCAACGAGGGGTTCTGCAGCAAGGCTCCGGCCGAGGTGGTACAGCGGGAGCGGGACAAGCTCGCAGTGCACCAGGAACGCAAGCAGCGCCTGGAAGAACGGCTGGCGACGCTAGAAGCCTAGCCACGTGACCGCGGCCGAACAGCGAACGGGCGGGCATCCCTAGGGATGCCCGCCCGTGTCGGCTGTCAATGGTCTCAGCTAGCTGACCTTGCGAGACTTGTTTCGCTTAATCAGCTTGACGATCAGCCAGAGCACCACGATGGGCACGATCAGGATCGGCGAGAACACCAGGATATAGATGCCCATATCCACCAAGACCCGGAGCACCGACAGCAGGGAGCGGGCGGCTTCGCTCAGGGTAACCAGCGGCGTCCAGCGGTTCTCCACCACCGGCCTGGGCGACGCCTCGGGGCGGATCGATAGGTTCACGGTAGCCATGGCCGTCATGCGCTCGAGATACTGCCTGCGCCCCTGGAGCGACTCGATCTGGCCGCGGATGCTGGTGAGTTCGCGGTGAATGGCCAGGATATCCTCGGCCTTGCCGCGATTCTCGCGCACCTCGGTGAGCAG
>DAIRUQ010000175.1:0-3201 GCA_036803245.1 Chloroflexota bacterium | reverse complement strand
CTTACTGGGTGGCGGTGACGCCGCCATCCACGAAAATGTTCTGGCCCGTGATGAACGAGGATGCGTCCGAGGCCAGGAACAGCGTGATACCGGCGAGATCCTCGGTCTCACAGACGCGGCCCATGGGGATGCGCTCAACCAGGGCGTTGTAGAAAGAGGGGTCGTTCAGGTAATCGGTCACCAGTGGCGTCCGGGTAAAGGTGGGCGCGATGCCATTGACGCGGATCTGGTGCTTGGCCCACTCGGTGGCGAGCTGCTTGATGAGCAGCGCCAACCCGCCCTTGCTGGCCACATAGCTGGCATAGCCACGGCGGATGCCGAGCCCGCTACGGACCGAGGTTACGTGGATGATGCTGCCGCCGCTGCCGCGGGCGATCATCGATCGCGCTGCCGCCTGCGAGAGAATGAATCCGCCCTTGAGGTTGACGGCCAGCACCTTGTCCCAGCTGGCGATGTCATACTCCTCGGCGGGCTGTTCGATGTGGATGCCGGCGGCGTTGATCATGATATCGAGGGGCCCCAGCGCCGCCTCGGCCTGGGCGACGGCTTCGGCTGTCGAGTCCACGTCGGTGATGTTGACGGCGATGCCGGTGGCTTTGGCGCCGCTCTCGGCCAGTTCGTCCGCTATCGTGGTGGCGGCGTCAAGAGAGAGGTCGGCGATGGCGACCTGGGCGCCATAGTCGGCGCAGGCGCGGGCCATCTCGGCGCCGATAGCTCCGCCGCCGCCCGCCACAAACGCGACCTTGCCCTCCAGGCTGAACAGTCGCTTGTATGTCATTGGTTCCCCCTTTGCGGTGAGACGCTGGTGGACGGATCAGGACTCGAGCACGTTCCAGCCGATCTCGGCAAACTGGCTGAGTGTACGCTGGGTCGCGCCATAGGTGATGAACTCTTCTGGGGTCATGCCGTCGGGCGCGTAGGCACGCCGGAAATCGGGAACGGTCTGCAGCCGGGCGATGGCGTCGGCCGGGATGGGCCGGTCGATGCGGCACTCGCGCGGGACGCCGGGCTGAAAGACCATGGCTTGGGTCTTGGGATGGATCGACATGATCATATTCGAGCCGGCCAGCTCGGTGATGTGATAGATCCCGCGCTGGGCCGCGATCAGCAGCATGGCCTCATAGCCGCGCTCCTGGTAGAGGCTGTAGGCGCGCTTGGTGACGGCCAGGCCCGCCCAGCGGATGTCCTCCTCGGTGACGTCGGCGCCTTGATCGTGGGCCACGTCGCGCAAATAGTCATCCAGCCGCCCGATCATGATGACGGCAAAGCAGTGCCCCAGCTCGATGCCTGCCTCGCGGGCACGGGCCATGCCGGCGCGATGGCGTTCGGCGATAGCCAGCACCTGGGGCACGGTAAAGCTGACGGTGGCGGTGATGGTGATCCCCTCGGCGACGCAGTCCTCTAGCACGTCGAGGCCAGCCGCGGTGACCGGAAGTTTCACGGCGATATTGGGGGCAAAGGCGGCGAAACGCCGCGCCATGGCCAGCATCACGTCACGGTCGCCGGCCTTGTTGGGGTTGACCTGGGCGCAGACATAGCCCTGGGCCCCCTCGGTACGGCGGTAGACTGGCTCCAGCTCGCGGGCGCAGTGGGTCACGACGATGCGGGTGCGGGCCTCGGCCCGCTGCTCGGGCGGCAGGTCGCTGTTGACCGCGTCGATCTCGGCCGCCCAACCGGCGGGCTGCGCGGCGATGGCGCGGGCGCTGAGGACGGGATTGGTGGTGACGCCCGTGGCCAGGTGCTCTAGCCCCACGGCCAGTTCGGCGGGCTCGCCCGAATCATGCCACCAGGTGGTGGGCGTCTCGCGCACCAGCCACTGGAGATAACTCTGTTCGGTCATGGCTCTCTCCTCTGTTGCTGTTCCGTATCCGAACCCAGCCCTAGCGCTCCCAGGGCACGCCTGTGGCCAGGAAGGCTCGCTCGAGCGTATCATAGGACAGCTGGGCGTGGGCTATGGGCTCATAGTCATCCCGCCGCTGGACCATGACACTGACCTCGGCCACCACAAAGCCGGCATAGCCGGTCGCGTGCATCGCCCTGAGATAGTGCTCAAAGTCAAAGGGTCCCTCACCTGGCGTCAGGAACTCGTGTTCCGGCCAGAGGCCACGCTGATCCTTCACATGGGTGTGGATGGCATAGGGCGCCATGATGGGCACGCATTCGTCGATGCCGATACCCATCACGTCCATGTGGCTAATGTCAAAATTGAGCTGGACCGCCGGATGCGCGACCCGGTCCAAGAGCCAGGTTGTCTTGTCGGGTAGGTCGAGAGCCGTGCCCGAGTGCGGCTCCACCGCCAGGATGACGCCTTGGCCCTGCGCGTACTCGCCTAGGGCGCGGATGCGCTCAGCCAGCAACTCCTTGCGGCCCTCCCAGTCATCGGGGGCTCCGCCAACCAGGCTGGCGACGATGGATGGCTCGCCCGGTTGGGCCAGCTCGGCGGCCAAGTCTATGGAGGCGCGCAGGTAGGCGATGCTGGCCTGGGCCACCTGCTCCTCTAGGTCGCACAGGTTCTGGTGCGCGGCGACGGCCGAGAGCACCAGGCCGGTGTCATCCAGCAGGCGCGCGATCTTGGCGCGATAGGGGCCGTCGAGTGCGGCTAGCTCGGTGTTCCACCCTTGCCGGACCGATAGCTCGACGCCCTGGTAGCCCATGGCCGCCAGTGCTGGCAACGACTCTTCCACGGGCACCTGAGGCATGCCCCAGAGGCTGTATCCTATGCGCATGGTTTGACCCTTTCAGAAGTACCAGGGAGGCGTCTCTTGATCCTGCCAACCTAATGCCGCCAACGCCTCGATGAGCGGTGGATGGTCGACTTTCATATCCTCAAGCATATCGACGACGGGAATCCCGTAGGAGCACCGGGCCTCGCACTCGCGGCAGCCAGTGCAGGCCGCCAGCTTGCCCAGCCTCGCGCGGAAATGCCGCTCGAACAGCTTACGCGCGCCTGGGTGCCAGGGCGCCGCGAGGAACGCTTCCAGACCCATATTGCGGTACAGGTTATACCAGACGTCGTGGTAGATCATGGAGGGAATGTCGATGCCCTCGGGGCAGGGGGCGCAAAAGCCATCACAGATGCGACAGGTGAGAGCATCGACGCGCTGACGCACTGCCTCAACCTGTGTTTCCTCCTGTGCGCTCAGCGCCATTGCGGTGCGCTCCAACACGCGTGCGTCCAGTTCGAGCTCCTCGAGCGAGCTT
>DAIRUQ010000174.1:0-3250 GCA_036803245.1 Chloroflexota bacterium | reverse complement strand
TGCGCGCCCGAGGAGGCCCTCTTTGTGGGCGACAGCCTGGACACCGACATCGGCGGCGCCCGCGCCGTGGGCTGTCGCGCCGTCCTCATCGACATGCAGGGCCGCCACCCCGACTATGGCGGGGAGCGGATCGCGGCACTGGGCGAACTGATCGGGCTCGTCGAGTGCTGACGTTTGCTGGGCTATCGGCTCTTGGCTATTAGCTCCTGGCTGGCGCCACCCCTCCATGTCAACCAGCGGGGGACAGGGGCGATCCACACAGCAACGCAGGGCCAATGGCCAACAGCCAATAGCCCTCCGCCCCCATATCGTCTATACTGCGCCCCCGTACGGCACTGACCCCCCTCTAGCGAGGGGTGATGGGAGCAGAGCCAGGCGATGGCCGAGGAACTCGCGCACGTGCGCACGCTGCGGCTGGTGCCGCGTGCCCCCTTCCATTTCGACGCCACCCTCCACAAGCCGGACCACTTTCCCTCCGGCGACAACCTGTGGGAGCCGGGCGTCCGCTGGCAGACCGCCCTCTGGCGGGGCGAGCCCCTCGGGCTGCGCATTGCCAACGCTGGCGACGTGAACGACCCGGCCATCGAGGTGGCGGTGTGGTCGCGGCGGGCGCTGGATGACGCCCTTGTCGCCAGCCTCCAAGAGGAGCTGCGCTACCGCCTGAACCTGGACCTCGACTTGGGGCCGTTCGACCGGCGGTTCGCCGGCGACCCGCAGCTCGGGCCGGTGATCGCCCGCTGGCGCGGCATGCGCCCGGCCCATTTCGGCTCGCTGTACGACTATCTCATCGTGGCCATCGTGCTGCAGAACGCCGTCATCCGGCGCTCCATCCACATGATGCAGGCGCTGTACGAGCGCTTTGGCACGCTGCTGCGCTTTGACGGCGTCGAGTTGTATGCTATGTGGCCGCCCGAGGCGATGGACGACGTGGCGGAGGAGGAGCTGCGCGCCCTCAAGGTGGGCTATCGCGCCAAGGCGATCAAGCGCGTGAGCGCCGCCCTGGCGCGGGGCGAGGTGGACGAGTTCGACCTGCGGGGGCGCTCGGCAGACGAACAGCGCGCCGCGCTGCTGCGCCTCTACGGCGTGGGGCCCGCCTCGGTGTGGTACATCCTGTTCGACGTCTTTCACCGCCTCGACGAGCTGAACCACATCTCGCCGTGGGAGCAGCGCATCTATTCGCGCCTCTTCTGTGGGTGCTGCCACGATGGGCTAGTCCCTGTAGAGACGCTGCTGGCGCTCCTGCGCGACCGCTTTGGCGACTATCGCATGCTGGCGGTGCACTATCTCTGGGAGGACCTCTTCTGGCGGCGCGAGCGGGAGCAGATCCCCTGGCTGGAGGAACTGATCCGGCGATAGAATGATGTCGTGCTCCATGGTTCACGCCGTTTCCCTGACGCGGAACGAAATCCACCGCGTGGTGGGGTTGGCAGATTGGTTCGACGATCCAGGAGGTTCGAGGATCTGATGGAAATCGTCTACCTGGACTATAATGGTTTTCAACGTGGCTTCGATGATCCCAGTCAGATCAGGATCCAAATGGAAGCGCTGGCGTGCCAGGTGCTCTTTGACTAGGCCGAACAGGGACGTATCGCACTGGTCTGGTCATTCATGCACCTAGACGAGACGGTGTTGCGTCCGTTCCCCGAACGAGCGCAGCAGGTTCTGGAACTTGGTGCCCTCTGTCATGTACACGTCGGGCCGGCGGAATCCATTCGGGATACGGCAGCGATGCTGTCTGCTCGAGGGGGCTGCACGGCTAAGGATGCACTGCACCTGGCCTGCGCGCTACATTGCGACGCTGATGTGTTCTTGAGTTGCGATGACCGACTCGTGGCGCAAGCCAAGCGGCTTTCTCTGAGCATCCGGGTGATGAATCCAGTGGACTATGTATGGCAGGCAACAACAGATGAGTAAGAAGAGAACGATAGATGATGCAGAAATTCGGGTGACGGGTATTGAGGCTCTCAACAGGGCGCTCGGGCCCGCAGCGGCGCTTCGATTCCTTGCGCTTTTGCATCGCGATCCTACCGACTATGTAGAGATCTCCCGACGCCTCTACGAGGGACAGAGCGTGGATGAGGTATTCGAGCGAGCGAGAAAACGCTGGCCTGAGCCGACCAAAGGGACGGAGGAGTCCGGCGGTTAGTGTTCCTCACCGGCTGCTTCGCGATGCCCTGGTAGGGGTATCCGGCGTAACCGTGGCTCCCTACCGTGGCGGACCGCGTGATTCACTGGGCCGTCGCATTCGGCACCTATCGCATCTCTCACCTCTGTGTTCTCTCTGCGCTCTCTGTGACCTCTGCGGTTGATCATCTGACGTACGGAGGCTGATCCCTATGCGACTTGGTGGACCGGTATTCGCGCGCGACCTGGATCCCGATGCCTGGGCTGCCGCGGCCCGCGCGCAAGGCTATCGCGCGGCCAGCTGTCCGATCAAGGCGGACGCCGACGATGCCACCGTGGCCGCCTATGCCCGGGCGGCGCGGGAGGCCGACATCGTCATCGCCGAGGTGGGCGCCTGGAGCAACCCCATCAGCCCCGACGAGGCGGCGCGCCGGCAGGCCATCGCGTATTGCCA
This sequence comes from Chloroflexota bacterium, assembly GCA_036803245.1. Classification (GTDB taxonomy): domain Bacteria; phylum Chloroflexota; class Anaerolineae; order UBA1429; family UBA1429; genus DAIRUQ01. The sequence continues at coordinate 672 of DAIRUQ010000174.1, read as the reverse complement.
GGGGCAGTTGGCCCTGGCAGACCGCATCGGCGCGCGCTGCTGCGTCAACATCGCCGGGTCGCGGGGCGAGCAGTGGGACGGCCCCTCCCCCGACAACCTCTCGGCGGTGACCTTTGACCTCATCGTCGAGACGGTGCGCGCCATCATCGACGGCGTGCGGCCCACCCGCAGCCACTATGCCCTGGAGACGATGCCCTGGGTCTACCCCGACTCGGCCGAGAGCTATGAGCGGCTCATCGCCGCCATCGATCGGCCGGCGTTCGGCGTCCATCTCGACCCGGTGAACCTCATCTCCAGCCCGCAGCGCTACTTTCGCAACGGCGACCTGATCCGGGACTGCTTCCGTCGCCTGGGCCCGCGGGTGCTGAGCTGCCATGCCAAGGATATCCTCCTCTCCACCAAGCTGACGGTGCACCTGGACGAGGTGCGCCCCGGCCTGGGGGCGCTGGACTATGGCGCCTATCTCACCGAACTCGACCGGCTGCCGGCGGACACGCCCCTCATGTTGGAGCACCTGCCAGACGAGGAGGAGTATCGCCTGGCGGCGGCGCACATTCGGGGCGTGGCGCGCGAGCTAAAGATCGCCCTGTAGCCTCTGAAGGATCCGAGGCCCAACCATCGACGCCACTCCGGAGGATGCCGACGTGGCCAACGTCATGCTATTGCTCTCCG
>DAIRUQ010000173.1:0-3304 GCA_036803245.1 Chloroflexota bacterium | reverse complement strand
CGTTGGTCACGCGGATATACGCGCTGAACGCCTGCCCCAGGTCGGCGATGCCCGCCAACATCAACACCAAAAGCGGCAGCACCAGCGCAAACTCGACCAAGTTCGCGCCGCGCTCCCGCCGGTTGTCGGTACGTGTAGATGATGCCCGCATCGCGCCTCTCCCAGCCTCACGGCGACGGCAGCGGACGGGAAATACAAGGCTCCGGTGGCTTCCCCGCGCTCCCCCGAGCAAGGAAGCCACCGGGGTCGGCCGGCTTTTGGCCGTCCTTCCATCCTTTATGTCCCCGCGCCGCGCCAGTGGATACGTGTGTCCCAGTAGTTGTTACCGAGCTGTAACCTTTCAACCATGATCATAGCATACAATTAGTTAGGTAGCAACGTTAAGAATCAGTGAATTCGTCCCCGGGCGGGCGCTGGCTCGCCATGCCCGGGGCTCTCATGAGGAGTGATCGGTTTGGCGGAATATCTATATGCGCGGCGTACGGACGGGCAGCGGACGCGCCTACTGGAAAGGAGGGGCGACGCGATGAAGCAGCAGGATCTACATGCCCTGACCGATTCGTTCATGATCGCCGCCTCACACGAGCTGTGCGGCCCGCTGGCCTGCGTCAGCGCCGGCCTGGAGTTGCTCATGTCCGCCGACTGCGCCCACACCCGTGAGAACCAGCGCGTCTGCCTGGAGACCATGCGGGACGGCGTCGATCGCCTCACCCAGGTGACGCAGCGGTTGCTGGATGCCTCCTGCGCCACCATGGGGCGCACGCGGCTCCACCGCGAGCGGCTGGACTTGGCAGCCCTGCTCACGATGCTGGCGCCCACGCTGGATGCCATCGTCGCCCCGCGGCGCCAGGTCTATACGGTGGAGGCGCCAGACGGCCTGCCGGCGGCCTATGCCGACCCGGTCCATCTGGGGCGCATCGTGCGCGACCTGGTCGAGAACGCCAGCTTGTACAGCCCGCCCGAGAGCAGCATCCACCTGGCCCTCGCCCCGCGCGAGCCGGAGATGGTGCGCCTGGTGGTGCAGGACGAGGGCATCGGTATCGATTCGGATGAGGAGCATCACGTTTTCACCCCATTCTACCGCGGAGAGGCGGCCCGTCGGATGACGCCGCACGGCTTGGGGCTGAGCTTGGCGGCGGCTCGCGCCATCGTGGAGCAGCATGGCGGCGAGATCCGGTTCGTCAGCGTCCCCGGGCAGGGGACCGCGTTCTACCTGGATCTGCCCGTCTATCGGGAAGAGCTGGCCGCCCGAGAGGCGGCCGCGGCCGACGCCGCGATCGCGCGGCCCGACGCGGGCTGTGGTTGCGGCCCGGCGAACGGTTCGTAACCGAACTGATACTTATGGGGGGTTTCGCCAGCTATATTCGTAGAGACTCAGTAAGCGAGAGGGGCAGCGTGCCCCCGGCGCGAAAAGCGCAGCGCAGCGACTCTCGAAGCTCGAAAGGAGCCGATCGATGAATACCAAACTACTTCGTAACGTGTTGGATGTGGCCTCCCGGCTGATCCTCACCGTCAGCTTGCTGCTGGTGTTGGCTCCGCCGGCCTTGGCCCAAGAGACCTTGCCCAACCAGGGCGTCTTTTCGCCCAGCGTGTGGGCGCCGCAGACGGCCAAGTGGGAGAACGGTCTCCCGCGCGGCTATAGCGAGACCGAGTCCGCCGCCTTCGCGGTGGAGCTCAAGAGCGGGCTAGCAGCGGACAGCTATGTGATGGAGCTCAGCCTCCAGGCCAGCCAAGCTGGATCGCCTGTTCGCTACGGGTTCTCGGGTACGACGGCCTGGGACGTCTCGTTCCAGCCGCCGACACTGCCGGGTGGCCCGGCGGTCGATTACAGCTACGCCAGCCCTCTGTGGGATCGTGACGATCCGATCGTCTGGGGCTATAACCTCAGCGTCGATAGCGTCACGGCCCCCGCCTGGCGCCAGGAGAGCAACGGCGACTGGTACCTGGTGACGACGGTGGTCTTTACCACCAACGGCGGCCAAGGGTTCATCGTCTACGGTGGGCGCTTTGCGGCCCCCGGCGACGTGCTGCCTGCGGGCGTGCCGGCTGGGTTGAACGCAGTGGTCCCCTGGGGTCAGGGCGCTTCTACCATCAGCGGTAACTTTCAGGCCCGCTGGGGCTCTGGTGGTGACAAGACCATCAACTTTAAGGGAAGCGATACCGCTCCCGCGGTGCCCTCGATCGCCATCGACAAGGTCGGTAGCGTAACCACGGCCGAGATCGGCGAGACGGTCACCTATACGATCACGGTGACCAACGACGGCGAGCTCCCGCTGAGCAACGTGGTGGTCAGTGACCCGCTGCTGGGTCTTAGCGACTATGTGCCAATGGGCTCGGCTGGCGCCGGCATCCTGCTGGTGGGCGAGTCGGTCCAGATCGTCGGCAGCTATACCGTCACCGCGGCGGACTATAACAGCCGCAACCCGCTGGTGAACACGGCCACGGCCGATAGCAACTGGGCTGGCCCGGTTAGCGACACGTGGTCGGTGACCATCACCGCGGCGCCGGGGCTGTCGATCCTCAAGACCGGCGACGCTGGCCCGGTGTCCATCGGCGACACCATCGACTATGCGATCACCGTCTATAACACGGGCAATATCGGCCTGACCAACGTCAGCGTGGTGGACGCCAAGCTGGGCATCAACACCAACCTGGGCGCCCTGGCCGTCGGCGCCAGCCAGACGATCACGGGCACCTATGGTCCGGTCAGCGAGAGTGACCTGCCCGGCCCCATCGTCAACACGGCCACGGCCGACAGCGATCAGACCGGCCCGGTTACCGACACCCACAGCGTGGGCATCGTAACCGACCCGAGCCTGAGCATTGTCAAGACGGGCGACGATACGGTGTACGTCGGCGACACGATCCAGTACACCATCACCGTCACCAACGACGGCGATGTGACCCTGACCAACGTGACCATCACGGACCCGCTCTTGGGCCTCAACCAGAACGTGGGCACCTTGGCGCCGGGCGCATCGACGAGCGTCTATCCGACCTATGGTCCCGTGACCATGGACGACTATGAGGGCGACAACCCGCTACCGAACACGGCGTCGGCCACCAGCGACCAGGCTGGCCCCGTAAGCGACAACCATAGCGTCATCATCATCACGCGGCCGGTGCAGCCGCAGCCTGGCCTCGCCATCGTCAAGACGGGCGATGTGGGTCCGGTGGGTATCGGCGGCTATGTGAACTACCAGATCACGGTGTCCAACACCGGCAACATCACGCTGACCAACGTCACGGTGGTGGACGCCAAGCTGGGCATCAACACGAACCTGGGCAGCCTGGGCGTGGGCGC
>DAIRUQ010000172.1:0-3377 GCA_036803245.1 Chloroflexota bacterium | reverse complement strand
CACGCCGACGCCCTTCATCCTGAAGGCGATCACGGCGGTCGTGGTACAACCCGGGCTGGTGGCTCTGCTGCTGCCGGACTGGTCAGAGACCTTTGACGCGCCCGTAGCGGCCGATTGGACGGCCACCGGCGGCACTTGGAACGTGAGCGGCGGCGAGCTGCGCACCAACACGGCGGCCGGCTATGCCTACTATACCGAAAAGGCCACCTATACCGACCTGAGCTATGCCGGCACGGTGACCATCAAGACCGGCTATGCTGGGCTGGTGTTCCGCTCCAATGCCAACAGCACGCTGGCCTATGACGTACTGCTGCATCCGCCCAGCGGGAACGTGATGCTGCGCAAGCGCACGGCCTCGGGGCCGGAGGTGGTCGCCACCGCCAGCGCCGGCGTGACCCTGAACCAGACGTACAACCTGCATATAAGCGCGCAAGGCAACACGCTAGTGGTCACCCTGGACGGCGAAAAGATCATCACCACCACCGATACCAGCCTGAACAGCGGCCGCATCGGCCTGGTGATCTATGCTGGGGAGGCCGTCTTTGACGACCTCAAGGTCTGGGACTGAGCCGCTGGCCCGACCCGATTGCCCATTGACAGGCATCGCTGCCCTGTTATAATGGGTCTACAGCTACGTAACCATCAACGGAGCCCCAACGCATGTAGCGTGGGCTCCGTTGTTCGTGTATTACGGCCGGTTGTCACCTCGGCAAAGACACGACCCGGCGGCAAGGGAGGCGAGAGGCAAGGAGGACATCAGATGACGGAAAAGGGATCGGATGTTGGCATTGGGCACCTGCTGAACTGCCCCAAGTGTGGCCGCAGCAACCCGCAGGGCACGCGCTACTGCGAGAGCTGTGGCGCACGGTTGACCGGCGAGGCGGCGGCCAAGCCGGCGGCAAAGGAGGAGAAAAAGCCGGGGTTCTTTGCGCGGCTGTTTAGGCGAGAGGACCGCGCCGCCTAGCCGTGACGATGCCCCATCACGCACCATAGGTGCGCGCCAACCACGCGCCGCCGCTTGACCCGCGCCCACCAGGCGACTAGCCTCTGGGCGCGGGCATCTTCTTTTGTCGCCAGCCCGCCACCGTCAAGCCCAACGCAACCCCACGGAAGGAGCATCACACCGTGAAAATCAAGTCCGTCGAATGCCTGACGCTGAACCGCCCACCCCGAGAGCCCAACAGCGCCGCGCGCCGCGATCCCTGGGTGGTGGACGCCGAAGTGGCCAACCCCATGTCCAAGTTCCCCGAGTTCAAGCGGCATCGCAGCCTGTGGATGCCCAAGTTCGGCGGGTTCTGGGTCAAGGTGACCGCCGAGGACGGCACCTACGGCCTGGGGCCGGGCACCTGCGGCCGCCCCGCCGCCGCCGTCATCGAGGATCATTACGCGCACATCCTGGTGGGCCAAGAGTGCACCGCCATCGAGCGGCTGTGGGACCTGATGTTCCGCATGTCCAAGCCGTACGGCACCGTCGGGCTGGCGTCGGTGGCCATGAGCGCTGTGGACCTGGCGCTGTGGGACCTGAAGGGCAAGCTGCATGGCGTGCCGGTGTACGAGCTGCTGGGCGGCAAGGTGCGCGATCAGATCTTTTGCTATGCCACCGGTAACGACATCGACTGGTATCGCGAGGTGGGCTTTAACGCGGTCAAGCTGGCCTGCCCCTACGGCCCGGTGGACGGCCTGGACGGGCTGGCGCGCAACGAGGCCCTGGTGGCCCACACCCGCGAGCTGGTGGGCGACGACTGCGAGATCATGCTGGATTGCTACATGGCGTTCGACGTCGACTATACCGTGCGACTAGCCGAGCGCCTGCGCCCGTACCGCCTCAAGTGGATCGAAGAGTACCTGATCCCCGAAGACCTGGACGGCCACGTGGCCGTGCGCGAACGGCTGCCCTGGCAGACCCTGGCCACCGGCGAGCACATGTACACACCCTGGCCCTTCCTCTGGATGATCAAGCATGGCGCGGTGGATATCCTCCAGCCGGACATGAACTGGGTGGGCGGGCTGACGGCCTGCCGCAAGATCGCCGAGGCGGCCAACACGGCCGGGCTGACGGTGATCCTGCACGGCGGCGCCATGTCGCCCTATGGCACGCACCTGACCTGCGCCATGCCCAACATGCCGTGGGGTGAGTACTTTGTCGGGTCGGCGCCGGGCGTGCCGCTGGCCGAGGCCGCCGGCTACCCCAACGCCGATGTGCCCGTGGATAGCTACCTGACCGTGAGCGAGCGGGTGGGCTTTGGCGTGGACTATCCCGCCGAGTGGTTCGCGCCGCTGAGCTGGTAAGGCTGAAACACCGATCGCGCCGTGAGACGGGGCCTGGGCGGGCATACCGCGCCCGGGCCCCGCTGCTATCGAGGCAGGCAGCATGCAAAGAACGACCCACCCTACTCCCCTCGGGCACCTCCTCTTCGCTGGGTTGATCATCTTGGCGCTGGCCGGTGGCTGCGCTGGCCCCCCGCGCGACCTGGAAGGCAGCGCGTTCTACGGGCTGGGCGAGACCCCCGCGCCGGCCGAGGGCGGGACCGAGCTGCACGTCACCACGCTGGCCGCCGACGGGCCGGGCTCGCTGCGAGCCGCACTAGAGACGCCGGGCCCGCGCCGGATCGTGTTCGACGTGGGCGGCTGCATCGCGCTGCGCCAGCCGCTCACCGTGTACCACCCCTATGTCGAGATCGCGGGGGAGACTGCGCCATCGCCGGGGATCACGCTGGCGGGGGCCGGGCTGAGCATCCGTACCCACGACGTGGTGGTGCAGCATCTGCGGGTGCGGGTGGGCGACGACCCGCTGGGCCCCGCGCCCGACGACCGCGACGGCATCCAGGTGAGCGGCACCCGCGGCGCGCCGGCCTACAACATCCTGATCCGCCACTGCTCGGTGAGCTGGGCGGTGGACGAGGGGATCGGCATCTGGGGCGAGGCCGTATCCGACCTGACCATCCAGGGCTGCCTGATCGCCGAGAACCTGTCGCGCTCGATCCACCCCGAGGGCGAGCACTCCAAGGGGATCCTGGTGGGCGACCATGCCCAGCGGGTGGCGGTGGTGGAGAACCTGCTGGCCCACAACGTGGAGCGCAACCCCTTTCTCAAGGGCGACGTGACGGCCGTGGTGGCCAGCAACGTGGTGTACAACCCCCGCGAGCTGTCGATCCACCTGGGCGACATGGAGGGCAGCGGCCCCACGCGGGCGACCATCGCGGGGAACGTGCTGGTGCCGGGGCCGGATACGCGGGTGACGGCCTGGGGCGTAGTGCAGCAGCCCGACGGCAACAGCGCGACGCGAGCGGCGCTGTGGGGCAACCGCACGCTGTGGGGCCCGCTGACGCTGCCCTGGCCGTATATCGACCTGCAGCCCTTTACGCGGCAGCGCACCC
>DAIRUQ010000171.1:0-3403 GCA_036803245.1 Chloroflexota bacterium | reverse complement strand
AACCTGCGCCAGCTCTTGCGCGAGCACCGTCAGGTCACCCAAAAGCTGGCCCAGACCTATCGCTACGTCATGGTGGACGAGTACCAAGACACCAACCGCGTGCAGGCCGAGATCGCGGCGCGACTGGCGGTGGGCCACGGCAACCTGATGGTGGTGGGCGACGACTCGCAGAGCATCTATGCCTTTCGCGGGGCGCGCTATCGCAACATCCTCGAGTTCCCCGAGCTGTTCCCCGATTGCCGCGTCATCAAGCTAGAGCGCAACTATCGCTCCACCCAGCCCATCTTGGACCTGACCAACGCGGTCATCGCACAGGCCCCCGCCCTAGTTCGCAAGCGCCTCTATACCGACGTAGCTGACGGCCTCAAGCCCGTCTTTATCAGACCAGACGACGAGGTGCAACAGGCCGCCTTTATCTGCCGACGGGTGCTGGATCTCCGCGAGGAGGGCGTGCCCCTCAAAGAGATGGCCGTGCTGGCGCGCTCGCTCTCCCACGCGGGCGAGGTTCAGGTAGAGCTGGGTCGACATAACATCCCCTTTGTGGTGTATGGGGGCCGACGCTTCAACGAGGCCGCCCACATCAAGGACGCCCTGGCCTACCTGCGGGTGATCCAGAACGTGGGCGACGAGCTGGCCTGGCAACGGGGCTTGGAGCTGATCGAGGGGGTGGGGCCCGTCACGGCGGCGCGGCTGATCGAGGCTATCGCGGCCCAGGGCGGCGGCTATGGCGCTCTGGTGAGCGAGCCGTTCCAGGGCAAGCGCTACTCGCCCGCGTTTTCCCAGCTCTACCAGGTGATCCAGCGAGCGGCGACCCAAGGCGTCAGCGTGGCTCAGCAGGTGGGTGAGGTGTTGGCCTACTACCAGCCGATCCTGGAGCGTCAATACGATGACCATCCCCGTCGGCAGCCCGATCTGGACGTGCTGCACAGCCTGGCTGCGCGCTACGACAGTCTGGAGGAGCTGCTGACCGACCTGACCCTGGAGCCGCATCAGGCAGAGGAGCGGGTGGACGAGGCGGGGCATCCCGATGAGGACCCCATGGTCGTGTCGACCATCCATTCGGCCAAGGGGCTCGAGTGGCACACCGTGTTCCTGATCCACCTGGTGGACGGCAGCCTGCCCTCAGAGTTGTCCATGGGCAGCCAAGAAGAGATCGAGGAGGAGCGTCGCCTGCTCTATGTGGCGGCGACGCGCGCCAGGCGGCAGCTCTATCTGTTGGCGCCCGTCACCCGCTCCGTGGGGCGCCCCTGGTTTCTGCGGCAGGATGGCGGCCCCTTTGCCAAGCCGTCACGCTTCCTGGAAGAGATCGAGGGGCTGGATGACCTGGTGGAGACCTGGGCCCTCCTGCCAGGGCAGGGCGGACAGATCCGCGCCTATGGCCCGCCCGAGCAGCTCCCCCGTGGAGCGCTCGGTGACGACGCCACCGACCGCCTACGTCGCGTGGATGACTTTTTTGGGCTCTGAGGCGCTCTGTTTGCCAGCTTGCGAGCGGGGTGCCATAATTGCGGCTCACCAGTGCGGCGCCGTCAGAGTGGGGCAGGGATGAGCACAGAGAGGCCGCAACCAAGTGAGCCAGAGCACGCCGCCTACCACGAGGCGGCGCATGCGGTGATCTCGCTGTTGCTGCGGGTGCCCTTTCGCCACATCAGCGTCGTCGCCTCCGAGGAAAGCCGTGGACGCATGGTGCAGGGTCCGATCCTCGAGATCCGCGAGGAGCGCAACAACCCCTCCACGCGCACGCGGCTCTGGCTGGAGCGACGCATGATGGTGCGGCTGGCGGGGCCCGCGGCCAGCAGCCTGCTGGGCTGGGGCGAGGCGGGGGGTTCCGATTGGGCCGAGGCGCGGGCTATGGCGCGTCGCGCTTGCGCCAACGAGGCCGAGGCGGCCGCCTTTGAGCGCTGGCTTTATGAGCGCACGCTGAACATGCTGCGCGAGCCCGACACCTGGGAGGCCGTGCGACGCGTGGCGCTGGCGCTGGAGGCGTCGCAAAGGCTGGGCGTGCGCACGGTGCGACGGATCGCGGGCGAGGTGTTACCACTGCGACGAGGCGCACGGGCCGACCACAGTCAGGTGGAGGCTACCAATACGTCGGCTCGGGGCTAACCTGGCTGGCGTACCCACGCCTGTGTAGTATCTTACATGAGATCGGCTTTTTGATACGCTTATTGGAACGATTTTCGCACACCAGTTACATGGGGCTGCTGTATAGTCACGCGCGATGACGGCAGAGGGCCGTCGGTATGGATCTGGGAGACGGAGGAGCTATGGCAATCGCGCATTGTCCCGACTGTGGCCGTGCCATCCGCATCGGAGGCGAGCCCAAGGTCGGCGTCCGGCTGCACTGTCCCGCTTGCCGTACCGAGCTCGAAATCGTCGAGTCGCACCCGGTCGAGCTGGACTGGGTCATCTCCAGCGCGAGCTGGGACGATGACGAGGACGACTGGGACGATGAGGACGAGGACGAGGATTGGGACGACGACGAAGAAGAGTGGGACGACGACGAAGACTGGGATGACGACGACTGGGATGATGACGAACCGGAGGAGGATGAGGACGAGTAACGTCCTCGGCCGGGTCGCATCAAGCACAACGCTATAGGCAGGATGGACACCAACGAGTGGGGGCGGCCTGGGGCCGCCCTACTCTTTTATGGATTGACGACGCCGGCCCTAACGTCCAGAATGGACCTGCCGGGCCGACCGACGTCGCTAGCTCGAAAGGATGCCCACCATGGCCATGACGCCCCGCCAACGTCTGTTCGCCACGCTACGAGGCGAGCCCACCGACCGCGTGCCCGTTTCACTCTATGAGATCGATGGATTTACCAGCGTCGCCTGCCCCGATCATCCCTCCTATGGGCCGATCCGTCGGGCTGCCCGCGAACGGCTAGACAACATGGTCTTTTGCGGCGGGGGCGTCCCAGGCCGGCTGGGCTTTTTGATGACCGCGGGCGACGACGACCTGGTGAGTCGCGAGAGCTATCCGGAGGGCGCTAGCACCGTCACGGTCACGCGGGTGCGCACGCCGCGCGGCACGCTGCAGACCACCACCCGCCGGGATCCCGCCACCTATACTACCTGGACTACCGAGTACTTGCTCAAGGGGCCGGAGGACGTCGATCGACTGCTGTCGTTGCCCTACCGGCCTGCCACCGCCGATATCCGGCGCGTGCGCGAGATCCAGGCTCTGGTGGGCGAGGAGGGGATTCCCCTGGTCGATATCGGCGACCCCATCGGCGCAGCCGGCGCCTTTATGGAGTTTCAGGCCCTGCTGGAGCTGGTGGCCTTTGACCGCGTTCGGCTGCGCGCCCTGCTGGACTGGGCGCTGGAGCGCATGTTGGACGTGACTGCCTCGCTGCTGGAGCAGGGCGCTGGGCCGCTCTTTCGCATGTGTGGCGCCGAGT
>DAIRUQ010000170.1:0-3474 GCA_036803245.1 Chloroflexota bacterium | reverse complement strand
AGAGACCGCGGTGCCGGGCTTTGTGGTTTTGACCGTCGCCTTGGACTAGGCTTGGCCATAGTCAACCTAGGTTCGGTGGCCGCTGCGTTTGGCTGCATGAGCGGTGCCGACTACTATTGTGAACTTGAGAAGGTGGCCACAGGGTCGAATCTGAACTATGAGATCAGCGTAAGGCAGGAGCTAGTGGCGGCTCCACCTCACTTGCTGCACATCCGCACGTAACCATCTACCGCTTGACCGTGTGCAGCGGGCACATGGTCCCAAACCAGCGCCGGTTGCGGCGCAAGGAGTATCCATCATGGCACGTTTCGACTTTGCTCCCGAAAAGCTGGCCGTCTACCGGCCCGAGAGAGAGGAGCCCGGCGATTTTGACGCGTTCTGGGCCGAGACGCTGGGCGAAGCGCGCGAGTTCCCACTGAATGCCACCTTTGAGCCAGCAGAGCCCGCGCTGGAGCTGGTGGACGCGTACGACGTGACGTTCCACGGGTGGGGTGGCCAGCCGATCAAGGGATGGTTCGTGGTCCCGCGGGGGAGCGACGGTCGCTTGCCGTGCGTGGTCAACTATATCGGCTATGGCGGTGGGCGGGGGTTCCATTTTGATCACACCCTCTACCCCTCTGCCGGCTATGCCACGCTGGTGATGGACACCCGTGGGCAAGGTACTGGCTGGAGCCATGGCGCCACGCCCGACAACGCCCCGCGCGGCGCCGGCCCCCAGGTCAGCGGTTTCATGACGCGGGGTATTCAGGATCCATACGACTACTACTATCGTCGGGTGTATACCGACGCGGTGCGGGCCATCGAGGCGGCGGTATCGCACCCCAGAGTGGACGCCTCGCGCATCGCTGTGGCTGGCAGCAGCCAGGGCGGCGGCATCACCATCGCGGCGGCGGCCCTGTCGGACGTCCCCAAGCTGGCCATGCCCGACGTGCCTTTCCTGTGCCATTTTCGGCGGGCCACCGAGATCGTCGACTCGATGCCCTATGGTGAGATCACGGCCTATTGCCACACGCAGCGGGACCATATCGATCAGGTATTCCGTACGCTGTCCTACTTTGACGGCGTGAACCTGGCGGCGCGGGCCAAGGCACGAGCGCTCTTTTCGGTGGGGCTGATGGATACCACCTGCCCTCCGTCAACCGTTTATGCGGCCTATAACCACTGGGCGGGCGAGAAGGAAATCCGGGTCTACCCGTTCAACAACCACGAAGGCGGCGGAAGTTTCCAGTTCCGCGAAAAGCTGGCGTTCCTTCGCCAGTGGCTGTAATAGCCAACGGTGAGTGAGATCATGGAACAGATCCTGGGGCGGCGGAGCATCCGTCGCTTCCGGGAGCAACCGGTAGAGACGGAGCAGCTTGACCAGCTGCTCCGTGCCGCCATGGCGGCGCCGTCGGCCTCCAACCGCAAGCCATGGGAGTTTGTGGTGGTGACCGACGGGGATCTGCTGGCTCGCCTGCGGCGAACGCTGATCTTTGGGCGATACACGGCGCCAGCGGCCATTGTGGTGTGTGGCAACATGCGCCGCACCTATCCGCCGCCGGCCCGCGATTTCTACGTGGAAGACTGCAGCGCCGCCATCCAGAACATCCTGCTGGCGGCGCATGGGATGGGGCTGGGCGCCGTGTGGATCGGCGTGCACCCCGTGCCGCCCTTTGTCAAGGGTGTCACCAAGGAGCTGGGGTTGCCGCGACACGTGCGACCGGTGGGGCTGGTGTATGTGGGGTACCCGGCCGAGACCAAGCCTCCCCGCACCCAGTACGACGAGGCTCGGGTGCACTGGGAGCGCTGGCGCCAGGACAGAACCGACGGGTCAGAGGAAAGGTAGGCGTGATGGCCAGGCAGACCGCGGAAGGCGCTCACGCTCGAAGGTTGACGTGTGATACCATGGTAACGCTGCGGCGCTGGGACAAGCTTGACGCAACGGCGGAGGTGCTCGACCGGTGCCTGGCCGATATCGGCGGGCTCGGGGCGTTGGTCCGTCCGGGGAGCACGGTGGTGATCAAGCCGAACATTACCGCCAACGCCCCGGAAGAGAGCGGTGGCACCACCCATCTGGTGCTGGTGGAGGCGCTGGTGGCCGCGGTGCAGCGCCAGAGGCCCGGGCGGGTGGTGGTGGCCGAGGGTACGGGCGCCTTTGGCACCACCCACGCGACTGCATTCCCTACGGGTGGCTGGCGAGAGATGGCCGCGCGAACCGGCGTGGAGCTCTGGAACTTGGACGCCGGCCCCCACCGCGAGATGCCGGATCCCACCGGGCTGTATGGCGAGCCGATCCCGTTGGCGGAGCTGGTGCTGGACGCCGATGTCTTTATCACCGTGCCCTGCCTCAAGACGCATATCAGCCTGGACTATACCGTGGCGCTCAAGAACAGCTTTGCGTTGACGCCGCAGACCGTCCGCAGTGAGATTCACCGACGGAGCGCGCTGGAGGAGAGCTTGGTGGCGATCAACGCCATCCGCAAGCCAGACCTGGCGGTAGTGGATGGCTATGACGGCGCCGAGGGCGAGGCGGGCGGCACCCGCTTTGACCATCCGGCCGGCGCTCGGATGATGCTGGCTGGGTGCGACCCGGTGGCCGTCGATACGGTGGCGCGTGCGGCGATGGGCCTGGACCTCCCGGCGCGCTACCATACCTGGTCGGCCCAGCATGGGGTCGGCGTTGGGAGCTTGGCGCGCATCCAGGTGGTCGGGGATGGATTGGCGATCCGTCGGCGCCCCTTTCTCTGGCCGGGCGAAGAAGTGGGCGAGGAACTGGAGCGGGTTCGCTTGCATGATCTGGGGGCTTGCAGCGGCTGTCGCATGCCCGCGGTGATGGGGTTGCGCCGGTTCCCGGGACGGGCTCTGCGGTCGCCGGTGGAGGTGGTCTACGGGGGACGAGGACAGCTTCCCAAAGGTGAGGTTCGTTGCACCGTGGGCGATTGCGCCTTGGCTGCTGGCGCGGCCGAGGTTCACGTGCCGGGTTGCCCGGCGACCACGGCTGAGCTGGTGGGCGCCCTGGTGGATGCCGGCGTGGTCTGTCAACAGTGCCGAGAGGTCGCCGCGGCGGCGATGGGCGGCCTGCCTGAGGCACTGCTGCGGGCGTTGCGAGTGACGGCGGCCGCCGACGAGGTGCATCGGGGCGAGACCGCGATCCACGGTGTGCGCCACAAGGAGCTGATGGTGGGAGACTGCATGGAGCGCTATGCGGCCATGGCGGTCAGGCGGGCGGCGACGGTGGGGTTGGTGGCCGAGAGCGATATTGCGTTCTGCCCCGGTTGCCCGCCGGACGTGGAGCAGGTGCGCACGGTGCTGGCTCGGTGGGCCAGTGATTTGACCGCCCCAGGTGCCGATGGTAGAATCTGACCGCTCGGATGGAGCCCCCATCGTCTAGAGGCCTAGGACACAGCCCTTTCAAGGCTGCGACCGGGATTCGAATTCCCGTGGGGGCATGCGACGCCTCTCACGAATGACTCGTGGGGGGCGTTCTGCTTTTCC
>DAIRUQ010000169.1:0-3480 GCA_036803245.1 Chloroflexota bacterium | reverse complement strand
CCGATGGAGGATTTCAACCTCCATTTCACCGGCGATATTCACGCTGTTGGCGTGGCGCATAACCTGGCCGTAGCGGCCACCGACAGCCGCATGATGCATGAGCGCCGGCTGAGCGACAAGGCGCTCGAGCGGATCGACCTGCGCCGCTTGGACATCGATCCCTACTCTGTCATGGCCAACCGCGTGGTGGACGTTGAAGACGCCGCTATGCGTGAGATCATCATCGGCTTGGGCGACGCGCGCAACGGCGTCATCCGCGAGACGGGGTTCGACATTACTGTCGCCAGCGAGGTCATGGCGATCCTGGCTTTGGCGACGAGCTGGGGCGACCTGCGGGAGCGCCTGGGCCGTATGGTCATGGCGACCGACAATAGCGGGAACCCAGTGACCACCGAGGATCTAGGCGTGGCCGGGGCCATGGCTGTGCTCATGCGCGACGCTCTGATGCCGAACCTGATGCAGACGCTGGAAAAGACGCCCGCGTTTGTGCACGCAGGACCGTTTGCCAACATTGCCCACGGCAACTCGTCAGCAATCGCCGATCAGATTGCTGTCAAGCTGGCGGACTATGTGGTGACCGAGTCCGGCTTTGGCGCCGATATCGGCATGGAAAAGTTCTTTGACATAAAGTGCCGCACCACTGGCCTGATCCCGAACTGCGTCGTCCTGGTGGCCACGGTGCGCGCGCTCAAGATGCACGGTGGGCTCGGGCGCGTGGTGGCGGGCAAGCCGCTCCCCAAGGAACTGACAGAGGAGAATCTCGAGTACCTCGAAAAGGGGTGCGAGAACCTCAAGGCGCACATCCGCATTGCGCGGCAGTACGGCGTGCCGGTGGTGGTGGCGATCAACCGCTTCACCCCGGATACCGACGCCGAGATCGAACTGGTGCGCAAGATCGCCCAGGAGGCTGGTGCCGAGGATGCCGTGCCGACTGAGCACTGGGCCAAAGGTGGCGCTGGCGCGCGCGAGCTGGCCGAGGCCGTGATGGCTGCCTGCGAAAAGCCCAGCGACTTCAAGTTCCTGTACCCGCTCGAGTCGTCCATCAAGGACAAGATCGAGACCATCGCTACCAAGGTCTATGGCGCCGATGGCGTGGATTACCTGCCAGAGGCCGAGGCCAAGATCAAGCAGTACACGTCCTTTGGCTATGACAACCTGCCGATCTGCATGGCCAAGACCCATCTGTCGCTCAGCCATGATCCGGCTCTCAAGGGCGTGCCCACGGGTTGGCGCCTGCCGATCCGTGACATCCGTGCCAGCGCCGGCGCCGGATTCCTCTACCCGCTCTGCGGTGAGATGAAGACGATGCCGGGTCTGCCGCGACGGCCCGTCTTTATGGATATCGATATGGACGAGAATGGCGTGATCCGCGGCCTGTCGTGATCTGATCCCGTCATGTGTCTTGGGAGCGTTGGCGCCTGACGGCCGGCGCTCCTTTTTTCGTCGGGAGGTGTGTCGATGCGCTGGTTTTCACCCCTCCTTAACGTAGTTCACTGTGTCAGGATGTATGCTGTAGACGTTGGGCATGAGCAGATCGTAGCCATGTCCCCACTGAAGAGGAGCCAGGTGGGTCGGCGCTTGCTCGGCGTGACGAACCTGCGTACCTTTCGGACGTCCTCGCTCCGCGACGCCCGAGAGCGGCTCCTCTTCTTGCTGTCTGGCCTTGGTCTGGTCTGCGTGGCCTTCGTCGCTGCTCTGTCTGGCGAGGGTGGGCTTTCGCCCCCCGAGGTGCGGGCAGCGGCTCCGGTTGGTCCGTCTGTCGCCCCTTTCGTGGCGCCGGCCGAACAAGAGCACCTCGTGATCCGAACCTATACCGGCGTCATGACCTCGACCTACCGCATCACCCCCAAGCTGCCCATGGGCGACGTAGATCCCTATGCAGCGGTGAACTTTTCCCAGACTGTGGATGACCATCAGCCCGGCTATACCCTGGTGCAGGTGGTGACCCGCAGCGAGCTCGATAGCGACGCCCCCTATCCGCTGCTGGACCCAGCTAGCCTGCCACCGGAGGTGCGAATGGAGCTCCTCCCCCAGCCTGGTTGGATCCAGTCCGATGAGCAGGTTATGGTGGACGAGGCCGGGAAGCTAGTGCAGGATGCGGCGAGCCAGACCGAGGCCGTGACCGAGATCCTGGCGTGGGTGCGGGCCCACACCCAGCTGGTGCCTACTTGCACCGCGAACGATGCCCTCAGTGTCCTGGCCTCCGGTGAGGCCACGTCTTTTGGGTTTAGTAGCCTTAGCTGTGCGTTGTTGCGAGCGGCTGGCGTTCCGGCGCGGACTGTGTCTGGCATCGTTCTGCCCGGGCAGGTCATGGAATGGGACTGGGGCGAACGCGCCAACCTGTGGCAAGCCTGGATCGAGGTCTACTACCCAGATGTCGGATGGGTGGCGTCAGACCCCCAGAGGACCATCAACTGGATCGACAGTGCGCACATTCACTCGGGATTCACAGGCGTGAGCATCCCCTCCGTAGACTGCGTGTCTAGCGTGGTAGAGATGAGCTGCCTTGGCGATACGCCCACCGAACACGAGGTTACGCATGACGCCCGGATGCTCTGGGCGGCTAACACTCGTGACGACGCGGTCTCGTTTCTGCATACCGATCTGGCCGGGCTCTACCTGGTGAGTCAGGACGCGCTGGTGCGCGACATTCAGGGGTATGTGGCCAACGACCGCCTCTGCGGCGATACGTGGGAGCTACGGGTCGAAGCGCCCTGGTTGAGCATCACGCCCTCGTCGGGGCAGGGTGTGGTGGATGTGACGCTGCGCTTGGATGCCACCGAGCTCGGCGTCGGGCGTCATGGTGCCCAGGTGAGCCTGGTGGGGTTGCCGGACGGTGGTTGTCAGCCGCCTGCTCCGCCGCTGACGCACACCTTTACCGTCGAACTCGACGTTAGAGGGCGGCCCAGGAGCCATCTGCCCTTGGTTCGGCGCTAGCGCGCAGCCTCCTCTTGAGGTGGCCTTCCTCTCGGCCTAGAATGGCTGCTGGAGGAAAGATGGATCTGCCATCGCAAGATTGGGACGCGCACCTAGCCGCTTTGCTGGCCCGTGTGGGCCTGGGCGATGGTGGGCGGCTGCTGGTGGCGCTTTCGGGCGGGCCGGATTCGCTCTGCCTGGCGCACCTGCTATGGACCAGGCGGGAGCCTCTGCGGCTGGAGCTTTCGGCGGCCCACATGGACCATGGCATACGCCCGAGCAGCGCCGACGAGGCGAACGCGGTCCAGCGCATCTGTAGAGAGTGGGGGGTGCCCTGCTATACGAGGCGCCACGATGTGCCGACCTTGGCCTCTCGAGAGGGGGGCTCGCTAGAGGTTGCCGCGCGCCGGGCCCGCTACGGCTACCTGGCCGAGGTGGCCCGGCAACATGGTTGTCGTGTCATCGCCCTGGCGCACCACGCCGACGACCAGGTGGAGACGGTACTGTGGCGTCTGATCCGCGGGGCCGGAACGGGCGGGCTGCGCGGCATCCGTCCCGTAGCAC
>DAIRUQ010000168.1:0-3541 GCA_036803245.1 Chloroflexota bacterium | reverse complement strand
GCCACCTTGAAATCCATGTCGCCGAGATGGTCCTCGAGGCCCTGGATGTCGGTGAGCACGGCCCACTTTTCATTTTCGGTGATGACGCCCATGGCGATGCCAGCGACGGGTCGCTTGATCGGCACGCCAGCGTCCATCAGCGCCAAGGTCGAGGCGCAGGTGCTGGCCATGGAGGTGGACCCGTTGGACGAGAGCACCTCAGAGACCGCACGGATGGTGTAGGGGAACTCTTCCTCGGGCGGGATCATGTACTCGAGGGCGCGCTCGGCCAGGGCGCCGTGCCCGATCGACCGACGGCGCGGCCCGCGAATGGGGTAGGCCTCGCCTGTGCTGTACGGAGGAAAGTTATAGTGGTGGATGTAGCGGCGCGATCCCTCGCTACCCACCAGATACTCGATCTCTTGCTCGTCCGATGCCGTGCCCAGGGTGACGGTGGTGAGCGCTTGGGTCTCACCGCGGCTAAACAGCCCTGACCCATGGGTGCGAGGCAGTAGACCGACCTCGGCGCGCAGCTCGCGGATGGTGTGCAGATCACGGCCATCCACGCGAATGCCCGAATCAAGGATGTGACGGCGCATCGCCTTCTTAAAGACCGTTTCGAATGCCTCTTTGGCGTCGGATTTCTCGACGTCATCGCCCAGCTCTGCGAGCACCTCGGTTAGGAGCTTTTCTTCGGCCTGGCGACGATCCTCGCGGCTCATGCTGGCGGCTACCAGCTCCCTGACGCGGTCGCTCGCAAGCGAATCCACCTGGGCGAGCAGCTCGGAATCGAGTAGCACGCGGACGCCCTCGTTCTTGGGCTTGCCCACGCTGGCCGCCATACGCTTTTGCATGGCGATCACGTCCTGGATGGCCGCATGGCCGCGGCGCATAGCCTCGAGGAGGATATCCTCGGAGACCTCGTTGGCGCCCACCTCGATCATCAAGACCGAGTCCTCCGAGCCTGCCAGGACGAGGTCTAGCTCGCTGGTGGCCACCTGAGCGGCGTCGGGGTGGATCAGGTACTCGCCGTTGGCATAGCCAACGCGCACCGCACCGATGGGCCCGCCAAAGGGGATATCCGAGATGGACAGAGCCGCCGAGGCGCCGATCATGGAGATGATGTCGATGTGGTGTTCGGTGTCTGCCGAGAGCGGCGTCACCACCACCTGGACGTCATTGCGGTACCCGTCGGGGAACAGCGGGCGTAGGGGGCGGTCGATGAGGCGGCAAAGCAGGATGGCCTCGGTGGAGGGACGTCCCTCACGCTTGAAAAAGCCACCAGGGATCTTGCCAGCGGAAGCGCGCCTCTCCTCGACGTCCACCGTCAGAGGAAAAAAGTCAACGCCTGGACGCGGCTCTTTGGCCGCCGTGGCGGTGACTAGCACCATCGAGTCGCCCTGTCGCACCGTTACCGCGCCGCCAGCCTGAAAGGCGAGGCGGCCCGTCTCGACGATGATCTCTTGATCGCCGAGCTTGGCCGTAAACTGTCTTGGATCGTACACGTTACACCCTCCTGGGGTTTGCTCCGAGGAGGGCGATCGAATCGTCAGGGACTGGGGCATGGGCCGCATGCCATCTGAGGCGCATGCCCCAATTCCTGCGCAACTCGACCGCCACCTCGTGAGCGCTCGGCGAGCCCGATGCTCGCCTCCAAAAAAGACGAATAGGTGGAAACGGGTTCCACCTATTTCACCCGACCATGTTGCTGAGGACCACCGATCTCGCTAGCGGCGGAGCCCGAGGCGGCCAACGATCTCTCGGTAGCGTTCCTCGTCCTCACGACGGAGATAGCTCAGATGCCGTCGGCGCTGGCCAACCAGCTTGATCAGACCGCGGCGCGAATGCTCGTCGCCCTTGTGCTCCTTGAGATGCTCCGTCAGCCTCGCGATTCGCTTGCTCAATAGGGCGATCTGAACCTCCGGCGAGCCGGTATCGGTCTCGTGCCGGTGGAAATCCTCCACCACGGTGTTCTTTTCACGCTTGGTCAAAGCCATGTGGTTCACCCTCTTCACACAATATCTCGTCCAGCAGAGATTATAGCACACGGCATGCTGGACTCCAAACGCGAGGCACTCCCAGAGAAGGCTCGTGCATGCCCACCTGGGCAGGCTCGAGCTAGCGAGCCATGGCGCGCGGCATCGTCGTGCGTGTTGCCGCGCAGCGCGGTCCGGTTCTCGACAGCGTTGCCCCCACCGAACCGGCGACCTCGCTATCGCTTGCCGAACAGCCGTCCCAGGAAGCCGCCGATCTCGTCAAGGATGCTGCCATTCTTGTTGCTGTCCAGCATCTGGGTGGCCATCGTCATGGCGCTGCTATTCCCGGTCTGGCCCATCAAGCTGCCGAGCAGCCCGGCGACACCCGACGAGTCAAGATGCTGTTCCTTTTTCTGCTTGCCCAAGACGCCCAGCAAGAGGGGTGCCAGTTGGGCCAGCAGCCCCGAGACCTGGTTGGTCTGAAGGCCGGTCTGCTGCGCCAGGTTTGACTGCACCTGGGCCGTGCTGCCCCCAAAGACATGCTGGAGAATCTTGGCACCGTCGGCCGTGTCGACGTTCTGGAAAAAGCTAGCGAGGTTGTCGACCGGCTCGTCCTGGTGTTGGTCGAGAGCGTTGGCCAGGGACTGGGCCCCGGCGGGCGTGCTGGCGTTCTGCGCCAACGCTTGGGTCAGCGTCGGCAGTCCCAACTGCATCAGCTGCTGGACTTGGTTCGGGTTGGCGCCAACCGACTGTCCGAGTTGGTTCAGGATGCCGCTGTCACCCAAGTTTCCCGAAATGAGTTGTGAGATATCCACGAAAGTGCCTCCTTTGGCTATTGAAAATCATTATACACCCGAGTTGCGTAAGAGTCACATGAAGACGCGGGCGATTGTGGAGAACCTAGATCTGGGTCTCGCTAGATGGCTGATCTGTATGGATCGAGACGTAGGCGAGCTGGATCCAGCCCAACAGCTCGTCGTCGACCTCTTCCGGGTGGCTGACGATGACGTGATGGGTCCAGCGTCCTGGATAAGGCTCGACGGCCTCGACGATGCGGGGGCTTTCCAGGCGGCGGCGGAGACCAAAAGTCACGATGATGTAGGTCTCTGGTCGGCCCCTGATTGTGCGGATCGGCAACCAGACATAGGCAAAGCTCTTGGGCGCGGTCAGCGCGATCTGGGAGCGCTGGACTTTGACAGTCGTGGGTGGGATCGCTTGCTGCACAAGTTCCGCCAATCGCTGGTAGAGCGGCATAGCCTGCGGGCACCTGGCAAAGAACCGCTGCAGCGAGTCGTCTAGCTCTGCCATCATAGCTGTGATGCGCTCCCCTTCTCGCCGTAGGCTCTGCTCTTGCGCTTGGGGGTTGCGGCAGCCCGGCCCCGGTGCTGAGACCAGAGCGAGGGCGCATGTTGCCGGATCCAGCTCGCGTATACGGCGAATGCGGGCTTGGGGCGGTAGTCGTCGTACAAGAGCCCGAACCTGAGGCCTTGCTCGCTGCTGTCGGCGTCGCGCAGCCCAAAGAAGGCACGATGGGTGATGTTGAGCTCTTCAGATATCTCGAAAACGCCCTCAAGGATCGCCGCCAC
>DAIRUQ010000167.1:0-3587 GCA_036803245.1 Chloroflexota bacterium | reverse complement strand
CGGGACAACCCCGGTCGGGCCATCCCGGTCATCTCATGCCATCTGCACCCGCCCGATGGGAGGTCGGCGGCGTTACAGCGTGTGACGTGGCTCACCAAGCCGGTGGATCGGCAGACGCTGCTGCAGATCGTCGCACGCCTGGCCCCCGATGCGCGTTCGATCCTGGTGGTGGACGATGATCCCGGGGCGGTGCAGTTGCTCCGCAGCATGCTGCTCGCGGCCGAGCGCTCGTTCGAGGTGCGCGAGGCGTACGGCGGTGAGGATGCCCTGGCGGCGATCGCCGCGGACCCGCCCGACCTGATACTGCTCGACCTGTTGATGCCCGAAGTGGGCGGCATGGAGGTGCTGGAGCGCGTGGGTGCCAGCCCCGCCACCGGCCACATCCCGGTGATCATGGTTACCGCAGGGGACGCGACCGCCCCCGAGCGGTCGATGGATGTGCCTCACGTCGTGAGCCTGAGTGCCGAGAAGCGCGAGGGACTGAGCGCCGCCGAATGGCTCGCCGCGACGGGGGCGCTCCTGGACGCGCTCAAGCCGAGCTATGCTTGGCGGTCAGACAGGTCCTGATGGTGGCCATCAGCTCGAGGCGGCGGAGAGGCTTTTGCGCAAAGCCGGAGGCGCCGAGGGACAGGGCCAGGTCGCGCTCCGGAAGCACGCTGCAGACGACGACGGGGATATGGCGCGTCTCGGGCATGGCCTTGAGCTTGAGAAGCACCTCCCAGCCATCCATGCCGCGCATCATGACATCGAGCAGCACCAGCGACGGCCTCGTGGCCATCGCGACGTCCAGGCCCTCCTGCCCGTCGGTCGCCGTTCGCACGTGGTACCCGGCGGTCGTCAGGAGGCGCTCCAGCAAGTGAAGCGAACTCTCATTGTCATCGACGGCGAGGATGGTGGCGGGCGGCCCGACCGGCACGCGAATCTCTATCGTAGCGCGCTCTTTGGCTCGGCTGAGTGAGGTGGAACCCATCTGCGCGGAGACCAGGGATTGCAGCGTCATCCAGGTGGAACCGAGTTCGGCGCTTTGCCCATCGTCCCATGTCACGGCCACGAGGAGGGTCTGCTCATCCACGCGCAGCGCCAGATCGACTAGACTTGCCGCCGCGCGATGAATAGCCATGCCGAGCGCGGCGATCAGCGCTTGGCGCAGCAGCGTCCGATCGACCTGCAAAGGCTCCTCGTGCTCCAGGGTCACTTGGATGGCTACGCCGTGCTGCTCGGCCAATGGCTGCACCGACGACACGGCATAGGTCAGCAGGTCGGCGGGTGAGAGGAGTTCACGTTCCAGGCCGAGATCGACGAGTTCGTGGTCGACGGACGTGACGTCGCCCTGGGGCGGCTCGTGCCTGATGGGCGCGACGCTGGCCGCTCGTGAACGCTCCCACAGTATCCTGGCCACCGTCTCGATGCCGCGGAGACGCTCGCGCATCACCTGGCGCTCGCCGAGGCCAAGCCGGGCCCGGACCTCCTCAGGTGTCAGGTACTCGATGTAGGCGTGGCGCAACGCCAGGTAGGGGCGCCATTCCTTGGCCGAACGCGGGACGCGTTCGGCCGGCGCCAGCAGTTCGATCGCCTCCGTAATGGAATCGCGCAGCAGACTGACCCGCGCGGGGGTCGCCATGGTCTCGTCCGGGGCCAACTCGTCGACCAGGGGGTGTCCACGCAGATAGGCAAAGTCATAGAGGTTGGCCAGCGCATCTTTTAGCAGATCATGGAACTCGGCCCATTCCATTGACGCGTGCTCCGATGGGCTGGTCACCATCCTGTCCACTTGCGGTCACCAGCGTGTCAGTGAAAGTATAGAGTCTCTCTTCCGACACTGCTAGTATAGCGTAGGGAGCAGGGAGCGCCAACACTGCTCGCCGGAAGGCACCGGGGAGAGGGCCGTCGAGGGGCGGGCCGTTCGCTTCTAGCAGTCCGAAGAGGAGGGGAGGAACATGAGTTCAGGTTTGCTATCACGACGCGTTTTCCTACGGGGCGCCGCAGCAGCGGGCACTGGCCTGCTCGCGGCCGCCTGCCAGCCCAAGATCGTCGAAGTTGAGAAGGTCATCACGCAAGTCGTGAAGGAAGAGGTGATCGTCCAGGGCACGCCGGAAGTCATCGAAAAGGTTGTCGAAAAAGAGATCACGGCCGTAGCGCCGGCCCCGCTCGAGGGCAAAGTCGTTGTCTGGTCCTACCCGAACACCGAGGACGATCTCGCCATAATCTTTGATCCGCTGAACGCCGCGTTCAACCGCGAGTATCCCAACATCACGGACCGATCAACTGGCTCATCGGGCGGTTTGGGATTCCACCCCAGGACTGGTTGGTGAGCGTCACGCTGGCGCTGCCAAGCCTGGTTGGTGTAGCGGTCTGGCAGGAATTTGGGTATTTCATGGTCATCTGGCTGGCAGGGCTCCAGGGCGTGCCGGCCGAGATGTACGATGCGGCCTCGGTGGACGGCGCCTCGGGGTGGAAGCTGCACTGGTACATTACGCTGCCCATGCTGCGGCCCACGGCGGCCTTTGTGTTGATCATCACCACGATGCACGCCTTGCAGGTGTTCGGCTCGATCTTTGTCATGACCGGCGGCGGTCCTGTGTATTCCACCACGACGCTCGTCTACTATCTCTACAGCCAGGCCTTTAACTTTGGCCGCATGGGCTATGCCTCGGCGATCTCCATCGTGCTCTTTTTGATGATCCTGGCGGTAACGATCGCGCAGGGCAAGTTCCTCAAGTTCGACGTGGGCCTCTACTAGTGCTGGACCTGACCATAGAGGGATGGAGACGCAGATGAGCGCCAATGTGAGTATGGGGGTCAGGCGACGGAGCGCGCGCTCGGGGCGCGTGGCCTGGCAGCGTAGGCTGGCCCTGGTCCAGCGATCGGTGGTGATGGGGCTGCTGGTGTTGCTCGCCATCTCTACCGTCGCCCCCTTTGTCATCATGCTACTGGTGTCACTGCAGAGGAACATGGTCGCCATCGTGTTCCCGCTGCCGATCGATCCACGGCAGTTCACGCTGGACAACTTTGCCACGTTGATCCGGCAGACAAAGGTGTTGCGCTGGCTGCTGAACAGCATGTATGTGACCACCGTCGGCACCTGCTCGACGGTGCTGACCTCGTCGTTGGCGGCCTATGCTTTTTCGCGCGGCGACTTTATCGGCAAGAACCTGATCTTTATGCTGCTGATGGGCATCTTGATGGTCCCCGAGAGCGCGCGCATTGTGCCCGTCTACATCATCCTGTCGCAGTTAAAGCTGATCAACACGTACTGGGCGCTGATCGGTCCGTGGTTCGCATCGGCCTTTGGCACCTTTATGCTGCGCCAGTCCTACCTGGGCATCCCCCGTGACTATGACGATGCCGCCCTCATCGACGGGGCCAGCACGTTCCGTATCTACTGGAACGTGTTGCTGCCTCAGCTTGGGCCGTCCCTGGCCACGCTGACGATCATCCGCTTCATGGCGCAGTGGAACGAGTTCCTCTACCCCATGATCATCACGTCCAAGGCTGAGATGCGCACGTTGACCGTTGGCCTGGGCACGGTGGTCCGGGCCGGCGGGCCGGACGCGGGGCTGACCATGGCCGGCGCGGCCATGGGATTC
>DAIRUQ010000166.1:0-3652 GCA_036803245.1 Chloroflexota bacterium | reverse complement strand
GCTCGGCCATGCTGCTTCCGAGCGCCCCAGTGCAGTCTGTGGGTCAGGTATAGTGCAGGTACGCCGTCGCCACACAGTCCGCATCCGCGATCACGCGCAGCCAGTGAGCCGAAAAGCCCGGCGGGAAGGTGTGGTAGGCATAGCCCCGCGCCGGCACTTTGATCACCTCATAGGTACGCCAAGCCTGCGTGCCCAAGAAATCCACTTCGAGGGTGAACGCCACCCCTTGGTCGGCATCGTGCGAAAGGTGCAGAACCTTGTGCTCAAAGCCCGTCATCAGGTACGGGTCCGACGGCACACCCGCCTCGACGGGCTGCTCGCGCCAGGGGCCGCCCCACCCCGTCGGCTTGCCGAACCGCCACAGATCGTCGGTCTTGCCAAACCAGAGGTTGGCCTGCGGCTGCCCCACGAACGGGTTGGCGTCCATGATCGGCGTCGTCTGGTCGCCGGCCAGCACCAGCATGCCCAGCCACGAGCAGAAATCGCCGATGATGCGCAGATGCGTCGAGATAGGTCGCACGCCCCACACCTTGCCGCCATACTGCATGGCCGGCAGCTCGTAGAACATGCCGCTGCAGTTCATCAGCCAGCGCTCGGATTCCACCTCGCGGATTCGCGGCCACTCGGTAGTCCAAGAGTGATCCTGCGTGTGGGTCGCTTTGGGCAGACGGTAGCTGCTCCAGCGCCCGTCGGTGAACACTTTCAGGATGGCCGATGCGTTGTCAGCGCCCGTAGCCAGGATCGCATCCCCGATAGAGGTGCGGCCGGTGACCTCGTTGAACTGGCAGGTCTCTAGGATGGTCCAGGTCTCGCCGTCCCACTCGGCCAGGCGGCCTTGGGTGGGGCCGTTCACAAAATCGGTGTTGGTGTAGGTGTTGTTGGCCACCACCACGCGCCCGTGCCCCGTGTATCCCCCCTTAAAGTGGGGATGCTCGACCGACTGCATGCCCAGCTCTATGTTGAGGTCACATAGCAGCTCGGTCTCTAGCGTGTTCACGTCGGCTTCGAACAGCAGCGACTCCATGGTCAGAAAGTAGACCTTGTTATCCGGATCGGTCAGGTGCGTCATGGTAGCCGTCAGACGGTGGGGCACCAACGCGTCGATGGTCCGCACATTGCCCTGGATATCGATCAGATGCGGGCCGATGATCAACTGATCGGTAGGCCCATGGATGATGCGGTTGGCATAGGTGCCCACCACGCTGGCGGGGTGCTTTTCCATGCGCAAGTTCTGATCGATGGCAAAGAGCCCGTGTCCTCGCCCATAGCGCGGATTGGCGGGATAGGTGATGAACCACAGCCGATCGGCCCAGGGCATCAGCGCGCCGATGCCGGTCTCGCTGCGCGGTTTGTGCTCGGCCAGCACCGCCAGATGAGGAAAGACCCCGCTGACATGAGTGCGTTTGGACGCTCGCTTGCGGCTCTTGGACATGTTCATGACTCCTTACCTTGGTCGCAGATCGGGCGAAGCCGTTTCCGCGGGTGATGCTATCCCTTGACCCCCGTGATGGTGATACCCTGGATAAAGTGCCGCTGCGCCAGGAAGAACACCGTGATCGGCGGTACCATTGCCACCAGCGACACCGCCATCAGCAAGTTCCAGGCTGGCTGCACACCGCCCTCAGAGGCGCGAAAGGCGCTCAACCCTAGGGCCAAGGTGCGCTTCTCGGCCGAGTTCAGATAGATCAGCGGCCCCATAAAGTCGTTCCAATGGAACAGGAACGAAAAGATGGCCACGATGCCCAAGGCCTCTTTGGAGAGCGGCAACACCACCCGCCATAGGATGCCGAGCTTGGAGCAGCCGTCCAGCAGCGCCGCCTCGTCCATCTCTCGCGGGATGGTGCGAAAGAACTGGCGCAACAAGAACACATAGATCGGCGAGCCGCCCAAGACCGCCTGGGCGACCAGCGGGACGATGGTATCCACAAACCCCAGCCGGTTCCACAAGATGAACTGAGGTACCAGCGTCACCACGCCTGGGATCATCAGCGTCGAGAGCACAAAGATGAACAGCAAGTCGCGGCCGGGCCAGTCTAGCCGGGCAAAGGCGTACGCCGCCATGGAAGAAGACAACGTCGCCGAGATCAGCGCGATGCCCGCGATAATCAGCGTGTTGCGTATGTACAATGCAAAGGGGAACACCGTCAGCGCCTGGCGATAGTTGCCCCACTCGACCGGGTTAGGGATCCAGATGGGCGGGAACACAAAGATCTGCTGGGTCTGCTTGAGCGACGTCGAGATCATCCAGGCTAACGGCACGAACATGATGCACGTCCCGACGAACAGCAAGCCATAGATTAGCGCCTGCCACGAGATCTTGTTCAGGCTTCCTACGCGATACCGAGGGACGCTGCGCTCGATTCGATCACGGGTTGGTGCGTTTGCTTGGCTCATATGCGCGAGTCTCCCATCCCGCCCTCATAGTAGACCCATGCCGGCGATGACTTTAGGATGAGCAATGTAAAGAACATGATGATGACAAACAGGATCCAAGCCAGAGCGCACGAGTACCCCATGCCCCCGGCGCCATGCTGGTAGGAAAAGGCGCTCTGGTAGAGGTAGAACACGTAAAAGTGGGTGGCATAGGCGGGGCCGCCGCCCGTCATCACATAAGCCGGGGTGAAGACCTGGAACGAACCGATGATCCCCTGCACCAGGTTATAGAACAGCACCGGGGAGAGCATCGGCAGGGTGACGTTGGCAAAACGCTGCAGCCGGCCAGCACCATCCACCTTGGAGGCGTCGTAGAGGTCCGTCGGAATGCCTTGCAGCCCGCCCAGGTAGATCAGCATACCGCCACCCACGCCCCACAGGCTCATGATCACCACAGCCGGCAGCGCCCACTGCGGGCTAGATAGCCACGCCGGCCCCTTGATACCCACCAGGCTCAAGAGCCAGTTAAGGGCGCCATAGCGCGGATTGAACACCCACGTCCACATCACCGCCACCGCCACGCCCGAAAGGACCGCCGGCAAGTAAAAGACCGTCCGGAAAAAGCCCTGGAGCTTGACGTTCTCATTGAGCAGCAGCGCCAACATCAGCCCGAACACCAGTCCCAGGGGGACCGCCGTAAAGGTATAGTAGAACGTCACCGCCAGAGATCGCCAGAACAGCTTGTCTCCGGTAAACAGCCGCACATAGTTCTGGAAACCGATCCACTTGGGTTGGCTGAGCAGACCGTACCGCGTCATGCTATAGTAGAGAGAAGAGAGAATGGGCCACGCCGTCAGTAGCGCAAACCCTACCAACCATGGCGCCACCAGCAGGAACCCTAGGGCGGTGTCCTTGTGCTTGCGTCGTTGCGACCCGCGTCTGAGGGCCGACCATGCTTCACGCTGCTCTTTGGCCAGCATGTTACCATGCCTTTCTTTCGCGCACGCCCGAGCGAAACCCGCCAGCAGGAGTGCTCACCATCGCCCCATCGAGGCGCACTGGGGGGCAGCTTGGCGCCGCCCCCCACGTCGATTCGAGTGTGACCCGGCGCCTACTATTGCGACAGCGCGTCTTCCAACACCGGATCGATCTCGGCACAAGCCTGGTTGCAGGCCTCCTCGGCGGTGATCTCGCCCAGCCACATGGCCTGCCAGATCTGCTGCGCGGCCGTGGCGTTGGCACCCCAGACGGGGGTCCGCCAGTAGACCCGGCTGCGGGC
>DAIRUQ010000165.1:0-3670 GCA_036803245.1 Chloroflexota bacterium | reverse complement strand
GTTCATCGTGCCCATCCACAGCGAGGTCTATGTTGATGGCGAGTTGCGCCGCGCCGAACCTTCGTGGCTGGATACACGCGCGGTGCCGTTGGTGATCTGTGATGCCTATACCCCTGGACAAGAGATCCAGATTGCGGTCCACGCCTTTGGCGGCGACGGCTTTGGTTTATTCTTGCCCAGCGGGGCGCGGGTGAGCTCCCTGGCTGATGCGTTGTGGGACCTAGATGTGCTCGAGGGGCAGATCCGTTTCACGCACTATCTGGCCTATGAGAGCGCCGACGCGAACGAGGCCTGGCAGTCCGCCTGGAACGAGGCTGCCGCGCTCCTTGACCGCGATGCCCTGGCGGCCGCCAACTGGGAGGCTTGGCGGGCCAGCTGCCAACAGGCGCTTGAGCGCCTCGCCCCGATGCAAGCTGCCGCCAAGAGCTATGTGACCCACCTGGTTGGCCATTCTCATATCGACATGAACTGGCTATGGACCTGGGATGAGACTGTGGGTGTTGTCCAGCGTGACTTTGTGGCCGCCGACGGGCTGATGGCGCGCTATGGCGAGTTTCACTTTTCGCAGAGCCAGGCCTCGACGTACCAAGCCATGGCCGAGAACGCGCCAGAGGTGCTGGAGGCCGTCAAACGGCGGGTGGCCGAGGGACGCTGGGAGGTGACCGCCAACTCCTGGGTAGAGGGCGACCTCAACATGGCGCTGGGCGAATCGCTGGCGCGCCATCTGTTGCACACGCGCCGCTATGTGCGCGAGACGTTCGGCACGGAGCCGCGCATCTGCTGGGAGCCGGACACCTTTGGCCACGTGGGCACGCTGCCACAGCTCTTGCTGCAGGCCGGCGTGGATCGCTACTATTTCTGCCGAGCAGGGCGCGGCGAGCCCCTGTTCTGGTGGGAGGGAATGGACGGCTCGCGGGTGTTGGCGTTCAACGACTTTCTCGGCTACAACGGCGTGGTCACGCCCAACGCCGTCCTGGCCCCGACGCTGGACCTGGCACGCCGCCATGGCCTGCGACGCGGGCTGTACCTGTATGGCGTCGGCGACCATGGCGGTGGCGCGACCGCG
This sequence comes from Chloroflexota bacterium, assembly GCA_036803245.1. GTDB lineage: Bacteria > Chloroflexota > Anaerolineae > UBA1429 > UBA1429 > DAIRUQ01. The sequence continues at coordinate 2,604 of DAIRUQ010000165.1, read as the reverse complement.
CGCGATATCGAGGCGGCCCTGCGGCTAGACGAGACGCCGTTCCTGCCTCGAGCGCAGATGAGCACGCTAGACGCGTTTTACAGCGCCGTCGAGGAGGCTGGAGTCGAGCTGCCCGTGATCCAGGGCGAGCTCAACACCACCTTTGAGGGCTGCTACACCAGCCATGGTGACACCAAGGCCGGCAACCGCCGCAGCGAAACTACGCTGCTTACGGCCGAGACCCTGCAGACACTGGCCGCCAGCCAGACAGGTTATGCCTACCGCAACGACGAACTGGCAAAGGCCTGGAAGACCACGCTGTTCCACCAGTTCCATGACATCCTGTGTGGCTGCTCCATCGGGGCGACCTATGACGACGCGGTTGAGCTCCTGGACGGCGTGGTGGCCGATGCCGACCAGATGGCCAACGAGGCGGCCCAAGCGCTCGCAGGCGCCGTGGATACCGGGTCTGGCGAGGGGCAGCGCATCGTGGTCTGGAACCCGCTGGCGTGGGAGCGCAGCGATCTCGTGCGCATCCCACGAACATCGCTGGAGGCCGTTCCCACGTCCCTGGTCGACGATCGCGGCGTGCGCCTGCCGATGCAGACCGATGGCGACGAGCTGCTCTTTGTGGCCGAGGCGATGCCCGCCCTGGGCTGCCGTGTCTACTGTCCCAGCCAGGAGCCAGCCTCGGCGGGCGTCTCGGTGGCCGACGACGGCACACTCGCCAACGGCATCCTCAGCATGCACGTGCATCCGCGCTCGGGAGCCATCGACAGCCTGGTCGACCTGGAGAATGAGCGTGTTGTCGATACGATGAGCACCTGGCGCGGCGTCGAGCGCAAGCAAACCGCCGGCCTGATCAATCGGCTACAGGTGTACTGGGAGCAACCTCACCCCATGTCGGCCTGGAACATTGGCGACATTACGCGGGTGGATAGTCTGATACAGGGAGCCGACGTGGCCATCACTGAGCGCGGCCCTGTCCGCGCCACCGTCGAGGCGCGACGTCGCTTTGGCGAGTCCACCATTGTGCAGCGCTACCGTCTGTATGCAGGCCTGCGTCGGATCGATATCGATAGCTGGGTGGATTGGCGCGAGCGCGGCGGCAAAGATGTGGATGCGCCGATGCTGCGCGCAACCTTCAAGCCGAACCTGGGGCCAACCAAGGCGACCTTTGAGGTGGCCTACGCCGGCCTCGAGCGCAATCCAACGGGCGATGAGGTACCTGCACTGCGCTGGGCTGATATCTCCGATGGCGAGTATGGCCTCACCCTGCTCAACGACAGCAAGTATGGCCACTCTGCCCAGGGAACCACCTTGGCGATCACGTTATTGCGTTCATCCTACGAGCCCGACAACCTACCGGATGTGGGCGAGCACTGCTTTAGCTATGCCCTCTATCCCCACACGGGCGACTGGCGAGAGGCTGCTAGCGACCGCCGTGGTGTCGAGTTCAACCAGCCGCTGGTGGCCGCCGTCACCGACGTCCATGACGGGGTCGTGGCCCCAGCTAGGGCGATGCTGGCGTGTGAGCCGTCAAACGTCATGGTCACGGCCCTCAAGCTGGCCGAGGATGGCTCCAACGCCGTGGTGATCCGCCTGGCAGAGATGCACGGGAAACCGGCCGAGGCGGAGCTCACCTGCCCTTGGGAGCTGACCCGCTGCGAGTCCACCAACCCGTTGGAGGATCCGGGAGACGTTCTGCCTGTGGACGGCAACAAGGTTCAGATAGCCCTGAAGCCTCACCAGGTGCAGACGCTCAAGCTGTTCCGAGCCTGAGCACCAGCTAGAGCAGCGCGACTTTGCCTGAGGGGTTCGCCTAGCAGGCGCCCCATACGACTCGATGCATCGACTAGATTGAGGAGGTGACCGGATGTATATCGGTATGACGAGCCTGGGGATGGGATCAGAGCCGCTCCCCAAGGTGCTGGCAGCCGCCCAGGCCTTTGGCTGCGAGACTATCGAGCTGAACGGGAGACCGACGATCCACCAGGGCCTCTGGCAAGGCGACGTTGACCATGCCGAGGTGATGGCTTCCATCGCGGCGGCCGGCCTTCGGGTGACCAGCCTAGGCGGGTACTGCGACTTTGCCGTGCTCACCGAGGACGAGCTGCAAGAGCAGGTGGATCAGCTCTATAGCTACTGCGAGCTGGCCCGCACGCTTGGGGTGCCCGTCGTCCGCGCATTCGTGGGCGACGTCAAAGAGGGCCATACGGCGCCCGAGTTCTACCCGTGGGTGGTGCGGGGCTTTGCGGCCGTGTGTGAGCGTATCGCCGGCTGGGATCTGCAGATAGCCATCGAGAACCATGGCCGTCTCATGAACGACGGGGACGTGATCGGGCGCATCCTCACGGACGTGGGGTCCATCCAGCTGGGCGTCACCTTGGATACCGGCAACTTTTGTTGGGCCGGGCACAGCATCGAGGACACCCAGCGTTTCATCGACGCGCTCCTGCCGCGGATCTATAGCGTGCATGTCAAGGATCTCAACCTGGTGGATGGCCAGGTGGATCTGGTCCCCGCCGGCCGGGGCGAAATCGACCTAAAGGGCCTGATCGCGACGCTGGACGATCGCGGCTACCAGGGCGGTGTGGTCAGCGAGTATGAGGGCAAGGCCGACTA
>DAIRUQ010000164.1:0-3678 GCA_036803245.1 Chloroflexota bacterium | reverse complement strand
ACGTCAAGGCCAAGGCCATAACCAGAACAGATCGCAGTTTTTTCATGTTGCACCTCATCTATCGAACCGCTCTTTGGTATGCCAATCCCAAGCGACGCCGCACACAAATGCCTAACGAATCAGAGTCTCGAGGCCAAAGCTACGAGGTGTAGGATCAGGCCATGGAAAAGCTCCCCCTTTCTTGGGACGCGCCGACCAAAGCGTCAGCCGTCAAGAGGGGGAGCTCTTTATGCAGTCTTTATATGTACAGTCTACGCGAGAGCGCGTCCTAGGTCAATGCCTCGGACGCGTTGTTAACCAAGTTGGAACCGACAGGCAGCGGACCCCTTTTCGCGTGCGCGGCCGCTCACGCCTAGTCGCGCAGCTCCGTCCGCGGCGCGATCGCCTGCAGGCGTGGCAAGAGCGCGGTCAGATCCTCGGCCGTCAGGTGCGTCGCCTGGCGCACGCTCGCGAGCACACCATCGCTGGCCTCGAATACCTGCAGGATCCAGCGAGGCGCATCGGCCAGCTCGGTCGCCATGTCCAGCAGAGCAGCCTCGTCCAGGCCCGGGCCCACGGTGGTACGTAGCTCGTACGCCCCACCCCACGCAGCTAACGCCGCCATGCTCTGCCGCACCGGTTCGGGCGAGATCGCCACGCCGGCCATGCTGGCATAGCGGTCGTCCAGCGGGGCCTTGACGTCCATCGCCACATAGTCTACCAGCCGTTCGCCCAGCAGGGCCTCCAGGCGGCGGGGAAAGGTGCCGTTGGTGTCCAACTTGACGAGATAGCCCATCGCCCGGATGGCGCGAATCAGGTCGGGGAGTTCCGGATCCAGCGTGGGCTCGCCACCGCTGATGCAGACGCCGTCAAGCAGGCCGCGGCGCGTCTCCAGCCACGCCAGCAGATCCGTCACCGAGATTGCCTCGGTCACCCCTGCCGCGTCGATCATCCAGTGATTATGGCAGTACCCACAAGCAAGGTTGCAGCCAGCCAAAAAGATGCTGGCTGCAACCTTGCCCGGAAAGTCGATCAGCGTCACCCGCTGCAGGCCGGCGACCTTCACGACGCGGCCACATCCACCGTCTGCGCAGCGGGCTCGCCGACAAAGGTGCGTCGCTCGGCGTACTCGGACTGCTTGCCCCGATTCCACTGCTGCACCGGTCGCAGGTAGCCCACCACCCGCGAGTAGACCTCGCAGGGCTGCTCTGTGCTGCATTTGGGGCAGGTATAGTGTTCGCCCGCTAGATAACCGTGCACAGGACACACGCTAAAGGTGGGCGTAAGGGTAAAGTAAGGTAGCCGGAAGTTGTTGGCGATGCGTCGCACCAGGGAGCGGGTGGCCTCTGCTGAGCGCAGGCGCTCGCCCAGGAACACGTGTAGCACGGTGCCGCCGGTATAGGCAGTCTGCAGATCATCCTGCCACTCGAGCGCCTCGAACAGGTCGTCGGTCGCGCCCACCGGGAGTTGGCTCGAGTTGGTATAGTAGGGCTCCATGCCATCCTGGCCGCCCGCCGTGATGATCTCGGGGTAGCGCGCCCGGTCCAGCATGGCAAAGCGATAGGTGGTACCCTCGGCAGGGGTAGCCTCCAGGTTGAACAGCGATCCCGTCTCTTCCTGATACTGCTGCAGGCGCTCCCGCATAAAGGTCAGCGTACGCTCGGCCAACTCGCGCCCCTCGTCGGTGGTCAGGTCCGAGGCGTTCAGGTTGCGCAGGGCCTCGTTCATGCCGCACAGCCCGATGGTGGAGAAATGGTTGCTCCAGTAGCTGCCGGTCCGCGCCTTGATGCCATCCAAATAGTGCGTCGAATAGGGGTACAACCCGCCCTCGGCGAATCGCTCGATCACCCGCCGCTTGATGATCAGGCTGTCCCTGGCGACATCCATCAACGCGGCGATGCGCCGGAAAAAGTCGGCTTCATCCTTGGCCAGGTAGCCGATGCGAGCCAGGTTCAGCGTCACCACGCCGATACTGCCCGTCAGCGGGTTCGAGCCGAACAGCCCGCCGCCGCGTTTGCGCAGCTCTTTGTTATCGAGACGCAACCGACAGCACATGGAGCGCACGTCGGCGGGATCGAGATCGCTGTTCACAAAGTTGGCAAAGTAGGGGATGCCATACTTGGCCGTCATCCGCCACACCGGTTCGAGCGTCTCGTTCTCCCAGTCAAAGTCGGCCGTGATGTTATACGTGGGAATGGGGAACGTGAACACGCGCCCATGGGCGTCTCCCTCGAGCATGATCTCCGCAAAGGTACGGTTCAGCAGATCCATCTCGACCTGGAACTCGCCATAGGTGGCGTCTTGTGGCTGCCCGCCGATGATCACCGCCTCATCGCGCAAGGTCGAGGGCACCGTTAGGTCCATGGTGATGTTGGTAAACGGCGTCTGAAAGCCCACTCGTGTGGGAACATTCATGTTGAACACGAACTCTTGCAGGGCCTGGCGCACCTCTTTGGGGCCCAGGCCGTCGTAGCGGATGAAAGGCGCCAGCAGCGTATCAAAGCTGCTAAACGCCACCGCCCCGGCCGATTCGCCCTGGATGGTGTAGAAAAAGTTCACCACCTGTCCCAGCGCGCTGCGGAAATGCTTGGGCGGCAGGCATTCGACCTTGCCCGGCACGCCGCCGAACCCTCGCATGAGCAGGTCCTGCAGATCCCAGCCACAGCAGTAGACGGCCAGAATATACAGGTCATGCAGGTGCAGGTCGCCGTTGTTATGCGCATCGCGGACCTGCTTGGGGTACAGGCGGTTCAGCCAATAGGCACTGTTCACGGCCGTAAAGATATGGTTGTTCAACCCCTGGAGCGAGAACGTCATGTTGCTATTCTCTTTGACGCGCCAGTCCAGGTTCTCGAGATAGCCGTCCACCAGCTCGTTGGCATCGATCAGGGCGCGGATGTCACGCAGCTTGTTGTGGAGATCACGGTAGAGGATGTAGGCCTTGGCCGTTTTGGCATGGCCGTGCTTGATCAGCGCCCGCTCGACGAGATCCTGAATCTCTTCCACCGTTGGGATGATGGCGTCGCCATAGCGATCGGCCAGCATCTCGGTAACCACATTGGAGATAAAGATCGCCCGCTCATAGTCGTCGCCCCCCACGGACTGGGCGGCCTTGAAAATGGCGTTGGTGATCTTGTCCTGCTCAAATGGCACCAAGCGGCCATCTCGTTTGCGGACGTAACCGATCGTGCCGTCTACCATGACGTCCTCCGTGAGCTAACTCTGCGACTCGCCAATCGAAAAGACAACCAACGCCCCCTCGCACGGGGGGCCGAGACTGCCTATGAAACAGATCCATACGTTCGGCTGCGTTGTCGGCGATGGCTTCTCCGCACCATCACCGATGAGGCTGGGACGCTATACGGGCAGGTTCGTGACCTCCTGCGCAGAGGTCAGCCCTCCCACCCGTGGCAAGAACCATTATAGGAAAGACCATCGACTTCTGCAAGGCCTCTTGCGAGTCTATCCGTCAATTCTGTCGGATTATGTCATGCGACACAACCGGTCGTGCTTGCGCTGGCAAGCACCACAACCCCTAGGGCATCACCTATCGGCCTGTCCCGCAATGATACCAATCCGTGACCGATATGCAGGAAATCTTGCATAATGCTCACAGGGCGTGTGGTTTGACGGGACCAGCCCGTACCCCCATAATGCGGGCTTGGTAGACAGGAGGTCTCTTGTCGCGAAACTATCGCA
>DAIRUQ010000163.1:0-3771 GCA_036803245.1 Chloroflexota bacterium | reverse complement strand
TTCTGTGCCGTGGTTGCTGATTATCGTCCCAGTCGTCGTGTTTGTGCTCTTTCTCGTAGCAGTGAACTGGATGGCGACCAGAATCGTATCGCGGACTATCGAGCAGAAGCATCGTCTGCTAGAGCAGCTGCTGGACGACGGCCAGGTCCCATCACTGTGGCGGCAACAACAGGGACGTCGCGCCCGGCTAACACGTTTTCTGCGAAGGCGTCAGCCAACTAGTTCTGAGGAAAAGCGGGGATACTTGTCACGACTTTGCGACCTAGCATCGTACGTCGAGAATACTACCTTGGTGGCAGACGAAGCGACGCGAGAGACATTGCTCGAGCGACTGGGCGAGATTCAGATATGCTGGGAGAGCCGGCCCGATGATGAGTTATGAACCGATTCGATCCAACGGTCAGGGTTGGGGTGTCGTGTTATCGTATCTGCTGGCGGCCGTCACCGGTGCCGTTGGCCTGGGGCTCTGGCTGTTGGGTCGTTCGCTGATTCTGGAGCTTCTGCAGGCGACTGGGATCAGCGTTTGGGCATGGGGAGCCATTGACAAGTTCGGCTTTCTGTTTCTTGCCATTGCCTGGTTGGTGCTGGTTCTGTTTTCTCAGCACTACTTTGAGAGCGGGTTTGGAGTGGGAAGGCTCTGGCGCCGCTTCTTCCGCGTGCTGGGCGCTGAAGCGGTGACCCTGGCGATCGTCCTTGGAAGCATCACGATCCTCAAGTAGCGTCGCCCCGCCCAGACCTAGAGAGCTGGCAGCACTATGTTTCAGAAGCAGTCACCAACGGCTCCTTTCATTAGCCTGGCACGCAGCTCTGGCCAGAGAGCCTTTCTGGGACGTGTTCCGGCCAACGCCCCCGGCGACATGCTCGCTGTAATCGACCCGATAACGGAGGCCCTGCACGTGGAAGCGATGCGAGAGTGCCGCTGGCGCTTTCGTAGACGGAGTGTGTAGGTGAGGGCTTTCGGATTTGCTGCCAAGCGTTTGCTGTCGCACCGTCTGCTTACCGCCTTTTACATCCTCAGCATCGCTCTGGCCATCGGTCTCCTGGCCGCCCCCTCGCTGTTTAGTGACGCCGTTGCGCAGGCGATCATGCGCGACGAGCTGTCGGAGCGCGCCGATGCCCAGCGGCGGCCGACCTTTCCGGTGCGATTCTATGCCATGCCGCGCAGCAGCAGCCCCTTGGATCTCGCGCAGTCAGAGGAGGTGCGAGCGTGGCTGGCTGACTCGCTCAGCCGCGGTTTGGGACTCTCTGTTCGAACCTGCTATGTCCAGAATGAGAGCCCCGCATTTCGACTTCGCGCGCTCGACGACGACGTCCACTATACCCAGTCGGACCTCACCGATGCCAAGGTGGTGGTTGTGCCGGGCATCGGCGATCACCTCACGACGGTGAACGGCGCCGCGTATGGGAGCGAAGGGGACGGCCGGCGCCTTCAGGTGTGGATTCTACCCGGGTTTGCCGAGCAGTTGGGTCTTGAGGTCGGCGAGGTCTTCCAGCTGAGCTATCCCATCGCCGCGTGGGGCTCGGTGGAGCTACAGGTGGCGGGCATCGTGCAAGAGGCAGACGCCCAGGAAGAGTTTTGGTACCAGCCGGCCGAGGTGCTCTTCCGCAAGGGCCTATTGACCACCGAGGAGCAGTACGCCACACACGTCCAGCCGCTAGCGCCGGAGGGCACGGGCTATGCCTTCTGGTACTTTGTTTTAGACGACGCCCAGCTGAACCTGTCGCACGCAACGCGTTATATCGAGGTGCTGCAGCGGGCGAGCTATGACGTGGAGCGGAACCTGCCCGAGGGGCGAATGGACGTGGCGCCTCTGGATGAGCTGCTGCGCGCGAGGGAGCGCAAACGCGACCTGAGCCTAGTGCTGACGGCGCTCACCGTGCCCATGCTGGTGGTGCTGGTGCAGTTTTTGGTGATCGTCTCTAGTATCTATGCACAGACCAGCGCGCGCCACGACGCTACCCTAGTGAGCCGAGGCGCTAGCAAGGGCCAGCTCCTCTTGCTGACGTTGGGGGAGGCCGCGCTCTGTCTGCTGCTGGCCATCCCCCTCGGCTTGGGAATGGCGATCTGGCTGGCGCGGATACTCGGCCTCGCGGACGGGTTTCTCTCCTTTGGCACCCGGGAGGTTCTGCCTGTCTACTTGGCCGCGGTGGACTGGTTGCCGGTGGCGGTGGCCGTGGCCATTGGGGTGGTGGCACGGCTATGGGCCACGGCCAAGCATGCCGCTTTGTCGCTGATAGCGTATGAGCGGCAGGCTGCCGGTAGAGTGGTGGCGATGACGGGCCTGCGGCTCGTGTTGCTGGGGTTCTTGGGAGTCGTGGCCTGGTACGCCTATCGCCAGCTAGCAGCGGCGGGCGGGGTGCCCATCGTGCTCACTGCCGATGCGGTCACCTTCAACGACCCCCTGTTGCTGCTGGCCCCGAGCTTGTTCCTCGTCGTGGCTCCGCTGCTACTGGCCGAGACGGCGTCGTTGTTAGTGGGTCTCGTTGCCCGGTTGCTGGACCCCTTACTGCCTGCCCCTCTGTTGTTGGCCCTGCGGCAGCTGGCCCGGCAGGGATCCCGCTCGCGCGCACCCGTGTTCCTCTTGGTCACTAGCTTGGCCTTGGGAGTGTTCTACGCCTCGGTGGCTCACAGCTCCCAGATCTGGACGCGCGACCGTCTGCAACACACGGTGGGCGCCGACCTCACCTTTGATCACGCTGTAGTCGAGGATGAGATGGCGGGAGGCGTCGCTCGTGGTTCGGATGCGTGGCATCTACCGGCACAGGACTATGAGGCCATCGAGGGAGTCGAGCGCGCCACACGGATTGGGAGCTACTCGGGGCGGACGCGGCTGGGTGGCCGTGGTGAGCAGCGGATACGTCTGGTTGGCATCGAGCGAATGAGCTTCCCAGCGGTAGCCTATTTCCGGCCCGACTATGCGGAGGTTCCTCTAGGCGAGTTGATGAACCTTCTGGCCCTCGAACCGCAGGGAGCCTTGGTGCCGCAGGCCATCGCCGACGAGCGCGGCCTGCTGCTGGGCGATCCTCTGACGGTTTCGTACCGCCTTGAAGACAAAGAGGAGGCGGTGACGCTAAGCTACCAGCTGGTGGGCACCTACGATTACTTTCCCACTGTCGAGGATGGGGAGCTCGCGATTGTTGTGAACATCGAGACCCTCTTTGAGGGGGCGGGTCAGTTGATGCCGCACTCGATCTGGATGCGGACCGGCCGCCAGGCCGATGTGGATGCCATCATGGCCAAGATCGAGGCTCTTGGTGTGGTGCCAGCGAGGCCACGGGTGTTGGCCGAGATGCGCAAGGAGGCGGAGGACCGGCGGGAGTACGTGGGCACTCTGGGGATGATGTCGGTGAGCTTTCTAGCTAGCTTGCTGGTGGCCGCGGTCGGCACGTTGGTGCACCTATTTGCGGGACTGATGCAGCGACGGGGCACGCTGGCGATGCTACGTGGGATCGGCTTCCGCCTGCGCGACGTGAGCGCCACCATTCTGGTCGAGTACCTAGTCATTATCGGTGAGGCCACCGCTGGCGGTGCCCTGATTGGCTTGGCGGCATCCGAGCTCTACGGCCGCTATCTTCCACTAGCGGCTCCGTCGATCCAGGCGCTACCACCCTTTATCGCTTACAACGACACCAGCACGACTTGGCTGATGGCTGTGAGTATGCTGGTGACTACGATGACAGTGGTCGCGTTGGCGTTCCGCTATTTGAGGCGACAGCGGGTATTTGAGGCCTTGCGGATGGGGTAGATGCACCCGGAGAGGATGCCCCTGC
>DAIRUQ010000162.1:0-3884 GCA_036803245.1 Chloroflexota bacterium | reverse complement strand
GCAGCACGCTCCAGTACGCCGTCTGGGCGGACCTAAGCCCCGAGGACGCCTTGGTGCACGGGGCGCCCACCGAGATCCGGGCGAACCGAGCCCTGGTGGCGCCCTATGCGCTGGAGCACCAGATCGCCGAGGCGCTGGCGGCCTGGGAGTCGCAGCAACAGATCATCGCCGGGCTCCTGGAGCAACGACGGGAGCGCGACTGCGGTACGGGCCTGATGGAGCTGTATGTCGCGCTGGACCCGCGTCCCAAACTGGACTATGCCCCGTATGTGCGGCTGCTGAACAGCCTCCCGCCAGTCGACTAGCGCTTGTCCAGCGGCAGCCAGGTGCGGTAGGGCGTGCCCGCCGCACCCGCGCTGGCGAAATCGCATAGCACCAGGCGGGTTCCATCGGCGGCGTAGGTCTCAAGGGCGATCCAGGGCTCGACCACGGCCGGCGCAAGGCTTGTGCGTGTCAGGGTGACTTTCTCCGTGGCGAGGGCTGGTAGACCGTCCGGATCCATGGTGTTGAGCCAGCGGTCATAGGCCAGCAGCAGCGGGCCACGGTAGATCGATGTTTTGCCCGCCGCCTCTCGCTCGCCCATCCAGAATCGTGGGCGCAAATCCATCTCCAGCGTGATCCGGTCGCCCGAGCGCCAGGGCCCCTCTAGCCAGGCGTAAGCGCCGGGGGCTGGCTGGGCGAGAGCGGAGCCGTTCCGCGCCAGGCCGGTCTGTTGCGACCAAGCCGGCACCCGTAGGCCCAGCGCAAGCTCTGCTGCCGAACCTTCCACCTCTATGGCGATCTCGATCCGGCCATCGCGGGGATAGTCTGTCTCTTGGCGCAGCGTCAGCAGGCCGCCCTCGCAGGGCACCGTGATGGTGCCGGGGCCGTAGTAGTTGAGGGCCAGGCCGCGCTCGCTGCGCAGGACGGCCCACTGGCTGAGCATTCCCAGGCTACGGGGGCCGTTGACCGAGCAGCAGTTGAGCTCGGGCGTGCCCTCGCGCGCCTGAAAGACAATGTCATGGGCAGAGGCCCGGCGGACTCCATCCATGGGCGTGTTATAGGTCCACCAACGCCCCGACGGCGACTGGGCGCCCAACGTGGCATTGAGCGTGGCGAGCTCCAGCGCATCGGCCACGCGAGGGTCACCGGTAAGGCGCAGCATATCGACGCACAGGGCCATCCAGGCCACGGTGCAGCAGGTCTCGATGGCGCGCGGATCGTACGGGTTGCCGGTGGCGGCCTCGCCGGAGGAAAAGCCGCCTGTGTTGTGGATGTCGCCATCGTGGATGCTCTGCCAGATGGCCTCAAAGGCCCGCCGATAGCGCTCCTCGCCGGTGATTTCGTACAGGCTGAGAATGGCCTGGACCGAGTGGAGGCTCTCCCAACGCGGTTTGCGCATCTGCCAGAAGGGGGTTCCGGCCAGAGCGGCCCGCACATAATCGACCGAGGCAGGCGCTTCCCAGTCACGCTCCACCTCGCGCGCCATGGCCAGGTAGCGCTCGTTGCCGGTGACCTGGTGGAGCAGGCACAGGCCGTGGCTGATGGCCTGGTTCATCTCCTCGTCGCCAGCCTCGAGGACTCGGCGGCCCGTGCCGAGGAACGTGTCACAGATCAGGTCGCCGATGCGGGAGGCGGCGCGTAGTGTGCTCTCGTCGCCCGACTCGGCATGCCAGAGCAGCAGGCCAAGGATGGCGTGATAGTGCCCCCAGAGATCCCATGTGCGGCCACGGCCGTCCAGGATCGTACCCGACAGGCGCTCGGAGCGGGGAAAGGGTCCCAGGTAGCCGTCGTCATCCTGGGCCGCCACGAACGTTGCTACAAAGCGCTCGATCTGCTGGGCCAGCCTCGGGTCGCGGGTGAGGCGGTAACACAGGACGGCAGAGGTCAAGTACTTGCCCGCGAACTCGCCCGCCCAGGGGACCAGGTCGCGGCGGGGCAGGCGATCACGGTCGTAGAGTATCGCCAGCATGCCAGGGTTGGCCTGGGGTGCTGTCAGCAGCCAGTGCTCTTGGTTCAGACCGATGCGCTGGCCGAGTAGGCCGCCGAACTGGTAGCGGGCGTCGGGGAGTTCCTGCATGGCGCAACGTTGGGTGGTCATCTGGTCATGCCTTTAGTAGGTACGCGTGCGGCACCAATCGGCGACGCGGCGCATGCGCTCCAGCCCCTCAACCCCACAGCCCTCGGGCAGCTCGTCGGAGATGCCCAGAATCAGCCGCGGCGCAAAGAGCTCGACGACACGCTCCACCGTGGCCATCAGCTCGTCCTCGGGGTAGGTGGACATGAAGAGCACCGCGGGGATGCCATCCAGCAGCACCTTGTCGCCGATATGCTCAGCCATCTGCTCCAGGGGGACGTCGCCCTGCGGCTCGGGTGTCAGCGCCTCGAAGCCGTCAAAGGGGAGGTCCTGGAGGAACGGCAGCAACGACGCAAAGTAGCCGTCGATATGCACGTGCGCATAGATCCCCGCCTGGTGTAGCTGGCCCACCCGCTTTTCGTAGAACGGCAGGAAATAGCGCTCGAAATAGCGGGGTGAGATCAGCGAATCGTGGATGTTCTCGCCAAAGTTGACGATCTTGACCACGCCTGCGGCGCATAGCTGCTCATAGAGCGGATCATAGGCGGCATCGATGGCGGCAAATGTCGCCTCCACCTCGTCGGGTGCGTCGACCAGCAGGTAGATCAGGTCCTGGAGCTTCATCCAGATCTGAGCCAGGGCCTGATAGGGGCTCTTGGGCACCCAGAACTGGGGCTCACCGCGTGGCCCGACATAGGCGCTCCCATCTGCAAAGTTCTCTGCGGAAAAGCCGTACTCGGTGCGCTCCAGCAGCCAGCGCAGGGCTCGGAGGTCCTCCACCGTCTTGACGGGGAACCCAACCTCGCGCCAGGTCTGGTCCACCGTCAGCTGGTATCGCTCGACCAGCTCACCGTAGGGCGTCTTGAGCGTGCGGACCAGGCGCTCCTCCGTGCGGTGCTCCTGCACGCGGACGTCGCCCTGGTAGCGATGGGTGACAGGATCGGGCATGCCCGTGTAATAGTGTAGGTAGCGCATCGAGACGCCTAGGTCATCAAAGGTGCCCTGGAGGCCCAGCGACGCATAGCGCTCTGGCAGCTTGCCAAAGAGCCGATGCCACTCGTACCACGGCTCAAAGCGGGGCTGGAACAACACGTGCGGGATCGGCAGCCCCTGAAACACACGCAGGTTCATCTCACGAAAGGTCAGCGATTGTGATGCTGGGCGCATGGCTCACTCCTTGTTCATCTGTGGGCCAAGCGTACGCGCAGGGATGGTGCTGTCAACCGTTTGATGAGACAAAGCGCGCGGCCTTGCCAGACGCCATGGCTCGGTCCAGAATGGGAGTGTGGGAGCGTGACCAGACAGCCAGGAGGGAACCATGCCATCAGCGATCAGCTGGCTCGAGCCAGTGTCTCGTCGTGTCTTTCTGCGATCGGCGCCACGCGGCGGTACGACGCTGCGGTTGGCCTGCGCTCGTGGGGAAAAGGTGGCCTTTCAGGCCTGCCTGCGGCAACTCGGGCCAAAGGCCGTACATGTCCATCTCTCGGCTGCTCTGCCCGCGGGATGGGAGTGCTCCATTCGGCGCGTCGGCTGGGTGCCCTTGCCGCACCTCAGCACCGAGACCGAGCTGCAGGATCTAGAGGGAGTGGAGCACCTGCCGGGGCTGGTGCCCGATCCGCTCTTTGCTGAGCGCGAGGCCGTGGTGGGGCCCTACGAGACGCAGCCCTTCTGGGTGACCGTGCAGGTGCCCGAGGATGCAGAGCCGGGCCGAGTGGAGCTCGCGTTGCGTTTCGTGACGGGCGGTGATGATCAGGCGATGCCGCCTCTGACGGTCCAGCTGGAGGTGGCGCCGGTGACCCTGGGAAAACGCCAGACGTTGCCCGTGACT
>DAIRUQ010000161.1:0-3995 GCA_036803245.1 Chloroflexota bacterium | reverse complement strand
AGCGCGCCATCGGTCCCTATTGTAACGCGGCCGGTGGGGGTGCGTCAAGGCAACGCGGGCGGGAAGGACGTGGCCATGGTATCGATGACAACGAACCTCTCGGCAGATCTAGCTAGTGTAGACGAAGTGCACCGCGAGGTGCGCGAAAGCGGCATCAAGACGGTCATGACGACCTTGCTGCTCCTCAGCCTAGCGGGCTATGCGGCAGCCAACGTCACCGACTTGTGGGTGGAGCTTCCGCGGGTCACGGTGGCTCTGGGGGCGCTCTGGCTGGTCATGGCGGGTTTCCATGCTCTGCATGGGCGGTGGCCACGCTGGGCCAATCTAGTATGGGGCGTTGGGCTGTTGGCGGTGGTAACGCTAGCGGTGGCCCTGTTTGGCCGCCCCGAGCTGGCCAGCTTTTATGCTTTGGTGCCCCTGCTGGTGTCGCTTGTGGCCGAGTGGCGATGGGGTCTGGCGAGTCAGCTCGCGCTCCTCCTGATTCTGGCGCTGGGCGGTCGCCGGCTGGGCTTGGGCGACCTCAGTGCGCTGATGCCGATGAGCGTGCTGGTGCTGGGCGGCGTGGCTCTGGTGCTGGGATGGGTCTTTGCGCGAGAGCTCTATGTGACGGCCGAGTGGGGGATGGGCCACTATTATGTGGCGCGGCAGCAGGTGCAAGAGTTGCGCGAGCAGAGGGTGGGGCTCTTGCGGGCACAGGAGGATCGTAACCTGGCCAACATGGAGCTGGCGCGCCTGACGGATCGCCTCGCCATGATGACGCAGCTGGCGGAGGAGGCCAGACGTGCCAAGGAAGAGTTTGTTGCTCGGGTCAGCCACGAGCTGCGCACACCGCTGAACATGATCGTCGGCTTTAGCGAGGTGATCATGCGCTCGCCCGAAGTGTATGGTCCCGAGCTGCCCGGTTCTCTTCTCGCCGATGTGTCTGCTATCCACCGCAACAGCGTGCACCTTTCAGAGCTGGTGGATGACGTGCTGGACCTGAGCCAGGTGGATGCTGGTCGGGTGGCCCTTACGCGGGAGTGGATCCGGGCTGGTGAGTTGGTCCACAGTGCCGTGGAGGCGGTACGAGGGCTCTTTGAGAGCAAGGGGTTGACGGTCGAGGTCGACATCGAGGACGAGGCGCTGGCTTTGTTCGTCGATGCCACACGCATCCGGCAGGTGATCATCAACCTGCTGGGAAACGCCGGCCGCTTTACCGATCAGGGAGGGGTAGTTGTCCAGGTGCGGTCATCTAGCGACCAGGAGGTGGTCGTGTCGGTTAAGGACACGGGCCCAGGTATCGCGCCGGAGGAGCAGCAGAAGCTGTTCGAGCCCTTTTTCCAGGCTCAGAGCCTGCTGCGGGGCCACAAAGGGGGCACTGGTTTGGGGTTGAGTATCTCCAAGCGGTTTGTAGAGATGCATGGCGGGCGGATCTGGCTGGAAAGCCAGGTGGGCCGGGGGTCAGAGTTCTCCTTTGCGCTGCCCTTGACGCCGCGGGCTACCGCGCAGGAGCGGCTGGGAATGGTGGCGCAGCGATGGTTCAGCCCCTATCAGGAGTACGATCCTCGCGATCATCCGGCGCAGCTCCCCGAAGTGCCGCCGGGGCCTCGGTACGTGGTGCTAGAGCGGGAGGAGAACCTGGCGCGCATGGTGCGCCGGTACTCGCAGGCGGCCGAGGTGGTCGGAGTCGACCAGGTGGAGGGCGTTCGGCCAGAGTTGGCGCGGACGCCGGCCAACGCACTGCTGGTGAACGCGCCGCCCGATGAGCTGCGCGCCTGGCTGCGAGGTCCGCTGAGTTCGATCCCCTATGCGACGCCACTGCTCTCGTGTTGGCTGCCGGGTCGTGAGGAGGCAGCGCGCCGGCTGCGCGTACAGGATTACCTGCTCAAGCCCGTGACCCGCGAGCAGCTCACGGGGGCGATCGAAGGGGTGGCACGCGGCACGGGGGCGCCGGTGCGGCGGATCCTCCTGGTTGACGATGAGCCGGACGTGTTGCGGCTTTTCATCCGCATGCTGTCATCCGATGGACAGGGCTATCACCTCAACCAGGCCCTAACCGCCGAGCGCGGGCTCCAGCTGCTGCGTCAGCGTCGGCCCGACTTGGTGCTGCTCGACCTGCTCATGCCAGACATGGACGGGTTCGAGTTTCTCCGCGCCAAGAGCGGCGATGCTAGCATCCGCGACATACCGGTGGTGGTGGTGTCATCGCGCAACCCGGAGGGGCAGGCGCGGGTGTGCCCGATGCTCGAGGTGCGACAGGGCGATGGGCTGACGACGCTCGAGCTGTTGCGCTGTATCGAGGGCCTCACCCAGATTCTGGCACCTCAGGCGCATCCAGCGCATCCAGCTCGGCCAGGAAACGTTCCCGCGACACCGGCTTGGGCACAAACGCCCGAGCGCCCAGCGACAGAGCCAGATCCTCCTGAGGGAGAATCGTGCAGACAATGATCGGGATGTGACGGGTGAGCGGCGACTGCCGCAGGGCCCCCAGCACCGTCCAGCCGTTGCCCTGGGGCATCATGATGTCGAGCAGGATCGCTCGCGGCGCGTGGCGACGGACCAGCGCCGGAATCTCGTCGGGATTGGGCGTGGTGACCAGGCGATAGCGGGTGCTGGCCGTGTAGCGGGCATAGAGCTGCAGGGCATCCTCGTTGTCATCGACCACCAGGATGGGCACGCTCTCGATGGCGGGCAGTTCCAGCCTGACTTGGAGGGGTTTGGGGGGCGCCTGGACGATCTCCAGGTGGCCGCCGGCCGTAACCGCGAGCTGCCGGGCGATCTGCAGGTTGCGTTGCGCCCCTGCCGATAGATCGCCCGGACTATGAGGGGGCTGAGCGGTGACAGTGATAGCGAGGGTTGTTCCATCGAGCTGGGCGGCGATCCGGAGCGCGCCGCCGATGGCCTGCTGGATGCCCACATCGACCAGGCTGAGCAGCGCCTGTTTGAGAAAGACCGGGTGCATGGCCACCGGCGGAAGGGTGGGCGGGACCTGGGCCGAGACGCACACGGCGTGCTTGGCGGCCAGGTTGGATGTCAGGGCCATGGCTTCGGACAGATGCTCCTCAAGATCCGTTTTGCCCGTCAGGTGAGTCTCCTGGGCCCAGGGCATCTCTTCCAGGAGATCGGGCGCCGTCTCGGCAGCAGGCTCGCAAGCAGCCGATGCCGTGGAGGCGACATGCTCCTGCCAGAGCCGATCCGCCAGCAGCTCGACGGCGGCCTTTTGCTCACGGCGAAGCTGCCGCGGGCTGATGCAGAGCTGGTCGGCGACGATTTGCTGGGTGAGCTGCTGGACGTAGCAGCAGAACAGCGACTCGTAGGTGCGCCAATCACGAGAGATCCCGTCCTCTTTGCCCTGAACGGGACGTAGGGACTCGATGCTCTCGAGCAGGATCTGGCGCAGGGCGGCGGCTCGGTCGAACCGGCCTGCCAGGCCAAAGAGCTCGACCAGGCGGCTGTTGCGCAGATGGTCGGCGTGATAGAGGTGTGCTAGCGCATCGCGGAGGTGTTCGAGAAACTCGCTACGGGGCATGCTGGTCTTCAACGTCCCTCTCCTCGGTGCAACGCCGGCCCCTGTGCCGCGCACGTCATTATACCAGTCGGCCGCATTGTGTCCTAGTCACGGCCAGGTGGCGCCCACTCTCAGCGAGCGGCCATGCTATGCTGAACTTGTGACCCGGCAGGCGCGTGTTCCTGATCACCGGTGGAGCTTGCTCAGACGGTAGCTTCATGGGATGGCGAGAAAGGAGGGCGTAGCATCGTCAGAGGGCCACGCGGCCGAGACCTGGATACGTCTGATGCGGAGGAGATGAGCGTGTTCGTAAGCGAGGAGGCATAGGACATGCGAGAGAGGATTAGCCGAAGGGATTTCTTGCGTTGGGGCGCGGTGGCCATGGGTGGGGCCGCGTTGGCATCCTGCGCGCCGCAGGCGGCACCTACCGCGGCGCCAGCGGCCGAAAAGGAGGCGGAGCCCGCAGTGGAGGCGCAACCGGCCCCGGCCGAGGGGGTGACGGTTACGT
>DAIRUQ010000160.1:0-4045 GCA_036803245.1 Chloroflexota bacterium | reverse complement strand
GCGTGCCCGCTCGATGCCTTCGTCCAGATGTCGGCTATCCAGCCCGACCTCTGCAGCCATGCGACGGAATGGAGCCGCCCAGCTCGATGGTGGCTCGGACAGCCTGTCGGGCATGGCATGGGTGTTCCGACGTTGAAAGGTCGCCCTGACCGCTTCGCTCAGCGGCCCAGCGGCCACCGGTTGCAGCTCTCCCAACAGGATCATATCCACCAGATCCTTGGCGCGGCTGCTCTCACCACTCGCATACGGGCGGGAATACGCGTGCAGCTTTTCAGCGAGGTGTTGGGTCACCGGATAGCACGGCATGACGATCGGCGCGATCTCGGCAAAGCCCAGCAAGGAGGGCGCCGTTACGTTCTCGGGCGGTTCGACGACGGGATCACCCCATCCCACATCGACGTGAAAGCCCTCAAAGGGTCGCCCATCAAGGGTGGCCCGCACCGCATAGCGTAGGCCCCCGGCTGCCTCGTCACGCTGGCGAGAGGGACGGGCCACCTGATAGCCAAACCAGTCACCCAGGTCTAGCAGCGCCGCGCGCACCAGGTTGGCATGGATGTCCTCCGCAGACCCCAGCAACAGCATGTCCAGATCCCGCGTGGTGCGCGCACGCCCGCCTAGCCGCCATTGCAACGCCAAGCCCCCCTTGAGCAGCCAGTCGCCGGGACGATCCGCGATCAGCCGCGCCAAAAAGCGCTCAAAGGCCACCATCTTGCGCAGCCGTACCAGGGGAGCCCCAGTGGCGAGGTTCTCCGCGCGCAGACGGTCCTCCAGCGCCTGGCGAAACGCCCCACCGGTCGCGTATCTCATGGCGTTCGCTCCGATAGCGCTCGCATAATCAGCCGTTCGGCCCGCCCCCCATGACCTCGGGCATGGGCTTGTAGATCGTCGACGGTCACCAACCCCCGATCGACCGCCTCGCTGACCGCCTGGACCACCTGCTCCTCCGCCAGCCCGCTGGTTGCGACATCGGCGATGGTGCGCGACACCGTGGTGACCGGCAGCCCCATCACGTGGGCGACCTCGTTCGCGTCGAGACGGTTGGTATGCAGGGCGAACCCTCGCCGGCGACGCGAGGCGCTACGCGGCACCGTCACGTGGATCCTGTCCGGTAGCACGTCGGACAGCTCATGCAGGGCGAGCGCGCTGTCGTGAGAGATGACCGCCTCATCCCCAGCCCGTAGCCAGGCCACGAACAGGTCCTCGTGCGGCGTGGAGGGAAAGAGCGTCAGGCGATAGATCCCCCAGCGGACGCGCAGAAACCGCCCTGACCGCACATAGTACGTTAGCTGCCGCTGGCTATACCCAGCATCCTTGGCCTGTGACGTCGTGAAATAGCCGGCTTGGCGCTCGGCGATAGCATAGAGTCTCTCGCTAGCAGACTGCTGGTTGGGCTCATGATCCATGTGTGCAAAACCTTTCCAATTTCGTAAGGTTACGCACACATCATACCACATTCCAGCGTCTCGTCATCTCCGACAGCGCCAAGGAACGATCCACGAGTAACCCGTCCCACGCCCGCCGCAAGCAACATCGCAGCCAGTTGGGGGCGGACCCTCCGTTCGCCCCCGTCCCAGGCCCGCACTCCCCCCAACCGCAACACCCCCCACTGGTCTAGACGACGACCACGCCAATTTCGCCCGATTCGTCACGTTCGCCACCATTCTAGGCCCCCGCCAGGCCCCCAACCACCAAAAACCAACCTCCCACCGCCCGCCGCAGCCCCGTCTACCCCCCTCCGCCCGCCCGATCCCGTTCACCAGCGTGAACTGTGCATAAAATCGTGGATAACTCGGTGCTTGCCTGTGGATAACCTGTGCAAAAGGGCGAGGCCCTCTGGACCCCGCCCAACAAACCAAAAACCACTCGATTATACCATAGCCACCCGCGCCGTCTCGTCAGGCGCCCTCGCCCACGATGGCCGCGGTCACCACGTCGGCGTAGAGCCCGTGCCCAAAGTCGTTGGGGTGGTTCACGCCGTTGCCGGTCAGGTCCGCGAACCGCTTGCGCCGCAACATCCAGCCCCACAGCGTGGTCAGGTCGGCCAACGCCACGCCTTCGTCGGAGGCAGCCAGCTCGGCCAGGGCGTCCCGGTACCGCGGATACAGGTCCGGGCGCGCCGCCGTCCACTCGCGGTTGCCCCACATGCTGGCCACCAGCACCAGGTCCGCCTCCGGCTGGGCCGCCCGCACCGCCTCCATCTGCGTCCGAATGTTCGCCGTAAACGCCTCCACGCTCCGCCCGCCCGAGGCGTCGTTCATCCCCCAGGCCAGGATCGCCAGGTCCGGCGCCAGCTCGCCCACCGCCCCCACCTGGCGCACGCCCCAGGCCGAGTCCATCCCCCCCACCGACAGGTTGGTGTAGGCGATCTCGGCGCCGAACGCCTCGCGCAGCCGCTCCACCACCCGCGTGCCATAGGGCGGCTGCCGCGGCGGCACGTCATACAGCGCGGTGGCGTTGCCCCCCGCCGAGATGCTATCGCCAAAGAGCACCACCCGCAGCGACCCCGCCCGTAGCCGCGCCAACGTCCGCGGCAGCCCCGCCCCCACGTCGGGCACGGGCCCCTCCCAGCCGCCATGGCGGTAGGTCACCCGCACCTGCCACTGGGCGAACTGCGCCCCCTCGGCAAAGAGCAGCCAGCGGTTGCCACCCAGCCGCGTGGGGATCGCCCCGCTTAGGCTTTGCGGCGGGTACAGCTCCACTTCGCGCTTCCACGGCGCCTGGCTGCCCTCGGCCAGGGTCAACGTGCGGCCATCGTCCTCCAGGCGAATCTCGTCGCCGAGCCCGTACTGGACCTCGCCGGCCATATTGGTGGCGGCCAGCAGCTCATCGCAGCCCAGCAACAGCCGCGCCTGGGCCGGCCCCTCGCCCCGCCGCACGAACAGGCAGCTCTCCTCGCGCATCACGTCATCGCGCCAGAACGGTCTACCCATCGCTATCCGGGCTCCTTTCCTCTGGGTGGCTCACAGCGCCGTCGCCCTCGATCTGGGGCTTGGCGGGCGTGCTGCCCGCCGACAGGGTCACGCGCCCCTCGTTGATCATCCGGTCCAGCATCTGCCGCGTCTCTTCTTGCTGCAAAAAGGCCGAGAGCAGCGCCTGCTTGTAGCGCACCGCCTTGGCGCTCTGGTCGGCCTGGGCCTCCATCCGATCCAGCAG
This sequence comes from Chloroflexota bacterium, assembly GCA_036803245.1. GTDB lineage: Bacteria > Chloroflexota > Anaerolineae > UBA1429 > UBA1429 > DAIRUQ01. The sequence goes on along the minus strand of DAIRUQ010000160.1, from coordinate 892 downwards.
CTTGGTGGACATGTCCTGCATCAGGTCACGGGTCTCGGTCTGGCTCTGCGTCAGCAGCTCGTGCAACTGCTCGTTCTCCAGCAGTAGCGCCGTCACCACATCGCGCTGCTTGCTGCCAAACAGCCCCATGATCCCCGACGACGCCAGCCGGTCGCGCAAGCGGCTCACTTGCGCTTCCAGGTGGGCGATCTGGGCGTCTCGCTCGCGCAGTTGGGCCTCATAGGCCTCCAGGGCCTTTTCCTTGTCGGCGTCCACCGCCCGCAATACCCGCTCCAGCGCCGCCTCTTGCAGCGTGCGCTGCTCCGACATACCCTTGCGCGTCTGGCGCGCATGCCAGGCCAGCACGCCCCACAAGATCAACCCAAACAGCAACAAGCTCCCCAAGAACGTCAACAAGACCTGGGGCGAAAGCCAGACCGCCGCCTCCTCGCCGCCCATGCGCCCCCCTTATGGCTTGCGCGCCAGCCAGCCGTTCAGGCCAGCCAGCACCACGATGCCCACGCCCAGGCCCAGCCGCACCCACAGGGTCGCGTCGGCCGTGCCGATCACCACAAAGCCCAGCACGATCAGCGCCGCGCTGATGGCCCACTGGAACCCCACTCGTTTGGTCATGCGATCTCCTCCTCCTCAAACGATCCGATCACGTCAGGCTGACCTCCAGCCGATCCGAATCTCCATCCACCGGCGAGAACGTCACGGTGGTGTCGCCAAACTGGTATCGCAGCACGTCCCGCGGCGGCAGCACCGGCTCCACGGCGCGGCGCACCGCCGGCGCCAGCGGATCCGCCTGCACCACCCAGCGCCCCGCTCCCTGCGCCAGCGTCCCATCAGCCGCCTTGGCCGCTACCACGCGGGGCGGCGCCAGGTGCGGCTGGATCACACAGGTCGCCCC
>DAIRUQ010000159.1:0-4224 GCA_036803245.1 Chloroflexota bacterium | reverse complement strand
GCGCTTGTGCGCAACGAGGGCCAGCACACCATGGCGCCGGCCCTCGTTACATAGCCTGAGACTAGTCGCCTGAGACCGGCGTCAACCATCCGTGGCGATCCGGCGCCTTGCCCGAAACGACATCAAAGAAAGCGGACTGGATCTGGCTTGTGATGGGGCCGCGACGTCCAGGCCCGATGATGATCCCATCGACCGAGCGGATGGGTGTAATCTCGGCCGCCGTGCCCGTAAAGAACAGCTCATCGGCCAGATAGAGCTGCTCGCGCGTCATGGTCGCCTCGCGCACCTCGTAACCGAGCTCTTGGGCCAACGTCAGCACGCACGACCGCGTGATGCCGCCCAGAATCGAGCCTGAAAGCGGCGGCGTGTACAGAATCCCGTCGCGCACCAGGAACAGGTTCTCGCCGCTGCCCTCGCTCACATAGCCAAAGACGTCCAGCGCGATGCTCTCGGCATAGCCATGGCGCAGGGCCTCCAGCTTCATGAGCTGCGAGTTGGTATAGTGCCCGCCCGCCTTGACCGCCGCGGGGAACGTGTCGGGTGCCATGCGTCGCCAGGACGACACGCCAACCTCGACGCCCTGCTCCAGCGCCTCGGCACCGAGGTAGGCGCCCCACTTCCAGGTGGCGATGATCACCTGCACGGGACACGGCAACGGGGAGACGCCCAACTCGCCATAGCCGCGAAACACCAGCGGCCGGATATAGCACGAGGAGAGCTTGTTGGCACGGATGGTCTCTAGCACCGCGTCAGCCAGGGCATCCTGGGCAAAGGGGATCTCCATGCGGTAGACGCGGCATGAATCGACCATGCGGCGCATATGCTGTGAGAGGCAGAACACGGCTGGACCATCGTTGGTCTCATAGCAGCGAATCCCCTCAAACACGCTGCTACCATAGTGCAGGACGTGAGACAGCACGTGCACCTGGGCCTCAGCCCAGGGGACAAGCTTGCCATCGAACCAGATGAACTCGGACTCTGCGATCGGCATGATGTGACTCCTTCAGCTGCTGGTTGCGGGTAACCCTAGATGCGCTCCGCCACGAGGCCACCCATCTGCTGCGTGCCCACGGTCGGCTCGCCCGGCCGGGCAATATCGGCGGTGCGGTAACCGTCGCGGAGAACCTGACGCACGGCGTCTTCGACGGCTTGAGCCTCGCGCTCCAGCCCCAGCGAATGCCGCAGGAGCAGAGCCGCGCTGAGAATAGCCGCCAAGGGATTGGCCACGTCCTGCCCGGCAATGTCGGGCGCTGTGCCATGGATCGGCTCATAGAGACCCAACGATCCCTCGGCCAACGAGGCGGAGGGCAGCATCCCCATGGACCCGCTGAGCATGGAGGCTTCGTCGGTGAGAATGTCGCCGAACATGTTGCCGGTGACGATGACGTCAAAGCTGCTGGGTTTGCGAATCAGGTGCATAGAACAGGCGTCCACCAGGAGCTCATCGAAGGCGATCTTGGGGTACTCGGCAGCCACGCGACGAGCCACCTCGCGCCAGAGACGTGAGCTCTCCAGCACGTTGGCCTTGTCCACCGAGGTTACCTTGAGCCGGCGACCGGCCGCGAGCTCAAAGGCCACTCGGACCACCCGCTCGACCTCGGCCTCAGAATAGATCATGGTGTCGAATGCCGTTTTGCCCCCATCGCGGCGACCGCGCTCTCCAAAATAGATGCCGCCCGTGAGCTCGCGAACCACCAGCAGGTCGGTTCCTTCCAGAACCTCGCGCTTGATGGTCGAGGCGTCGATCAGCTCGGGGTAGAGAGTGACGGGCCGCAGGTTGGCATAGAGCCCCAGCGCCTTGCGGATGCCCAGCAAGCCCTGCTCGGGCCGCACTGCCGCGGTGGGATCGTCCCACTTGGGGCCGCCCACGGCGCCGAGGAGCACCGCATCGGAGGCCTGGCAGAGGGCCACGGTCTCATCGGGCATGGGAACGCCGGTCTCGTCGATGGCGATCCCGCCGAGCAGCCCGTCCTCAAAGGCAAAGCTGTGCCCAAAGCGGGATGCGGTCGCCTCAAGTACGCGGCGCGCTTGAGTCGTCACCTCGGGGCCGATGCCATCACCGGCCAGAACTGCGATCTTGGCTTGCATGGATTCCCTCGCGTTGTGTTGGGTTGGTTGTTGCGGCTGCCTAGTCGGCCTCACCTGCGATGCGTTGGTTGGCCGCCCGCCGATAAGAGCCGAACACGCGCAAAAAGGTGGTCATCTCGGTGAGATGGTCGATAGCTCGGCGGCAACGCTCGTCCTCCAGCGAGCCGCAGAAATCGAGGTAGAAGACATACTGCCAGGGTACGCCTCGGATGGGCCGCGACTCAATCTTGGTCAGGTCGATGTCGCGCAGGGCAAAGGCGCTCAGGCAGCGAAAGAGCAGCCCGGGCTCGTTCTTGCCCGCAAAGCAGATCGAGGTCTTGCTGGGGCCATCCGGCGTGATCGGCTCGCGCGCCAGCACCGCAAAGCGCGTATAGTTGCTCTTTTCATCCTCGAGATCGCGCTCCAGGATGGCCATTCCGTACAGATCCGCGGCAAGTTCGCTCGCAATGGCCGCCGCATCATGCAGGCCCTGATCGCGGATCATGCGCACACTGCCGGCCGTATCATGGCTGACGATGGCCTGAGGAATGCCCAGGGCCTCAATGGAGCGGGCACACTGGGCCAGAGCCTGGGGATGCGAGTAGACCCGGGTGATCTCTTGCAGGGTGACCCCTGGGTGAGTGATGAGGCAGTGAGAGATGCGCTCAACGTGTTCGCCGATGATATGGAGCTGGTGCTCGAGCAGCAGGTCATAGTTCTGGTGGATGCTGCCCGCCAGCGAGTTCTCCAGCGGGATGACGCCCAGGTCGGCGCGCCCCTGCTCCACCGCCTCAAAGACCCCGCCAAAGGTAGGGCAAGCCAGGGTGACGATATCGGCGCCGCAGACGGCGCCTGCGGCTATTTCGCTATAGGCGCCGTGCTCGCCCTGGAACGCTACGACCTGTTGGCGGCCATCGCCCTCACCCATGCGCCGCCTCTTGCAGACGCTGCTGCGTGTACGGGATCAGGCCGCCGGCCTCGATGATCCCCAGCATGAACGCTGGGTAAGGTGTCGCCTGGTACTGCTGCCCTAGGGTGAGGTTGCGGATCGCGCCAGCCGCCAGGTCGATCTCGAGCGCGTGGCCACTCTGGGCGGCGCGGGCCGCCTCGGGGCACTCTAGAATCGGCAGGCCAATATTGATGGCGTTACGGAAAAAGATGCGCGCAAAGCTCTGCGCCACCACACACTGCACGCCGGCAGCCTTGATGGCAACGGGGGCATGCTCGCGCGAAGAGCCGCAGCCAAAGTTGGCCCCCGCGACGATAATGTCTCCGGGCTGCACGTTGTCGGCAAAGGTGGCGTCTAGATCCTCCATGCAGTGAGCGGCCAGCTCTTTTTCATCCGACGTGTTCAGGTAGCGGGCGGCGATGATGGCGTCGGTATCCACGTTGTCGCCGTACTTCCAGACTTTGCCCGTGATGCTCACGCTTGTTGCTCCTTGATGCAGGATGGCTAGCTATCGCCAAAGCGCTCCGCGATGGCCGCCTTGACGGCCGAAGCGTCGGCGGGCAGCTCTAGCGGCGGATTGCGGCGCAGGCACTCGGCATCGGCCAAGGTGCCCGCGTGATAGTCCACTTTGAACTGGGTGAATTTCAGGCCGTTGGCCGTCGAGATGACGATAGTGCGATCGGTGCCCTTGATAACGCCGCTCTCGACGAGTTTGATCAGGGCTGCAAGCGCCACGCCCGTGTGCGGGCAGGCGTACATCCCCGTCAGGTCGGCGCGGGCCGCGGCCTCGGCGAGCTCTGACTCGGTGGCTTGCACCACCACCCCATCGAACTGCTGCAGAACCTTGACGGCCTTTTCATAGCTTACGGGGTTGCCGATCTGAATGGCGCTGGCGGCCGTCCGCCGCGCCTTGACGGGCACCAGCTCCTTGAAGCCCGTCTGGTAGCTCAGGTAAAAAGGATTGGCTCGCTCGGCTTGCGCGGCCACCAACTTGGGAAGCCGATCGATCAAGCCCAGGTCACGCATCTGAAGGAGCCCCTTGCCCAGGGCGCTGATATTACCCAGGTTGCCCACAGGGATGATGATCCAGTCGGGCGGGTCCCAGTCAAACTGCTGGACGATCTCGATGCCCACCGTCTTCTGACCCTCTACGCGCAGCGAGTTCATCGAGTTGGCCAGGTAGATCGACTGATCCTTGGTGACATCTT
>DAIRUQ010000158.1:0-4325 GCA_036803245.1 Chloroflexota bacterium | reverse complement strand
CGCGGACCCAGGCGCGATGGCGCCATAGCGAGCAGCTCCCCTGGTAAGGCCGCTGCAGCACGCCGCTCTCGCGGATGCCGCTGAGGAACGGCGACGCCAGGGCGTCACGTAGCGGCGTGTCCTTGAGCCCGTGAGCCGAGATGGGCGCAAAGGGGCAAGGCTCAACGCGTCCCTCGGGACTGATGTGCACAAAGCCGCGCCCCGCGGCCAGGCAACCCTGGAACACGCTGGGGTCACCAGGGAGGGCCACAAAGAGGGCCGGGATCCTGCGGCGCAGCTCGGCCAGGAGATCGGGCTGGGCTGCCTTTTGCTGGGACGTGAGGGTCAGATCGTCAGTGCCGGGCTCGGCAGCGACAAAATCCACCAGGATAAAGAGGCGGCATCCCTGCCGCACCAGGTCGCGGGCGTAGGTGGGCGCAGTGACCAACCCAAAGTTGCGGCGAGTGAGGGTGAGCGAGGTGCCGCAGAGCGCGCCGGCGCGGGTGAGGGCACGCATGGTGGCCAGGACGCGATCGTGGGTGCCGGGGCCGCGGCGGGCGTCGGTGTCGGCGGGAGCGCCTTCCAGGCTGAGGATGGGGACCAGGTTGCGGATGGTGCGCAGCCGCGCGACCGCGGCGTCGTCGATGAGGTAGCCGTTGGTGAACACGGGAAAGAGCATCTCTGGCATGGCGGCGGCGATGTCAAGGATCTCGGGCCGCAGGAACGGCTCGCCGCCAGAGACGAGAAACACCGAGACGCCCAAGTCGCGGGCCTGGCGAGCCACGTCCCAGAGCTGATCGGGTGAAAGCTCGGGCTCGGGCGCCCGCTCGCCGTGCTGGGCAAAGGCATAGCAGCCGGCACAATGCAGGTTGCAGCGCCGGGTGATGCTGGCGATGACGATGGGCGGCACATGGAGGCCGTCGGCGGCCGCGAGCTCCCGGCGGCGTTGAGCCCGACGGAGGTACCCGCGCGCACGCAACAGGTACCAGGCCAGGCCGGGGTTGCGCAGGCTGAGACGCAAGGCATGGGCCACCAGGCCCCAGAGGGCGGCATCCAGATGGACAAGAGGGGGTTGGGTGGTCATGGTTCTCCTGCGTCTGGGCCGATCGCACCACGCGCCTACGGCAGGTCCACCATTTCGATGGCAACGATGCCGCCGATCATGGCATCAACCGGCACCTCCGAGCCTACCAGGCGCAGCGGGTAGATGGCCTCCGGAAGAGACTCGCCATCACGCAGATGTGCCACCATCACGTTCTGGTTCCGCATGACCAGCATGCTGTCCAGCTCGGCCACTTGGCCGTCGCGCGAGGTGATGCGCACGGTATAGCCCTCACGGGCCAGGGCGTCGTTGAAGCGAAAGTGGCTGCCTTCGTAGCCGGCGCCGTCGGCGGTAGATAGCAGCACCCAGAGTGGCACTCCCTCATAGAGGTGGGAGGTGCCATCAGCCTCTTGGAGCTCGTAGGTATAGTTCACATGATCGCCACTGGGGCAAGTGGCCAGGCTCTGGTAGGCGCCCCGATCGAGCAGGTAGGTCTCGGGGCCCGTGATGGTGACCGACCAGTCGCCAGCGTCCGGCACAACGCGTAACGTCTCGACGTCTCGCACCCAAAAGTGGCCGTCGGTATAGGCCACCTCGTCGCCAAGATACGCAAGGCGCGGAGCACCATCGAACCCGACCTCGCCGTCGCGCTCATGGGTGAGCACGAGGGCCAGCTCGCCCATGGGGCCAGCCTTGCCCTGGCCGTCGTACGTCAGCACCTGACCACGCACCTGGCTGTGGCTGAGGGTCATCAGGTAGCCGTCACTGGCCTCCACCTCCAGACCGGTGCCCTCCGGCAGGCCACCAACACGATCCAGGAGAGCCAGCACCGGAAGGCCCTCCAGTTCGTAGGGACCAGACACGGCTCCCGTGCTCTTGACAAAGCCGGCCTCGCCAGAGGCAACCGGAATCTCCTTGATCGCCTCGGCCACCGACAGGGTATGGCTCGTGCCATCGAGCCCCACCAAGGTCACCTGGAGTTCAGGCGCCGGGCTGCTGCAGGCCGCTAGAGCCAGAAGCAAGAGAACCAAGAGCACGATCCGTACACGAGCCACGGTAGGCGCCTCCGTCTGGTAGAGGAAAGCGATAGCTGAAGAGCGATCCGATCGGAGCTACGCCAGGGCTACCGCTTGCCGGGGCCGAACGAACCAGCAGTACCCCAGCCAGGATTCGAACCCGGGACCGACTGCTTAGAAGGCAGTTGCTCTATCCACCTGAGCTACTGGGGCATGGAGACGTTGTGATTATAATGCCGGGGTGTATAGCGTCAAAGCGACAGCTAGGGTTGACGGCCCGGTCGATGCGAGGTGCGCGGCGGCAGGCCACACAGCGGCTAGCCAAACCTGGCGCATGGGTGTAGACTGGCGGCGCGTGATCGAGGCAGATCAAAAGACAAGGAGCGAAAGCATGGCCAAGATCGTGTTCATCGGCGCCGGTAGTTTCGGCTTTACGCGTAACCTGGTCCGCGACGTGCTGACCTTTGACACCATGCGCGACGCCGAGATCGCCCTGGTGGATATCGACCCGCAGCGCCTGGCCTGGTCGCAAAAGGCTTGCCAGCGGATCATCTCCGAGGGCAACTACCCCGCGCGAATTGTTGCCACCACGGACCGGACAGAGGTGCTGGATGGTGCCGACGCCGTCATCTGCACGATTCTCTCGGGCGGCGTCAACGTATGGCGCTATGACATCGAGATCCCCAAGCAGTACGGCGTGGATATCAACGTGGGCGATACCCGGGGACCCGCGGGTGTGTTCCGCGCCCTGCGGACCATTCCCGAGATGGTTGCCATCTGCCGCGATATGGAACGCTACTGCCCCAAGGCGATCCTGCTGAACTATACCAATCCGATGGCGATGCTGTGCCGGGCCATGCAGCGCGAGACCAGCATCCAAGTCTCGGGGCTGTGCCATAGCGTCCAAGGGACAGCTGGCATGCTGGCCAACTGGATCGGCGCACCCCATGACGAGATCAGCTATGTCTGCGCAGGGATCAACCATCAAGCCTGGTACGTCAAGTTCGACTGGAACGGTAAGGATGCCTATCCGCTGATCCGCCAGGCCATGGAGCGGCCCGAGGTCTATAACGAGGAGCAGGTGCGCAACGAGATGTTCCTGCACCTGGGCCTGTATGTAACCGAATCCAGCGGCCACAACTCCGAGTACAACTGGTGGTTCCGCAAGCGGCCGGACCTGATCGAGCGCTACTGCACGGACGGCACGGGCTGGAACCCCGGCAAGTACGCCTACATTCTGGACAACTATCTCGATCGGGAGAACACCTGGCAGGATTCGATCGAGGAGTGGATCAACAACCCCGAGCCGCTGAATCTAGCGCGGGGCCACGAGTATGCCGCGTCCATCGTGAACGCCTACCTGGGCGGCGATCCGTTCAAGTTCAACGGGAACGTGCCCAACAAGGGGCTCATCACCAACCTACCCGAGGATGCCTGCGTTGAGGTGCCAGTCTATGCCGACGAGCGCGGGCTGAACTCCATCCACGTCGGCGCCCTGCCGCCCCAATGCGCGGCGCTCAACAACTTGAGCATCGCCTGCGAAGAGATGGCGGTGGACGCCTGCCTCACGGGCGACCCGATGAAGGTGTTCCACAGCATCGCGTACGATCCGCTAACGGCCGCGATGCTCTCGCTGGCCGAGATCCGCGCCATGGTCAACGAGATGCTGGAGCAGAACCGCGACTATTTGCCGACGTTCAAGCACTTTGTGGCCTAGCTCTGCGGGGCAAGGCACAACGGACGGGCGATGCGCGCGCATCGCCCGTCTTTTCGTCTCGACGCTAGATGGTGGCGGGATTGAGAGGATTGAGGCGGATGCCGCGACCGATGGGCCGATAGTCGAACCCAGCCTGTGCCATGGTTTCGGGATCGTAAAAGTTGCGGCCGTCGATCAGGGTCCGCCCTCGCATAGCACCGCGGATACGCGGCCAATCCAGGTAGCGGAACTCTTCCCACTCGGTCGCCAGGACCAAGGCGTCGCATCCCTGGGACGCCTCGTAAGGGGATTCGCAAAAGGCCACACCATCCAGGATGGCGGCGGCCGTCTCCAGCCCCTGAGGATCACACGCGCGTATCTGCGCACCCTCGTTCTGCAGCATGCGGATCACCTCGATGGCGGGCGACTCACGGACGTCGTCGGTGTTGGGCTTGAACGAGAGCCCCAGCACGCCGACCACCTTTTCATCCAGGGTGCCTAGCGCATCCCTGAGCCACCGCACGACGCGGCGTCGCTGGGCACGGTTGATATCCATGACCGCCCGCAAGAGCTGAGGATGGGTGCCATGGAT
>DAIRUQ010000157.1:0-4349 GCA_036803245.1 Chloroflexota bacterium | reverse complement strand
TGGCCAGGACAGTCCAGCATGCTGAGGCTTCAGGTCCAGGCCACGCTTGGCCAGGGCGAATGGCGGCTCGCAGGGGCGGGTTACTGGCTGGATGACGCGTATCTGCCGCTGACGCTGCCCGCTGCGCCCCTGACGCTTGTGTTGGACTAGGCGGGAGAGACGCTCTATGGAAGCTATTCGCTGCGAGGGCTTGACTCGCCGGTTTGATGCCAAGGTTGCCGTGAGGGCGATCGATCTGGTGGTGCAGCATGGTGAGGTCTTTGCCTTCCTGGGCCCCAATGGCGCCGGCAAGACGACCACGGTGCGAATGCTGGCCGGCCTGCTCCAGCCTTCCGAGGGCGATGCCTGGGTGCTTGGGGCCGACGTGCGATCGGCCGGGGCCGAGATCCGTCGGCGGATCGGCGTCCTCACCGAGACTCCCTCGCTTTATGGCAGCCTCACCGCCCGACAGAACCTGGCCTTTTTCGGCGACCTTTACGATCTGAAGCCCGCACATCTGCGCGGCCGCGTAGACGAGCTGTTGGACCTCTTTGAGCTGGGCGAGGCCGCTGACCGACCGGTGGCAGGGTTCAGCAAGGGGATGCGTCAGCGCCTGGCTATCAGTCGCGCGATCTTGCACGACCCGGAATTGCTCTTTCTGGACGAGCCCACCTCTGGGCTGGACCCTGCGGCGGCGCAAGGCGTGCGTGATATGATCCAGAAGCTTAGCCAGCAGGCGGGGCGGACGATCTTTTTGTGTACGCACAACCTCGACGAAGCTCAACGCCTGTGTGACCGGATCGGCGTCATCAGTGAGGGCGAGCTGCGGGCCGTGGGGCGCCCTGCCGAGCTGGCACAGCGCTTCTGGGAGGGTCTGTGGGTCGACATCGAGCTCGCCGGCCTTGAAGAGGACGCCCTGGGCAAAGCGTTGGGCCCCATCGTCGCTGACGGCTGGGATCTGGTGGAGGGCGGGGTGCGCGTACGCCTCTCGTCTCGCCAAGAGATCCCTGGTCTGGTGGAGGGGTTGGTCAGGGCGGGGGCGCGGGTGTATCGTGTGGCTCCCAAGGAGTGGTCCCTGGCCGATATCTACTTTCGCATTCAGCATCAACCGGCTGGCGCCAATACCGAGGGAGATGGGGCATGAACTGGCGAGCCATCCGCGCTGTTATGATCAAGGATCTGCGCGTCGTCTTGGCCAACCGGATGGTGTGGGTGCCCATGGTCGTGGTGCCGTTGGTGCTGATGGTGCTGCTGCCTCTGGGCCTGGTGCTGGCGCCTACATTGGATCCCGACACCTTTGGCAGTGGCGAGATGATGTTGGAGGACTTTGGTTCCATGCTCCCCGCGTTGCCAGAGCCGGTTCGGCAGAAACTGGCTGGCATGGACCCGATGCAGCAGTGGGTCTACCTGGCGACTACCCATCTCTTTGCGCCCATGTTCCTGATCCTGCCCATCATGCTGGCGAGCATCGTAGCCTCGGATAGCTTTGCCGGGGAGCGCGAACGTGGCACGCTGGAGCCGTTGCTCTACACACCGATCTCTGATCAGGAGCTCTTCGCTGGCAAGGTGCTGGCGGCGCTGATGCCGGCGGTGGGGCTGGGGCTGGTCGGGTTCGTACTGAACGCCGTGGTGGTGAATGCCGCCGGCTACCGGCTCATGGGCGGGCTTTTCTTTCCCACCGCCGACTGGCTACTGCTGGTGCTCCTCTTGGGGCCGGCCTGCGCTCTGATAGGCTTGGGCGTTACCGTGCTGGTATCTTCCAAGGCCAAGACGGTGACTGGTGCACAGCAGGCCTCTGGCGCGCTGGTTCTGCCGGTGGTAGCGCTGATGGTGGGGCAGATGGCGGGAGCGTTCTACTTTGGCGGAGCGGTGATCTTGGGCGCAACAGTGGTGGCTTTGGTCATCGGGTTGGCGCTGGTGTGGTTGGGGGCGCGGACCTTTCAGCGAGGCGAGCTGGTGGCGCGGATCTAGGCTAAAGCCGCGGATCCCGGCCTAGTAGGCGTGCTTGTCGCCTCGCAGGATGTTCACGATGGTCCTCAGGATGATCTTGAGGTCAAAGAGTAGCGACCAGTTCTCGATATAGTAAAGATCGTACTTTGTTCGTTCCACGATCGACGTGTTGCCTCTGAGGCCGTTTACCTGGGCCCACCCCGTCATGCCGGCCTTTTCCTGGTGTCGCTCCATGTAGCGGGGCACCACCTGTCGGAACTGCTCCACAAAGATCGGCCTCTCCGGGCGCGGCCCCACCAGGCTCATCTCTCCCACCAGAACGTTGATCAGCTGCGGTAGCTCATCCAGCGACAGTTTGCGCAGCACCGAGCCGATCCGCGTTCGACGGGGATCGGCCTCTGATGCCCACACGGCGCCGGTAGCTGCCTCTGCGCCGGTTCGCATGGAGCGGAACTTGAGCATCTTGAACGGCTTGCCGTCTAGCCCCACCCGCACCTGGGAGTAGAACACCGGCCCCGGCGACTCGATCTTGATCATGAGAGCAACCAGCATCATCAAGGGCGAGAGCAGCAAAAGGCCCACCGCCGACACGATCAGGTCCATGCCGCGCTTGAGCGTCAGCTTCCAGCCGCGAAGGGCCACATCGCGGACCGTCAGGAGTGGCAGTCCATCCAGGTCGTCGATGGTGAGGCTGGTGGCGATGATCTGGAACAGGTCGGGGAACAGCCGAACGGCCGTGTTTGAACGCTGGCACGCGGCGATCAAGTCCAGCGTCTCGTCGTGCGAGGCATTGATGGTGATGACCACATCGTTAGCGTCCTGGTCGCGCAGCACGCGTTCCAGCTCGGTGCGACTGCCGAGTACAGGAACCCCAGCGATCTCTTTGCGGTCGATGTCGTCGACGAACCCGATCACGCGGTATCCCAGATCGGGCGACTGGAGGGTCTTTTGTAGGATCATGCGGGCGACGTCGTTGGTGCCCACCAGGATGAGACGATCAGGATTCGATCGGCGCGCCAGCCGGTGCAACCAGCCCGTAAGAACGCGCCCCAGACCCGTCAGGATGATGGCCAAGAACCAGGCATAGATGATCAACCCACGGGTGAGGTCGGTGCTCTCCGAGTAGAGCAGATAGGTGAGGGCGGTCGTTCCGATGGTGGCGATGGAGACGCCCGAGAGGATCGAGTAGAACAGGTCGATCCGCGAATAGCTGCGCCCCAGATGGTACAGCCGGTACCAGAAAAAGGTCAGTACGACGGCCACCGCCAGAATGATCTGGATCCCCACATAGTTGCGAAAGGGCCCCAAGCGGATGGCGGTGGGAAAGGGCACAGTTTGGCGCAGCCAGTAGGCCAGATACATGGCGGCCGCAGCCATGGCGGCGTCCACCGCTACGGTAATGAGGACGAACAAGGATTCGAGCCGCCGAGACATTGGTGAGGCCCTCCTATGCCGAGGCGACGTGCTTGCGCTCTGCCGGGCGGAGCCGGTTGCGCGTCAGGGCCATCCACTTGAGCAGGGTCACACCTCCATCGATGGCCCAGTTGATAGGCGCGGGCGTCTGCGTGCGATAGTGCTTGTCGTGAAAGATGCGCATGGCGTCGTAAAAGGCCGTGATGGCGCGGTCGCTGGCTTTGCGGCTCGAGGCGCCCTTGACGTGGAGCACAGTGACTTGCGGGTGGTATACGATCCGCCACCCGTGTTGCTTGATGCGGTAGCAGAGGTCAATATCCTCGCCGTACATAAAGAACGTCTCATCCAGCAGACCGGCTTGCGCCAATGCTTGGCCGCGCATGAGCATAAAGGCGCCCACCACCGCATCGACGTCGGCCTCTTGGTCCTCGTCGAGAAACGTGAGGTTGTACTGGCCGAATACGCGGCTGCGCGGAAAAAGCTTGCTTAGCCCCACGATGCGGTAAAAAGAGACGGCCGGTGTGGGAAAGCTGCGGCGGCAGGCCTTGTCCAGCGTGCCATCCCGGCGCACCAGCTTGGGGCCGCTGACGCCGATGTCGGGATGGGCATCCATGAAGCCGACCATCTGCCCGAGCGCTTTTGGCGGCAGTAGGGTGTCTGGGTTGAGCAGCAGGGCATAGCGCGGCGGCTCGCCTCCCTCACCAAAGCCAGCCTCGCGCAGGCCGACGTTGTTGGCGTAGGCATAGCCCCCGTTGCGGTCGGTTACCATCACCGTCGCCCAAGGAAAGCGCTCTCGGGCCATCTCGGCGCTGCCATCGCTGGAAGCATTGTCGACCACGATGGTTCGGCAGGCCAGCCCCACAGCGGCTCCGGGGATGGTCTCGAGGCAGCGGGCGAGATCCTCGCGCGTATTATAGTTGACGATGACTACGGTTAGGTCTTGCATGCTTGCTCCGGCGTTGAACGTGCGCCAACCATTCTACCACACCGAGGTGGGTGCACCAATG
>DAIRUQ010000156.1:0-4369 GCA_036803245.1 Chloroflexota bacterium | reverse complement strand
CAGGCGGCCGACATGGCGCTCGGCGGCAGGTCCGGGTAGCGCTGGTGCAACGTCAACGCGGGTTCGGGCGTCTCCAGGGTCAGGCCGGCGCCGTCCTCGCTGGGGCGCACCTGCCCCACCCCGCCGATCACCAGCAGGCGGCCCGGCAGCGCCGGATGGGTCACATACAGCTTGCGGCTGACGCGATGCAGCCCGCCGATGGCCACCAGGTACAGCTCGCGCAAGTTCTCGGCGACGATGCGCCAGCGCCCGGTCTCTCCCCGCGTCACCAGCCCCTCCAGGTCGGCCAGCAGGGCGCGGCGGTCCTCGGCGTGCGCCGGCAGGATGGCCTCGTTGGCCGCGCGCAGGCGGTACGGGCGGGCCGCATATTGCGCCCGCGCCTCGGGGTCGACGACGGCCAGCCCGATGACGTCACCGTAGAGCTTGTCGGGCAGGAGGGGTGACGTAGCTCGGCTCGGCATGCTGGCCTCCGCGCTCTAGGCTTGCTGGGACGAACGTCTCCGCCGGGGCAGCAGCCGCCATTCGTGCTCGCCACCCACGCGGATGTCGCGCCGCAAAAACAGCAGCCAGGCGATGACCGCCATAACTAACGCTGCTCCCATCAGGCCGCCTAGCCAGCCCCAGTTGACGCCCTCGACGGCGAACCCGCCTTGGTAGAAATGCAGCGGCGTGTAGGCCACGATCCGCTCCAGGTCGGCGTTGAGATTGGCCATGCCCACCAGCAAAAAGTTCGCCACCAGCAGCGCGCCCACCAGCCCGCCCGCCATGCGCGCCGAGGGCAGCAGCATGCTCAGCAGCAGCGCCAGGCTGCCAAACAGCGCCAGCTCGGCCAAGAGCGGCAACGCCGGACGGGTGAACTCTTGCCAGCTCAAGCCCAGATCAGCGCTTTGGGGCGGGATCATCCACGCCACCTGGCCCGCCAGCAGGACGATGGCCAGGCAGATGAGCATGGCCAGGTACCGCCCCCAAAAGAGCGCGCTGCGGCTGACCGGATGGGCCAGGATCAGGTCGAGGATGCCGGCCTCTTCCTGGCGCACCAGCAGCCCGGCACCCACCCCCACTGCCAGAATGCCGGCGATGACGGTCATATAGTTGTAATAGTAGGTGTCCAGATACCCCACGGGCGTGCCGATCTGCGTGATGCCCGGGAAGAACGCCAGCATCTCTTCCGGAAAGGCCTCCAGGTAGGCGGCAAAGTCCATGGCCACGACGTTCGGATAGAGCAGCACCATCATCAGCGCATAGACCGCCAGGCCGATCCCCCAGCCGATGATGCGCCCACGCAGCCGCCCCAGCTCGTACCATAGCTCGGTGAGCATCTCAGGCCACCTCCTCGGCGTCCCGGTAATACGTCAGGAACAGCTCCTCCAGCGAGGGGCGCTCGGTCTGCAGGTCGGCGATGGGCAGCCCCGCCAGCGCCACGATCAGCCGATCCATGGCACCCTCCACCAGCAGCGTCGCCTCCAGCGGGTCAGGCTGGGCGAACTGAGAGACGCCGGGGATCTCGGACAACGAGCCAGCTTCGGCCGGCCGCGTGAATCGCAGCCGCAGCCGCCGCGAGGTCATCCGCATGAGCTGCTTGGGCTCGACGGTCTCGACGATGCGACCCCGCCGGATGATGGCCACGCGACTGGCCAGCGCCTCCACCTCGCTGATGACGTGAGACGAAAAGAAGACGGTGGCGCCGCCATCCTGGGCCTCGTGCAAGAGCCGGTAGACCTCCTGCTGCATCAGCGGGTCCAGGCCGGAGGTGGGCTCATCCAGCAGCAGCAGCTCGGGCCGGGCCATCAACGCCTGGATGACGCCGACCTTTTGCTTGTTGCCCTTGGAGAGGTTCTTGACCGGCATCTCCAGGTCGAGCTGCAGCCGCTGCGATAGCTCGGCCACGTGGCCCCAGTTGACCCGGTTGCCGCGCAGCGCCGCCAGGTAGCGCAACACCTGCCGCACCCGCAGGTTGGGGTCCAGGTTCAGCTCGCCCGGCAGATAGCCCACCCGCGCCTGGACGGCCACCGGCTGCGCTTGGGGATCCAGCCCCAGGACGCGGATGCTGCCGCTCTGGGGGCGAATCAGGTCCAGCATGCAACGGATGGTGGTGGTCTTGCCGGCCCCGTTCGGGCCGAGAAAGCCGAACACCTCGCCCCGCTCGACGCTCAGATCGACACCGCGCAATGCCTGGACCGGGCCGTACGCCTTGGTCAGGGCCGAGATCTCGATGGCGGGTCCATTATCTGCCATGGGTCGCTCCTTGGTTCGAAACACCGCCATCTATTCTAGCACACATCCACCCGCCTGTCTTGCGGGCTTGCGGCCCACTAGCGCATCCGGGTATAGTAAAGGCGTTCGCCGGCGGAGGGCGGTGCTGCCGCACCATCGCCGGCGGGCACTCCCCTCCAGGGAGGCATGCATCGGCGTTGGAGACACACCGATACAAGGAGGCGGGCGCCATGGCCAACGGATACGCAGGCAAGATTCTGTGGGCGGACCTGACCGAGGGGCGCGTGTGGACCGAACAGCCGGACGAGGCCTTTTACCGGCGCTACCTGGGGGCGGCCGGGTTCGTGGCCTACTATTTGCTGACCGAGGTGCCCAAGGGCGCCGATCCTCTGGGCCCAGACAATGTGCTGGTGATGGCCGGCGGCGCCATCACGGGCCTGCCAGTGGCGGGATCAGGGCGCAGCGCCGTGGGCTGCAAGAGCCCCCTGACGGGTGGCTGGGGCGAGGCCGACGGCGGCGGCTACTTTGGGGCCGAGCTGAAGCGAGCCGGCTATGACGCCCTGGTGGTCAAGGGCTCCGCCGAGAGCCCGGTCTGGCTGGATATCACGCCCGAGGGGGCCTCGTTGCGGCCGGCTGACGACCTCTGGGGCCTGGATACGCTGGCCACCCAGGAGGCGATCCAGACGGCCACCGGCGACAAGCGCACCCGCCTGGCCATGATCGGCCCGGCCGGCGAGAACCTGGTAACCTATGCCTGCGTCATCAACGACCTGCGGCACGCCGCCGGTCGCACCGGCGTTGGCGCGGTGATGGGCAGCAAAAAGCTCAAGGCCGTAGCGGTCCGCGGCGGCAGCAACGTCGAACCCGCAGACCCCGAGGCCTTCAAAGAGCTGGCCCGCTGGATGCGCGAGCATTGGCGCGAAAAGGCCGAGAGCCTACACGACACCGGCACCGACGGCGGCTTGATGGACCTGAACGACGTGGGCGCGCTGCCCACCCGCAACTTTCAAGACGGGGCCTTTGAGGGCGCGGCCAAGATCACTGGCAGCGCCATGCGTGATACCATCCTCACCGGCCGCGAGGGCTGCTACGCCTGCCCCATCCGCTGCAAGCGCGTGGTCGAGGTGCACGATGACGAGTACGACGTCGACCCGATCTATGGCGGGCCCGAGTACGAGACGGTCGGGTCCATCGGCTCCAACTGCGGCATCGACGATCTGCGGGCCATCGCCAAGGGCCACGAGATCTGCAACGCCATGGGCCTGGATACGATCACGGCCGGCATGATGGTGTCGTTCGCCATGGAGTGCTATGAGAACGGCCTGCTGACCGACGAGGACACCGGCGGGATGTCGCTGCAGTTTGGCAACGGACCGGCCATGGTTCGCTGCCTGGAGCTGATCGCCCGCCGCGAGGGGATCGGCGCCCTGCTGGCCCAGGGCCCGCGCAAGGCCGTGGCCACCATCGGCGAGGACGCCCAAGCGTACTCGGTGGACGTCAAGGGGCAGCCGTTCCCCATGCACGAGTGCCGCACCCGCCACGGGCAGGCGCTGGGCTATGCCGTCTCTCCCACCGGCGCCGACCATATGCACAACTATTGGGACGAAGGCCAGGAAAAGAACCCCCTGGGCGAGCCACTACAGAGCTTGGGCGTCTATGAGCAGGCCCAGCGCACCGAGATGACGCCGGCCAAGGTGTGGGCCTATACCGCCACCACCAACTGGCAGTGGGTCCACAACATGCTGGGGCACTGTATGTTTGTGCCCTGGACGCGCGACCAGATGGTGGCGCTGGTGCGGGCCATCACCGGCTGGGAGGTGACGCTGCAAGAGCTGCTGATGGCGGGCGAGCGCTGCGTCACCATGGCCCGCGCGTTCAACCTGCGCGAGGGGCTGGGCCGGGCCGACGACATGCTGCCGCCGCGCATGTGGGAGCCGTTCAAGACCGAGCGGCTCAACGAGCGCCCCATCGATCCCGACGAGTTCGAGGAGGCCGTCAGCCTCTTTTATGGCATGATGGGCTGGGATACCGAGCGGGGCGTGCCGCAAGCCCCCGCCTTGGCCCGGCTGGATATCGGCTGGGTGGCAGAGGCGCTGGCCTAGCGCCAGGCGCAGGAGGCCCCGATGGACGAGTTGATCGGCCCGATACCCGAATC
>DAIRUQ010000155.1:0-4376 GCA_036803245.1 Chloroflexota bacterium | reverse complement strand
ACCCGGCATCCCGCCGTGCCCGGCTTGGCCACCAGCGAGCGGTCCATGGAGAACGACCACCTGGCCGTTACCATCGAGTCCAACGGCACCCTGACCCTTACCGACAAGCGCACCGGCCAGCGCTATGAGCGGCTGCTCACCTTTGAGGACACGGCCGATATCGGCGACGGTTGGTACCACGGCATGGCCGTCAACGACGAGACCTATGTCTCCACGGCCTCGCCGGCCGCTGTAGCCCTGGTGCACGACGGCCCCATGCTTACCACCTTCCGCGTGCGCACCAGCATGTCGGTGCCGGCGGCCTTCCAGTTCGATGGCATGACTCGCTCCGATCGGCGCACGGAGCTGGTGATCGATAACCTGATCTCGCTCCGGCCCGGCGCGGCACACCTCGAGGTCGAGACCACCGTCCATAACAACGCCCTCGATCACCGGCTGCGCGTGCTGCTGCCCAGCGGCGCCCAGACCGACACCTACCTGGCCGACACGCCCTATGACGTGGTCGAGCGTCCCATCGCCCTGCGGGCCGACAACCACCTCTACCGCGAGCTAGAGGTCGAGACCAAGCCCCAACGCACCTGGTCGGCCGTGGCCGACGCGGTACGCGGGCTGGCCGTCATCAGCGAGGGGCTGCTAGAGACGGCCGTGCGCGACCTGCCCGAGCGCCCTTTGGCCCTGACCCTGTTCCGCGCCACTCGCACCACCGTGGGCACCGCCGGTGAGCCCAATGGCCAGCTCCAGGGACCGCTGCAGTTCCACTACTGGATCGCACCGCTAGACGGCGAGCCACATAGCGCCGAGGCCCGCGTGGCCCTTTATGCCCTGGCCGACCGACTGGCCTGCGGCGTACACGCCGTCCAGCTCCAGGCCGTCGATGGCGAGCAGCTCCGCGCGCTGGGTGGGCTACCCGCCAGCGGCGCGCTGATGACCGTCGAGGGACCGGTCGTCGTCACCGCCGTCGAGATGCGCGGCGACGCGCTCGAGATCCGGGCGTTCAACCCGAGCGGAGAGCCGGTCCAGGCCACCTACCGCCTCACGACCGAGGCACCGTTCACGTCCGCGCAACCGGTCAACCTGGAGAGCACGCCGCAAGGCGACCCGTTGCCCGTCGTGGAGGGCGCGGTTTCCGCCGAGTTTGGCCCCAAGCAGATCGTGACGTTACGATTGAGCTAGCCGTCGTTCCTGATAGCCCTTGCCAACAAAGGAGTATCCATGCCACGCCCGAACATCCTGCTGTTCTTTACCGATCAGCAACGCGCCGACACGATTCACGCCGGCGGCAACCCGGTCATCCGCACACCCAACCTGGACCGCCTGGCCAACGAAGGCGTCCGCTTTAGCAGCGCCTACACGCCCAGCCCGGTCTGCGTATCGGCCCGCTGCTCGCTGATTCACGGCCAGTACGCGCACAATACTGGCTGCGCCTACAATGGCGATCCCATGCCGACCGACCGCCCCAGCTTTATGCAGCTGCTGACCGACGCGGGCTATCGCACCCATGGCATCGGCAAGATGCACTTTACCCCCGATTCGCAGGCCCTTCGCGGCTGGCAGACCCGCGAGCACCAAGAAGAGATCCGCCGCAGCGTGGACCAGGACGACTATCTGAAGTTCCTGCGGAGCAAAGGCTACAGCCACGTCTACGATCCCATGGGACAGCGCGGCGAGATGTACTATATGCCGCAGCTCGCCCAGATGCCCGCCGAGTACCACGCGACCCACTGGGTGGGAGACCGCTCCATCGCCTTTGTCCGCGAGCAGGCCCAGAGCGAGCAGCCCTGGCTGCTCATGTCCAGCTATATCCACCCTCACCCGCCCTTTTCGCCGCCTACGCCGTGGAACAAGCTCTACCGGGCGCCGCTGATGCCGCTGCCCAAGATGCCCCAGCAGTACGAAGCTTTCTGGACCTATATGAACCGGGTGCAGAACCGCTACAAGTACCGCGACAACGGGTTCGACTATAACATGCTGCGCTGCATGAAGGCGTTCTACTATGCCTGCATCTCGTTCATCGACTACCAGGTCGGCCGCATCCTGCAGGCGCTCGAGGAGACCGACCAGCTCGACAACACCCTAATCCTCTACACCTCGGACCACGGCGAGTTCTTGGGCGACTATGGATGCTTTGGCAAGCGCAGCATGCTCAACTCGGCCTGCAACATTCCCATGCTGGCACGGTTCCCGCAACGGTTCGCTCAAGGCGCCGTGTGCGGTACCCCCACCAGCTTGGTGGACATCATGCCGACCATGCTGGCCGCCGCCGACGTCCCGCAGGCTGATCTCGCCCTCGATGGCGCCGATCTGGCCGAGGTCGCCCAAGAGGGCGCTGACGGGCTGCTCGGTCAGCGTACCGTCTATAGCCAGTACCAGCATCGCGAGGTCGGCGTCTACATGGCGCTGAATCGCCGCTGGAAGTACTTTTACTCGGCGCCGGACCGCCGCGAGTGGCTGATCGACCGCGAACAGGATCCCAACGAGCTCCGCAGCCAGGCCGGGCTGGTGTTCCGCCACAGCGCCGTATCCGAGATGCGCGACACCCTATGGTCATTCTACCGCTCGCAAGGCTTTGAGGAGCCTATCGACGGCGATGCCTGGCGTACCTACCCGCAGCCCAGCGTGCCGGTAGATCCTGACGATGGCCTGCTGATCCAGGATGCGCCCTGGGCCGCGCCGTATCAGAGCATCCCGGGCTATACCGAGTGATAGCCCTGTCTGTATACTGAGTATAAGGAGTCTATATATGGGCACAACGCGGCTGGTCGTGATCCCCGCTGAGATCATCGGGACCATCAACCCCAATATCTATGGGCATTTCGCCGAGCACTTGGGCAGCTGCATCTATGAGGGCATCTGGGTGGGTGAGGACTCGCCCATCCCCAACCGCGACGGCATCCGCCTCGACGTGGTCGACGCCCTCCGACGCATCCGCCCACCCGTGATCCGCTGGCCCGGCGGCTGCTTTGCTGATGACTACCATTGGCGCGATGGCATCGGCCCGCGGGAGGATCGTCCCCGCACCCTCAACATCTGGTGGGATTCGATCGAGTCCAACCAATTCGGCACCCACGAGTTCGTCCGCTTTTGCCGGATGATCGGGGCCGAGCCGTACATTTGCGGCAATGTGGGCTCGGGCTCACCCCGCGAGTTGCGCGACTGGGTCGAGTACTGCAACTATCCCGGCGGCACCGCCCTCTCGGACGAGCGAATCGCCAACGGCGACCGCCAGCCGCTCGACGTCCGTTACTGGGGCGTGGGCAACGAGAGCTGGGGTTGCGGCGGTGCGTTCACGCCCGAGGAGTATGCGGCCGCTTACCGCCGTTTCGCCACCTACCTGCGGCCCCTCCAGCGCGATCCCCTGACCCTAATCGCCTGTGGACCATTGGCCAACGATCGTGACTATTCCAGACGCTTCCTCGAGCAGATCGTCGGCACCTGTCCTCCACAGCACCGGCTGCCTTTCCAAGGCTATGCCGCGCACTATTACTGTGGGACGGCCGGAACGGCCACCGAGTACACCCATGGCCAGTGGTACCATCTCCTGGCCAAGTCGCAGGAGATGGAGCCGCTGGTTGTCGAGCAGCGCGCCATCCTGGATAGCTACGACCCCCAGCGCAAGGTCGGACTGATCGTCGACGAGTGGGGTACCTGGCACCCCGTCGAAGCGGGCACCAACCCCCGCCACCTCTTCCAACAGAACACGCAGCGCGATGCCCTGGTGGCTGCCCTGACGCTGGACATCTTTAACCGACACGCCGACAAGGTGATCATGGCCAACATCGCCCAGACCATCAATGTACTCCAGTCCATGGTCCTCACCGATGGCGCTCGTATGCTTACCACGCCCACCTATCACGTGTACGCCATGTACGCCGCCCACCAGGGCGGGCAGGCGGTGCGTGCCCTCGTCGAGGGCGAGACCATCGACTGGGTCGATCAGGATGGTGATGATGGCGCCGCGCACAAGGGCTCCCTGCCGCAAGTCGCCAGCTCGGCCTCGATCCGCGACGGGAACCTCACCGTGAGCCTGGTGAACACGCACGCAGCCGAGCCGGTGGAAGTCTCCCTGGCGCTCTATGGCGCCGATGGCACCATTGCCACCCGCACTACCTTGGCCAGCGACGACATCCACGCCCACAATACCTTTGACGAGCCGACCCGGGTGGCTCCTCGCGTCGAACATCCTGACCTAGCTGCCGACGGCGCCACGGTGACTCTGCCGCCCGCCTCGGTGACCACCCTGACTATTGCGCTCTAGACTCTACGGAAAGACGCCCCCGGCCTGCTGATACAGGCTGGGGGCGCTGTCTGTTCATCCGGCCAGGTTAGGCGATCGTCGCCCGCCACGCGGGTACCCTGAGAAACCAGATCCGGTTGCT
>DAIRUQ010000154.1:0-4524 GCA_036803245.1 Chloroflexota bacterium | reverse complement strand
GTGGGGGCATGCGACGCCTCTCACGAATGACTCGTGGGGGGCGTTCTGCTTTTCCGGCGTCGGCACCTGGCCGCTTGCCTTGTGACCCTGCGGCGCCTAGACTGTGTCTCGGCCCTGGCGAAACGAGCGTGGGAACGGGGCCGCGTGGTCGGGCAAGGAACTCGATGAGGAGGCAACTGTGGTCAGCTTGGTACGGGGAGGCCTGGTCTATACCGGCGAGGCGGTGCTTGAGGACGCCTGTGTGGCCTGGGATGATTCGGGGATCGTAGGCGTCGGCCGCGATCTCAAGGGCGACGTGGTGGGCGAGTATCCGGTCATCACGCCAGGCATTGTGGATCCGCACTCCCATATCGGCCTGATTCGGGCCGGTGAGCCCGGGAGCGAGGCCGAGGCCAACGACAAGATGGATTCGGTGCTGGCGCACGCTGACGTGCTGGATTCGGTACAGATGGACGACGACGCCTTCAGGCGGTCGGTCGAGGCGGGCGTGCTCTATTCCTGCGTGCTGCCGGGCAGCGGTAACATCATCGGCGGGCAGTCGGCCCTGGTGCGCAACTATGGTCGCGATACCAACAGCGCCCTCATCGGCCGCGCGGGGATCAAGGCTGCCTTTGGCTACAACCCCATGGGCACCCGTGACTGGAAGGGTACCCGTCCGTGGACTCGCATGGGCGCTCTGGCGATCCTGCGATCCAAGCTGCATGACGTCTCCGCCAAGATGGCCAAAGAGCGGGCCCAAGAGGACGCCGATGTCGTGTATACGGCCGAGGAGACGGTGCTCAAGGCGCTGCTGACGCGCCAGGAGCGTTTGCGGGTGCACGTGCACAAGAGCGACGATGTGGCGGCTGTGCTGCGCTTTGTGGACGAGTTTGGCCTGGACGTGACCGTGGAGCACACCTGCGATGTGCATGATCAGGCGACCTTTGCCGAGCTCGCGAAGCGGAACATCCCCGTGGTCTATGGGCCCATGGACTCGCACCCCTACAAGGTGGAGCTCAAGCACGAGGATTGGCGCAACATCCGCTTCCTGCTCGCCTCGGGCGTCAAGTTCGGGCTCATGACCGACCATCCCGTGGTGCTACAAGAGACGTTGCTGCTCCAGTTGCGCTGGTTCCTGCGGGCTGGGCTGAGCAAAGAGCAGGCGCTGGCGATCATCACGCGAGAGAACGCCGAGATCCTGGGGATCGGCGATCGCGTGGGCACGCTGGCCGCGGGCAAGTGGGCCTCGTTGGTCTGCTGGAGCGGCGATCCGTTCAGCCTGGAGAGCCATCCGGTGGCCGTCTATGCCGAGGGCGAGCAGATCCTGGCCGAGTAGCGCCGATAGCCTCGCAGAACGGCGATAGCGACGATCGGGAGGGGCCCATCAGGTCCCTCCCGATTTGCTTGTGCCCTAGGAGGTCGATTCCAGCACCAGGCGCGCGACGCTGTGGGGAGGCAAGGTTGCCGACGTAGAGCTGGCCCCGGCCAGAGGCTCATCGCGTACCGCACCGGGCTGGCCAAAGCTGTTCAGGCAGCGCACGTCGGGCGGGGCGATGACGTCGGCCGATAGCAGCCGCCAGCTGGAGAGCCAGGTGGGAAGGCAGATCTCTTGGAGCGCGTGGAGATCCTGGTTGATGAGGGTGAGCGTGATGCGCCGGCCATCCGGCGAGCGCGAGGCGATGGCATCCAGCCGGTGGGATGCTCCCTGTGCCTCTAGGTCGATGCGCGTTTGGCCGAGGTGCTCCCGAAAGAGCTTGAGCACATAGTGGGTGGGCGTCTTGAAAAAGCGGGGGCCATCGGTCTCGTAGAGGCTCTGCAGCAAGTTGCAGATCTGGGTGACCATCGCGTACTGGACGATGTCGCAGTTCCGATAGAAGGTGTGCAGGAGACAGGCAGCGAACACCCCGTCGCGCCAGGGCTGAGGCTGGTGGGTGCCGGTGCCGACGGTGGCCTCGGGATGCCAGACCCCCCACTCATCATAGGCGATGGTCACCGGCCAGCGTGGCGAGGTGTGCTCGGCGATATAGCGGCGGTGCAGGTCGATATCGTGCTGATAGAGGCCGGTGAGCGCGAGCAGGGCATAGTAGGCGTCATCGGAAAAGGCAGTGCTGCCCTCGACCTCGGGGTTCATGCCGTGCCCGCCGCCGACGTAGCGATGGATCGAGAGGACATCCGGGCCGCGCTTGGTCTGGTCGGCGGTGGCATAGTCGAGGAATCCTTCCACCCAGCCCTCGCGTCCGTGCCGGTCGCTGAGCCCCAAGCCGATCAGGGTGAGATCATCGGTCAGCTCGCGGATGGCGGTGCGCCACTGGAGAAAGCGTCGGGCATAGTCCTCCGGATCCCGATGGTTGACGAACCAGACGTTCTCGTCGGTGTTGCCCAGTCCCCAGACGCGCACGTTGTACGGTTCGGGATGGCCGTTGCGGGCGCGTTCGCCGCCGTAGCGGGTCTCGGCCGGCCCGTTGCAGTACTCGAACCAGTCGAGGAACTCTTGTGGGGTGCCGGTGGCGGTATTGGCGATCAGGATTGGCTCTGCCCCGATGAGCCGGCAGAAGCGTATGAACTCGTCGGTGCCGAACTCGTGGCGCCACAGCGGATCGGGGTCGGGGTCAGGGTGGATACGCGGGTAGCGGATGGGCCCCACGCCATCGCGCCAGTGGTAGTGGTCCGCGCAGCAGCCTCCGGGCCAGCGCATGGCGGCCACACCAGCCTCGCGGCATCCGGCGATCACATCTCGGCGCAAGCCGTCGACGTTGGGGATCGTGGAATCGCGTCCCACCCAGATGCCGTCATAGATCACCCGGCCGTAGAACTCGCCAAAAGCGCTATGCAGGTAGGGAGAGATGCGGGGTCCGGGATCGGGGTGGGGGGATAGATCCAACCTGATCAAGGCACCTCCTCGTGAGGCGGCGGCGTTCGCGATGCCAGGCATTCTGCATAAAAGTGTCACCGCTGACAAGGGAGTGAGCGTCAAGGGGCAGGGCTTGAGCCTTGCCCCTGCCGACGGCACTGCTATGCGCTCAATACCGTGATGGCATAGTGCATCATGGCGTCTGAGAGGAAATCCGCCAAGCCCTCGCGGTACTGGTCGTAATGGGCTCGAAAGTCAGGATCATTGACATAAAGATCGGCCAGGCCAGCGTAGCGTTCGGCCGGCGCCTCGTAGAACTGCTCGATGACGGCGTGGTGCCTGGCGATGAGCGCCTGCACCTCGGCATCGCCAGGATCGCGGTCCATGAAGGGCACCAGGGCGCGGGTCACGGCGTCCATCTCACTTTGGAGCGCCTCCCATCCAGCCTTGCCCATCCCCTTGATGCGTTTGATGGAATCATCGACGGCCCGGTCGCCATAGCGCTCGCGCGACTCGCGTTTGATCCGCTCCACGTCCTCCTCCTTGAACCCCGCATAGAGCTCTTTGTCGTCCAATGGCATATCTTCTCCCTCCAGTTTGCGAATGGTGCGCTCTACAGTACGGAGGAGGCGTTCCAGACGCGCGGCCTGACGGCGCAGGTTCTCGCGGTGTTGCTCGAGGGCACGCATCTGGTCAAACGAGGGTCCGTCCAGGATGCGCCCGATCTCGCGTAGCGGCAGGCCCATCTCGCGATAGAGCAACACTTGCTGCAGACGGTACAGGTCGTCCTCGCCATAGAGCCGATAGCCGCTCTCGCTGCGAGCCGTGGGCGTCAGCAGCCCGATCTCGTCATAGTGATGCAGGGTGCGCACCGACACACCGGCCATGGATGCCAACTGTCCTACCGTGTACGCTTTCATGCACGCCTCCGAGCGACAGGATACACCCTCACGTTACGTAAGGGTCAAGTCCGAGTTGCGGAGTCTGGGGGTGGTTCCCGGAAAGGTAGCTCGGTATACTGAGGATGGGTGGGGCTCACGCGCGGGACCTGCCGCGCCAGGAGCGTGGCGAGGGTCCCGCGGGCGGTCTAGCTGACGGCCTGTGGGGCGGGAGCGGCGGTGGGGCGGCCGAGCAGCGCGTCGCCTTGGTGGCGGAGATAGGGTGCGATGGCGAGGGCATCCTCCATCAGGATGTCGGTGATCGACAGGCCGGTAAAGAGCTCGGGAGCGCCCTTGGTGCCGCGTTGCACGTTGACGTGCGCTTCGGGAATCCCGCGCTTGTCCAGCTCGCTCAAGATCCGCTCAACCTCGGTGGGATCGACGTCCTCGTGAGGGATGCGGTTGAGGAGCATATAGACGTCGGCGAACTTTTCACGGCAGCTCACCACCACGGCCGGCTCTTGACGGGCGATGCAGTGGCGGCGCCAGGCCACCTCGCAGGAAAGCCAGGTTGCGCCACTCTGGGCCACCAGGTAGCCGTCATCAAGGGCTTGGCGGATGGCCTTGCGGTAGATCGTCATGCGGTTGCTCCTTTCGGGGCGCACACAGCTTTTGGGGATGGCGCAGAGTCCAGAGCGTGATCGATGGAGGGAGAGTTGCTGGAAGCGTGCCCACGTTAGCGAGGGGACGAGCCGGGCATCAGCGCGCCATCGGTCCCTATTGTAACGCGGCCGGTGGGGGTGCGTCAAGGCAACG
>DAIRUQ010000153.1:0-4585 GCA_036803245.1 Chloroflexota bacterium | reverse complement strand
GCCGCTCCGTTACGCCGCTAGTACTGTCGCACCGCTTCCATCACCCGGTCCGTCACGCCGTTGCGGATGCGGGTGACCTGCTCCGGATCCTCTTGCGAGTCGGTGGTGAGGAAAGAGAGGGTCAGCCGGGCGCGGGGGTCGGCGGCGGTGAGGACGGTATCGATGCCGGCGTGGCCAAAGGTCTGGGGCGCGGTGCGCTGGCCGTAGCCGAACCAGTGGGGGCCGAGCTGGTCGCGGAGGAGCCAGCCGAGGCCCCAGGGCTCGTGGGCGGGCTCGCGGCCGGCGGCGCGGGCGTCCTGGATGGCGGCGGCGTACTGGATGCGGCGCATCTCGCGGACGGTCTCGGGTTGGAGCAGGCGGGCGCCGTTGGCGAGGCCGTCGTTCAGGTGGAGCCAGAGAAAGCGGTGGATATCCACCAGCAGGCCCATGCACCCGCCGGCGGGGTGCCCCATCAGGCGGTAGCGGTCGGGCTCCAGCGCGGTGGGCAGGTCCGCGGGCTGAGGGGTGAGGGCGACGGGGGCATCGCCGCGGGGCCGGGCAAAGGAGAGGCTCTCGGCCCCGAGGGGCTCAAATAGCCAAGCGCGCGCCAGGTCGTCCCAGGCGGGGTTGCCGGTAGCCTGGCGCACGCACTCGGCGGCCATCAGCAAGCCACTGAGGCCGTGGTAGGCGGAGCGGCTGCCAACCGGCCATTCGAGGGGGTGCTCGCAGCAAGCCTGAACACCGGCGCGCCAGCCGTCTTCGGTGACGGCCTCGGGCAGGTTCACCGTGGGGATGCCGGCCGAATGGGTGAGCAGGTGACGGATGGTGACGGCCTCTTTGCCGCCCTGGGCGAACGCGGGCACGTGCCGGGAGACGGGATCGTCCCAGCCGAGCAGGCCGCGCTCGACGGCCATGGCGACCACGGTGGCAGAGATGGGCTTGCTGAACGAGTAAAAGAGATTGGTCGTCTCCAGGCTGAAGCGGCGGTCGCGGGTGTGGCCGTCGCAGTAGGTGCCCCAGGTGCGCTCAAGGACGGTGTGTTCCTCGCGGATCGCGACCAGCGCGGCGCCGGGGACGTGGCCAGCGGCTATGGCCTGCTCGATATAGGCGCAGGCATTGTCCAGGGCTTCTGGACGCAGGCCCATCTGGGCGGGCGAGGCGGCAGGGTAGAGATCACTGGGGCGCATGGTGGGCTCCTTTCGCTAGGCGGCATAGGGCCAGCCGGACGCGTCAGCGTCTGGCGACGTTGCCGCTGACGTTGGCCCATAGTATAGTGCGGCTCAGCCGTGAGGCTAGTGTCGGCGCCAACCCGCTGCGAGGAGGATCAGTGAACGACCTGGAGCGTTTTAGGGCTTGCATGCAATATGAGCCGGTAGATCGGGCCCCGTTCTGCTTTGGGGGCACCTGGCCCGAGACGGAGGAGCGCTGGAAGGCCGAGGGATGGGATCCAAAGACCTTTGACATCACGATGGGGGCCGACAAGCGACTCTGGATGAGCCAATGGTTCCATCCGCATCCGCCCTTTGAGCGCGAGGTCATCGAGGAGGATGACGCGCACATACTGTACATCAACCACGAGGGGATCCTGATGCGCGAGCGCAAGGATCAGCCGTGGAGCTCGATGCCGCAGTTCGTCAAGTTCCCGGTAGAGACGCGGGAAGAGTTTCGGGCGTTCTGGAAGGATCGGATGCAGCCGGATCTCACCAGGCGGATCGGTCCCGACTGGAAGGAGCAGCTGAGGGCGCTGCGGGCGCAGCCGGTACCGTTCACGATTTTCTCCGATCGATGGGGCGGCTTCTTTGGGCCCCTGCGGAACCTGGTAGGCGTGGAGCGGTTGTGTCAGCTCTTCTATGATGATCCAGCCTTTGTGGAAGAGATGATGGATGCGGATGCCGACTTTATCATCGCCATGATGGAGCAGATCCTCGAGGTGGTGGTGCCGGACGTGTTCGTGTTTTGGGAGGACATGGCCTACAAGACGGCGCCGCTGATCTCGCCGCGGCTGGTGCGCAAGTACATGTTCCCACGCTACCGGCGGGTGGTGGACGTGGTGCGGGCGGCGGGCGTCGAGTGGGTGGGTCTGGATTCGGACGGCTATGCGGAGCCGTTGCTGCCGATCTGGCTGGATGCGGGGATCAACGTGGCCTTTCCGTTCGAGGTGCAGGCCAACATGGATGTGGTGCGGATCCGAGAGACCTTTGGACGCGACCTGCTGATGTGGGGCGGCGTCGACAAGCGAGCGGTGGCGCAGGGGCCGGCGGCCATCGACGCGGAACTGGAGCGGCTGCGGCCGGTCATCGAGGAGGGCGGGTATGTCCCGTGGACCGATCACTCGGAGCCGCCGGATATCTCGTTCGCCAACCACTGCTACTATATGGAGCGGCTCCGCGAGGTGTGTGGAGGCTAGGTTGGTGGATCGATCAACCGGGCGAGCGGAGGAACGCCGCCTGTATGCCGCTTTGGTCTGTGATGACGCCGACGAGAGCGCCTATCTGAGCTTGGCGATGCAGCGGGCGGGCTTGCCGGTACGATCGTTCCGCGATGTGCTGGGCGCGCTGACCGCTTGGGAGAGCGAGCCAGGCGGGCTGCTACTGCTGGCCGCGCGCAGCGAACACCCGTGGACGGCGACGGCGCAAGTCCGCGCAGAGATATCGGCGCCCTTGGTAGTGGTGGTCGGTCGCGTCGACGAGGATGATCTGGTGCGGGTCTATGCCGCCGGAGCCGATGTCGTGGTGCCGCGCCCATGGAGCCCCAGAGTGCTGGCCATGCAGATTCGTGCGCTGGTGCAGCGTGATCGGGGCATCGTGGAGCCGGGGGTGCCCGATCTGGTGGCGGGCGGGCTACGGCTCGATGTGGTCACCCGCCAGGTGGAGGTGGACGAGGGCGAGCCGCGGCGGCTGACGCAGCTCGAGTTTCGGTTGCTATACCTGCTGCTGCTGCACCAAGGGCAGACGCTGCCGACGGCGACCATCATTGAGCGGGTGTGGGGCTATGCCGGCGAGGGCAACGCCGAGCTGGTGCGTGGGCTCATCGGAAGGCTGCGACGCAAGTTGGCCGAGGACGTGCGTTCTCCGAGGTTCTTGGTGACGGTGCCGGGCGTGGGCTATCGGCTGGAGGCGGGCTAGGGCGCAGGCTGAAATGGAGGCATGATGAACGTCGTGCTGGTGATCTGCGACACGGTGCGCTATGGCTACCTAGGGCACAACGGCAACCGCTGGGTGCGCACGCCGCATCTGGACGCGCTGGCCGCCCAGGCCGCGGTGATGGAGCGCTGCTACTGTGGAAGCTTTCCGACGGGGCCCATGCGCAAGGATGTGCATGCGGGACGCTATACCTTCCTATACCAGTCCTGGCAGGATGCGCCGCCCGACGAGGAGATCCTTCTGGCCGACTGGTTGAGCGCCCACGGCGTGCGCACGGCCTATGTGGGCGATACCGACAACTCGCCCCAATACCGCAAAGGGTTCGCCGACGAGATCGTGGTGTCGCACGTGCCGTCGCGGCTGGACGAGGTGCCGCCGACGGTGCCGCTGCCGGCGGATGGTCGCAAGCTGCGCTACCCGGAGAGCTATGCGCAGCGGGTGGCCCGCGATGCCGCCGGTTGGGATGGTGAAGCGGACCGGCGGGCCCCGCGGACCATGATGGCGGCCCATCGCTGGCTGGAGGAGCGGACCGGCGACGACCAGCCGTTCTTCCTGTGGGTGGATACCTTTGATCCGCACGAGCCGTGGGATCCGCCGCGCCACTATATAGACCTGTACGACGCCGCCTACCAGGGCGATGAGCTCTATGAGCCGGCCTACGAAGAGGCGGGGTACGCCAGTCCGGCCGAGATCGCGCACATGCGCTGCCTGTACGCGGCCAAGCTGACCATGGTGGATCGCTGGGTTGGCCACCTGCTGGAGGGCTTGCGACTGATGGGGCGCGAGGACGATACCGCTATCATTTTCACGAGCGATCATGGTTTCTATCATGGTGAGCATGGGTATATCGGCAAGGTCAAGCTGAACCGAGAGAACCGGATCGTGGGGCGATGGCCGCTGTTCGAGACGATCTCGCATACGCCACTGATGCTGCGCGTGCCGGGCTTGGCCGGCGGGAGCCGACACGCCACGCTATGCCAGCCGCCGGATATCACCGCCACGATCCTGGATCTGCTTGGCGTTCCGGCGCATCAGCGGATCCAGGGCAAGTCGCTGCTACCCGTGGTGCGGGGCGAGGTCGAGACGATTCGTCCCTGGGCCATCAGCAGCCCCACCTATGTGACCGACAGCGATGTGCGGGCGCCGACGGCTTTTCGTGACGAGCGCTGGCTCTATGTCTATGGGGGTGACGAGGCGCCGACCCAGCTCTATGACACCTGGGCGGATCCCGGTGAGGAGCTCGACCTGATAGCCGAGCGACCCGACCAAGCGAAGGACCTGCATGCGGCGTATCTATCGGCTTTGAGCGAACTTGAGTGTCCTGAGGAGAGCCTGAGGGAGAGGCGATCGTTTGCGCCGACGCCTCGTACCGGATTGCCCCTCG
This sequence comes from Chloroflexota bacterium, assembly GCA_036803245.1. GTDB lineage: Bacteria > Chloroflexota > Anaerolineae > UBA1429 > UBA1429 > DAIRUQ01. The sequence goes on along the minus strand of DAIRUQ010000153.1, from coordinate 79 downwards.
AGCGGCGCATCTAGCAGGTGCGCGAGTGCCGTGTGCCACGTGGAGGCGCTCGTCAACGAGGTGCCATCGATGGTGCCGG
>DAIRUQ010000152.1:0-4719 GCA_036803245.1 Chloroflexota bacterium | reverse complement strand
GACCACGGCCAGGTGGGGCGTAGGGCCGTTGGGGCTGGCGGGCCGCCGGGGACGCACCGCGCCGGCAACGAGCAGGACGCCGTGGTAGACTAGGCTGGCGATGACGGCCAGCTCCAAGATTGCCAGCAGTATGGCCGCCAGCAGGATCGCCGGGTGGTGGATCGACGCCAGTGCTACCATGGCCAAATCATCCCCATCGGTGGCAACTCGGTTGAGACGCTAGCAGGTATCGGCTCTAGGGCTGCCGCGATCGCGAACTGACCACCGGTTGCGACGGCATTCCCATCAATCACTGGCCATCACCCGCTGGTACATCGCTTCCAGGTCCGTTGTTTCGCGTTGGCGCTGCTCTTTGTACCAGCGACGGCCGGCCGTTCCCATGCGTTGCAGCCGAGCCGGATCGTCCAGAGCTTGCTGCAGGGCCTCGACGAGGGCGGCCTCGTCGCGAGGGTCGACCAGCCAGCCCGTCTCACCAGATTCCACATACTCGGGCAAGGCGCCCGACGTCGAGACGAGCACCGGCTTCTGAAAGTGGTAGGCTGCAGCCACCAACGCCGACTGGCTGGCGCGGGTGTAGGGCAGGACGACGGCGCTGCAGCGCTGGAACAGCTCGATCGCCTCGGCGTCGCCGATCAGGTGGTTTCGGAGCTCGACGCGGGGGGGGAGTGGCTCGCTCCAGCAGCGGGCCAGCTCCCCAGGACCAGCGATCATCAGCGTGGCGCCGGTGACGTGCGCCCGCTGCCAGGCCGCCAGCAGATGGTCGAGGCCCTTGTAGGGCTCGATGCGACCAAAGAACAGGAGAAATGGCTCATAGCGAGGCGCGCCGGCCTTGGCGCGAGCCTCGGGCAGGCTGTCATGACCGACAAAGAGATGCAGCAGTGGCGTGTAGCAGACCCGCTCGGGTGCCATGCCCTCCTGCAAAAGGCGCTGGCGGTAGCAGCGCCCGTGAACCAGGATCTGGTCAGACCAGCGCAGCACCGCGCGGTTCCACTGTTGCACCAGTCGGCCATAGGCCCCGCCGGCATGGGGGTCTAGGTCGTGCAGGGTGTGAACGACGGGGATGCCCCGTCGCGCCAAGCCTCGCATCACGCCAACGTTCCAGACGTGGGGGCCGGTCAGATGGACCACGTCGGGCTGCAGCGCCTCGATGGAGCGGACGATCTGCGCGCACGCCCCGGGCCGGGCGGCTCCGAGCGAGTAGCCCGTGTCTTGGGCCGGCGACGGGCAGATGACCGGCATGGCCGGATCGTAGCGATCGGCAGGATAGCGATCGGTGGTGGCGAGCTGCACGGCATGCCCGGCTCGCGCCAACGTGGCCGCCAGATCGGCGGTGTATTGGTGCATGCCAAAGGTCGGCGATAGCAAGGCGAAACAGATGCGCACGGCTCCGATACCTCCTACGGATCTATCGGCCTATCGGGCCCGATACGATGCGCTTGGCAACACCGGCTGGCACGGTTACTGCACCCTACTCGCGAGCACCTTTGCAAGGACACTGCTGACCTGGCGCGCATGTTCTTCGATGGACGCGGCACGGCACACGGCGCGCCGGCCCGCCAGCGCCAAGGCCTCGACATCGGGCGATGCCAGCGCCGACGAGAGCGCCGCCGCCAACGCCTCGGGGGTGGCATCACAGACGATGCCGGTCTCGCCGTGAATGAGCGTGTCCGGCAGGCCGCGCGACCGGGTGGCGATCACGCATTTCTGCATGGCCATGCCCTCCAGGATCGTCGTGATGCCGGCGGCCTGGGGCGTATCCTGCACGGGGGCCACCACGGCGAACGCGCCGGCATACAAGGCATGCAGCTCGGTGTAGGACAGGCGCTCGGTAATGACCTGCACGTTCGGTGGGGCAGCGTGCAGCGCCTCCCGCGATGCGGCCATCCAGGCGCTGGAGGCTTTGACGATGACGTCGATGGGCAGATCTCGCACTGCCTCGAACAACAGCGGGTAGTTGCGCATCTCTGCTCCCACCGAGAGGAGATAGCGCCGCTCTGGCGCCGTCGAAGCCTCTGCCGGGGCAAAGAACGCTGTGTCGACACCAGGTGAGACCACGTGAACGTGCTCAGTTCGGCCTAGCACGTCGCGGAGCAGGCCGGCTTGATGCTCTGTCGCACAGATCCAGGCGTCCACCGCCAGGTGCCGACGGACGGCGGCCAGGAAACGCTGCCATCGGGGCGAGTAGAGGCGGTGGGCGTAGACCACATGGGCCCACGAGCGATGGCGGCGCCAGGCGGCGACCAGCGCCAGCGGAATCCCCCAGGTCTCCCCGGTAGAGAAGACGACGCTGTCGGGCTCAAGCCCGCGCGCCAGCTGCCGGGCTAGGACCAGATTCCCTGGCAGGGTGCGGCGCAGGCCGGTGAGTCGGCCACCGGGAACGCCGGCCGCTGGCGGTCGCCACTGCTCCACCTGGCTCTCAGCCCACTGGTCCGCTATCATCCGGTACTCGATGCGGGGGGCGAGGCCAGCCGCGATCGCCTGCGCTCGGAGGGGATCCTCTGGTCCCACCAGGATGACGAGCTGGCCAGCGACCCGCGCCGTGTCGTCCCGGGTTGTCGGCGGCGCGGGAGCGGGCGCGGTCATGGCTGAGGCTGCCTGATAGTCAATCGCCATCATGACCAACTGCTCTCTAGATAGGTGGTCAGCGGACTGGCCAGAGCGCGACGCAACGTCCCGTAGGCTTTGCGGATCTGTTCATCCGAGAGGTCCGCGTACGCCTTGTGCAGCGGTGATCTCTCGGGCTGACGTTGCCACATCAGCGCCTTGAGGAGATACAGCCGTTGCAGGGCGGCGGCGTGGGCAGCCCCATAGTGCTTGCGGGCGAATCGCACCCTGGACTGGTAAAAGTGCAGCATAGAAAACACAAAGCGCTGACCAGAGGAGGCGCGGGCCAGGTGGTACACGCGGGCGCTAGGCACCAGGAGCACCTCCCAGCCGGCTCGGCGGGCACGGTAGCACCAGTCGGTTTCCTCGGTGTAAAGCCAGTAGCTCTCGTCCAGAGGGCCGATGGCCCGGAGAGCCTCCTGTCGGATCAGCAGGCACGCCCCTGACACCCAGTCGACGGGCCGGACGCTAGGGTCAGCGTCACGGTTGCGCCCAAGCCTGAGGAGAGCGATCCTCTCGGCCAGGCCCTTTACCAACGGGATCTCGCTCCAAACGCTGGGATAGATGCCGAACGACGCCTGCAGGCTACCGTCGGCGTTCAGCAACTGGGCGCCAACGATGGCGGCTTTGGGGTGCGCTTGTGCCATACCCACCAAGGTGCTCAGAGAGCCCTCCGTTAGCACCGTATCGGGATTGAGCAGCAGCACGTGTGCGCCCTCGGCCAACGGGAAGGCCAGGTTGTTGCCGGCGGCAAAGCCCAGGTTGGTGGGGCTCTCGATGAGGCGAACGTGGCCAAACTCGCGCCGAACCATGGCTACGCTATCGTCCGAGGAGGCATTGTCAACGACCAGCACCTCCAGCGATGGGCCGTCGGATTGGCCATAGATGGATCGGAGGCAGCCCTTGAGCAGGGCGGATGTGTTCCAGTTGACGATCACGATCGATAGATCGGTCATGCCGCTCCCGTTGGGGTCCACTGAGAGATCGCCACCAGACCGCCCCAGAACAACCAGAGCAGGACGCTGGCCTGAAAGCCCTCAAAGCCGATGTTGTAGACAAAGGGCAGCACCCAGTCCGCCAGCAGCATGATGACGAGGCTGGCCACCAGCGAGGCGGCTACACCGCAGACATAGCCTCGGAGAAAGCCGCTCTCATAGGTGCGACACAGGCGAGCGTTGAGCCGCGCCAGTGCCACGATGAACCACGCAAAGAGGCTCAACCCGAGCAGTCCCACATGGGCGAACAGGTCGGCATAGTTGTTGTGCGAGCTGACGAGCGGGTCAAGCCAGAGTGCGCCTTGGTACGCGAGCGGCTCGACTGCGGCATAGGACCGGTAGGAGGCTGGACCCAAGCCGGTGATGGGGTTGCGCATGGCGACCCCTACCACGCGGCCGATGAGCACCAGGCGCGATCCACCACTCTCGTCCCACTTGGCGGCCCCACCCGCGAACTCGTAGACCAGGCGACCCACGATCGGCGAAAGGAGCAAGACCGCTATCAGCGCTCCCCAGCCTAGCTTGGGAAAGCGCATCCACAACAACACGCCCAGCGCCAGAGCTACCCCCAGCCAGGTGGAGGTGGAGCGACGCTCCATGACCCCCGCATAGTAGAGCACGGCGACCAACACGCAGATCAGGAACGCGCGCTGGCCGGCCTTGAGAGGACGGTTATGGATGAGTTGGCCCCCTGCCATGCTAGCTAGCAGCACCCAGAAAGGCGCACGATAGAGACCCATGGTGCCGATGGACCACCCCAGGGGCCAGAACCAGCGGATGGTTCGCAGCAGCGCCATGGTGCCGCCGACACCCATAAAGCTCCAGGTGAGGACGCGAAGGGCTGCCTCGTCCTCGACCATGTTGCCCATCAGCCAAAACGCGAGGCCGGAGAGGGCAAACACGCCCCACTGCGCCCACTGGACCAAGCCCAGGTTCGCGGGGCGGGGCACCGCCGGATCCCAGAGCATGTTGCCGGCGATCAGCGAGAGGACTCCGGCGAGCAGGAATAGCGCTAGGGGGCGGTTGGCGGCCGCCGTGGCCCACGACAGGCCGCGGCGCCGCACCATGTCGACGATCCAGACCACCAGGGCGGCTGGTACCATCATCACCGCGCCGTTGA
>DAIRUQ010000151.1:0-4722 GCA_036803245.1 Chloroflexota bacterium | reverse complement strand
AGCGCTTTGCCGCCTCGGTGCGTCGGCTGTAGAATGACCGTTAGCGCTTGATTTGGGAGGTAAGAGGGTGATCGACCCAGCCAGCAAGCTGCCCCAAGGATACCTGTCGCGCCTGGTGGCCAACGCTCTCGAGGAGGACGTGGCCACAGGCGATGTCACCAGCATTGCCACCATAGCGTCCGACCGGCTCCTCTCTGGCCAGATGCTGGCCAAAGAGCCGGGCGTGGTGGCGGGCCTGTTCGTCGCTCGCAAGGTCTTTGCGCAGGTGGATCCTACCATCACCATGGAGACCCTGGTGGAGGACGGCGACTGGGTCGACGCGGGCACCATCATCGCCCGCGTGCAGGGCCGCGGCCCGAGCCTGCTCACGGGCGAGCGGGTGGCACTGAACTTTATGCAACGCATGTCTGGCATCGCTACCGCTACCCGCCGCTATCAGGACGCTGTCGCCGGCACAGATGCCATCGTGCTGGATACCCGCAAGACGGTCCCCGGCTTGAGACTGCTGGACAAGCTGGCCGTGCGCCTGGGCGGCGGGGCCAACCACCGCGTTGGCCTCTACGATATGGTGCTGATCAAGGACAACCACATCATCGCTGCCGGGGGGATCGCCGCCGCCGTCGAACAGGTGCGTCGGCATCCGGCCGCCCATGGGCTGGCCATCGAGGTCGAGGTCGAGAACCTCGATCAACTGGCAGAGGCGTTGGCCCAAGGCGTTGATCGCATCATGCTGGACAATATGGATGTCGCTACGATGCGTCGCGCGGTGGCCATCACCCATGGTGCCGCCGAGCTAGAGGCGTCGGGAGGCATCACGCTCGAGACCATCCGCTCCGTAGCCGAGACGGGTGTGGATTTCATCTCGGTGGGGGCTCTGACGCACTCGGTGGTGGCCATGGATATTAGTCTTGATCTGTACATCGCGGACGCAACGCTGTAGGTGAGGAGACGCATGACCAGCCAGGAGCACGCTGACCACACTCGGCAGGCCGAGATCACGGCGCTCCGCCGCCAACTGGGCTCGCGGGTCACCATCCTCGGGCATCACTATCAGCGTGATGAGGTGATCGTCCACGCCGACCACCGTGGCGACTCGCTGGAGCTGTCACGCCTGGCTGCCGAGGCAACATCGCCCTACATTGTCTTTTGCGGGGTCTACTTTATGGCCGAGACCGCCGCCGTGCTTTGCCAGCCCGATCAGGTGGTCGTGCAGCCTGTGCGCGAGGCCCTCTGCCCGATGGCGCGCATGGTGGATCGCCCTACGCTGAGCGAGGCCTGGGATCAGCTCGCGGCCATGTGGGACGGCGACCTGCTGCCGATCACCTACCAGAACGCCACCGCCGAGGTCAAGGCCTTTGTGGGAGAACACGGCGGTGCTGTTTGCACGTCGTCCAACGCTGGGGCGCTGTTCCGATGGGCGTTGGAGCGCAAGAGCCACCTGCTCTTTGTGCCTGACCAGCACCTCGGTACGAACACCGCCTTGGCCATGGGGATTCCCCTGGGGCGCATCGGGAAATGGACGTTGGACATGGCTGATGATCCTTCACCACTGCGAGACAAGCAGGTGGTGGTTTGGCCTGGGTTCTGCTATGTCCACGCGGTCATGTCTCCCGATGACGTGCGGTCGGCCCGAGAGCGCTATCCCTCGGCGCAGGTGATCGTGCACCCCGAATGCCGCAAGGAGGTAGTGCAGCTTGCCGATAGCAGCGGCTCCACCGCGGCGATCATCAAGTGGGTGAATGCTGCGCAAGCGGGCGCGACCTTTGTCATCGGTACCGAGGTTCACCTGGTGCGGCGGCTGGCGCAAGAGCATCCTGACAAGACCATCGTGCCGTTGCGGGATCAGCAGTGCGAGGCTATGAGCCGCACGACGTCCGAGGCCTTGCGAGCAGCCCTGGAGAGTATCGTGGCTGGGCGGCCGGAGCACGTGGTCACTCTGGATGCCGAGACCATCGCCGGCGCGCGGCTGGCGCTGGAGCGGATGTTGGAGGCACACTAGTTTCATGGTAGAGCTGGGCAATCGTATCGAGACCGACGTCCTGATCATCGGCTGCGGCATCGCGGGCGCTACCGCCGCATTGAGGCTGGCCGAGGATCCCAACTGTCAGATCACGCTGGTGACCAAGGTGGACTCGATCCTTGAGACCAACACCTACTATGCCCAAGGGGGCATCATCTATCGGGGTGATGAGGACTCTCCCGAGCAGTTGGCCGAGGACCTCAACCGCGCGGGTGACCAGCTCAACAACCCCGAGGCTGTCCACATTCTGGCAACCGAGGGTCCGCAGCTCGTGCGAGAGTTGCTGATTGAAGAGTACCAGGTACCGTTCACCGTCGACGCCTCCAACCATCTCGAGTTCACGCGCGAGGCTGCCCACTCTACCAGCCGCATCCTGCACGTGCACGACGCCACCGGGCGGGCCATTCAGGAAAAGCTCTCGGCTGCGCTGCTCGCCCGGCCGAACATCCACCTCCTCACCAAGCATGTGGCTATCGACCTACTGACGCCCTCCCATCATTCAACCGACAAGCGTCACGTCTACCAGCCACTTTCTTGCGTGGGCGCCTATGTGTATGACCGTGACGGCGATCGCGTGTTGACGATCTTGGCGCGCGCCACCATCTTGGCGGCTGGAGGCCTGGGGCAGGTGTTCCTGCACACCACCAACCCTGACGGGGCTACGGGCGATGGCATGGCCATGGCCGACCGCGCTGGCGCCCGCATCGTCAACGCCGAGTATGTTCAGTTCCATCCCACCGCGTTCTACTTTCGCGGTGAGGCCCGCTTCCTGATCAGTGAAGCCTTGCGTGGCGAGGGGGCTCTGCTGCTCAACGCCGCTGGCGAGCGCTTTATGGAGCGGTACGCGCCCCAATGGAAAGAGCTGGCCCCCCGCGACGTGGTGGCGCGGAGCATCCATGAGGAGATGCTTCGAACCGACAGCCCCTGCATGTACTTGGACATTGCCTCGGTGATGGCGCCGGACGAGATACGTTCGCGATTCCCCACCATCCATGAGAGCTGCCAGGAGTTTGGCATCGATCCCACCAAGCACCGTATCCCCGTCGTGCCGGCCGCGCACTATGCTTGCGGCGGCGTCTGGGTGGATGCCTGGGGTCGTACCAGCCTGGAGCGGCTCTATGCAGCGGGAGAGGTGACCTGCACCGGCGTTCATGGGGCCAACCGGCTGGGCAGCGCATCGTTGCTGGAGGGCTTGGTCTGGGGCGATCGTGCCGCACGGGATATTCAGCGCCGCATGGAGCGATGGACACAGATCGATCCTAGCTACATTCCCGACTGGGAGTCGCCCAAGGACGCCGAGCCGGCCGACCCCGCGCTCATCTCCCATGACATGGCCACCATCAAGCACACCATGTGGTACTATGCGGGGTTGGTGCGGAGCCAGCGGCGGCTGGACCGCGCCCTGCGCGACCTGGCCAACCTGCGCCACGACATCGATGCGTTTTACCGCGTAAACCGCATCGACACGGCGATCATCGAGCTGCGAAACGCTGCCCTGGCGGCCATCATTGTGGCGCGCGCCGCATGGGAGAATCGCGAGAGCGCGGGTTGTCACTATCGCACCGACTAGAGTGCGTTAGCCGACAAGCTCGACCCGCAGCACGCGATCCAAGCCCGCGAGATCCCGCAAGACAGACACCTCGGCTTGGGGCCAGAGAGTCGTCGCGAGGGCAGAGCAAGCTGGCCCTTGGGTCTCGTCGATCTCTACGAGGAGTAGGCCCGTCCGCGCCAAGCGACTCGTGGCCTGGTGCAGCAACCGTGAGATCAGCTCCAGGCCATCGTCGCCGCCATCCAGGGCGCCGTGCGGCTCGTACAGACGGACGTCGGCGGGCAGGCTGGGGAGACGGTCGCGGGGGACATAGGGCGGGTTGGAGACGATCAGCTCGATCGGGCCGTCAAGGCAGGCCAGCAGATCGCACCGCACCAGTGTGACGCGGTCGCCCAACTCGAGCCTGGCGACGTTGGCGGCCGCCACCTCCAGGGCTTGGCCAGACAGATCCGTGGCGATGACGGAGGCCCCAGGCAGATGTTTCGCTAGCACGATGGCCAGGGCGCCGCTACCCGTACCTACGTCGACGACCTGCAGCGGTTGCGCCGTGGTCGAGCGTGCCCAGGACAGGGCGGTCTCCACCAGTAGCTCGGTCTCGGGGCGGGGAACCAATACCCGCGCGTCCACCGCCAGTTCCACGTCATAAAAGGCGCGGCGACCTGTAAGGTAGGCGACGGGCTCGCCCTTCAGGCGGCGTTTGACCATCCCCGTGAACTGCTCTGCCTGTGCTGGATCTAGGCACTGGCTGCGGTCGGTCAGCAGGGCCGTGCGCCCTACCCCCAGGACGTGAGCGAGCAGCACCTCGGCATCCAGACGCGGCGTCTCGCTGGAGGTGGCCAGCAAGCCCGTCGCCCAGCGACGCGCCTCGCCCACAGTGGTTCCCGCGCAGGGTTCCCCGTCGCCCATCATAGTTCACCCCGACCTCTCGGTTAGCCTCTACGCGGCGGCCCCTGCCAACAGCGCGGCCTGCTCCTGCGCCGTGAGCTCGTCGATGAACTGATCGATCTCGCCGCCCAGCACCGACTCGAGCTGGTGCACCGTCATGCCGATGCGGTGATCCGTGACGCGGTTCTGCGGAAAGTTGTAGGTGCGGATCTTTTCGCTTCGTTCACCCGTTCCAACCTGGACCCGCCGCGCGCTTTCGAGCTCTGCG
>DAIRUQ010000150.1:0-4742 GCA_036803245.1 Chloroflexota bacterium | reverse complement strand
TGATCCTGTTCAACTTTAGCGGGCATGGATTCCTGGATCTAGGCGCTTACGACACCTTCCTGGCGGGCGATCTGGTGGACTATGCCTATCCCGAGGAAAAGGTGCGCGAGGCCCAAGAGACGTTGCCCAAGGTGCAGGAATAGCACCGACGGTCCTGAGGGGCGCTGCTCGGCGGCGCCCCTCTGTTGCTCAGAGAGGAGCTTGCCGTGAAGCCACGGGTGTTGGTCACTGAAACGATGGCTCAAGAGGGGCTGGATCTCATTGAGCAGGCGTGCGCGGTGAGTGTTGTGCTCAACCCCGAGCCAGACGCGCTAGCCGCCATGATCGGTAACTATGAGGGGCTGGTGATACGTAGTCGTACCAAGGTGACGGCTGCTCTGCTCGCTGGCGCCACCAACTTGCGCGTCATCGGTCGACCAGGCACCGGTGTGGACAACGTCGACCTGGAAGCGGCTACACGGCATGGCATCGTGGTCGTGAACGCTCCTACGTCGACGACCGTGGCGGTGGCCGAGCATACCGTGGGGCTCATGCTGGCCATGGCTCGGAATATCTGCCAGGCCAGTGTGTCGATGCGCCAGCAACGATGGGAAAAGGGGGGCTTGGTCGGGACCGAGCTCTACCGCAAGACCCTGGGCATCGTCGGGTTAGGGCGGATCGGGGCGGCGGTGGCGCAACGCGCTCGCGCCTTTGAGATGTGCCTGCTTGCCTACGATCCCTTTGTCTCCCAGGCCCGAGCCGAGGCGATGTGCGTGAAACAGGTCTCACTGGACGAGCTGCTCTCAACTAGCGACTATGTGACGCTACACACCCCCCTGAATGACCGAACGCGTGGGATCATCGGTGAGCGCGAGCTGGCGCTGATGCGGCCTGAGGCGCGTCTGGTGAACTGCGCCCGCGGTGGGCTGGTGGATGAGCAGGCATTGGTCGCTTCGCTGTCGAACGGCCGTTTGGCGGGGGCCGCACTGGATGTGCTTTCCAGCGAGCCCGAGATCCCTGCCGAGCTGGCGGCCTGCCCTAACCTGCTGCTCACACCGCACCTGGGCGCGTCCACCGAGGAGGCGCAGAGCCTGGCGGCCGTGACCGTCGCTGAGCAGCTGATCGATGTGCTGGAAGGACGTTCGGCCCGCTACTCTGTGAACGTACCGGTGGTCGATCTGGGCGAGGCTCAGCACTTGGCGAGCTATCTGGACCTGGCGCAGCGCCTTGGGCGGCTCTGCGGGCAGTCGGTCCGCGATGGGCTCATGCGGCTCGAGGTGATCTGCGCCGGAGAGACGACCGCACTTTCTGCGGAGAGCGTCACATCAGCGGCCTTGGCCGGGTTGCTCTCCGAGGCGGCCGACGTGCCTGTGAACACGGTGAACGCTCACCTGTTGGCCGACGAGCGCGGCATCAAGCGAACCACCATCCAGACCGACGAGGCGCATGGGTTCCCGGGCCTGGTGACGTTGGTCGTACACACGGCGGATCGCACGTGGCGCGTGAGCGGCAGCGTGCTGCGAGGCCATCCCCGCGTCTTGCAGGTTGATCGCTTCTGGTTCGATTTCGCCGCCGAGGGCCGCGTGCTGTTCACCGAACACATCGAACAGCCGGGCGTGATCGGGCAGATGGGCACTCTGCTGGGCGAGATGGGCCAGAGCATCTCGTTCGTTCAGGTAGGGCGGCAGGAACGGGGCGGGCCGGGGCTGATGGTCCTCGGCCTGGACGATGACGCGCCCGCGGATATGCTTGGGCGCGTGAAAGAACTGCCCAGCGTACGAGGCGCCTGGTTGGTGCGGCTATAGGGCGCGCCTCAGTAGGAGCCCTCGGGGTCACGGGGTGGCATCGGCAGTCCGCGAATCTGGAACCAGGCCTCGCGCACGTCGGCCACCAGGAACAGGCTGCCCGTGGCGACGATCAGATCGCCGCTGGCGGCCTGGTCGAGGGCGGAAGCTAGAGCCTCAAGCGGCGTCTTGGCCGTTGCGGCCGAGCGACCCATCCCCAGGGCGGTCTCCTGGAGCCAGAAGGGGTCGGCTGCCTTGGGGTGGTCAGCGCGTGTCATGGTGATCTCATCGGCCAGTGGCAAGAGCTCTCGAAGGAGCGACTGAGGCTCGTGGGTGAGGCTGGCGCCAAAGATCAGATGGAGCCGCCCCCAGCAAAAGTGCGAGCGCAGCGCCTGCGCCATCTGCTGCATCGAGTAGCGGTTATGGGCGCCATCCACGATCACCCACGGCTCCTGCCCCAGAACCTCCATGCGCCCTGGCCACTGGACCTGTGCCAGGCCCGCGCGAATCGTCTCGGTTGTGATTGCCAACCCTCGCTGTCTCAGCTCCCAAGCGGCCGCCACCGCAACCGTGGCGTTCTCCAGCTGATGCTGACCCAGCAGGGGGAGGAACATCTCGGGCCAGGCAGCGGGCTCCGCCTGGGGGGGCGTGATGGTCAGCCACTGACCTTGCGTGCCACGTTCGCGCGTCGGTTGCCAGCCCCAGTCGTGTCCCACCACCGTGAGTGGAGCACCCCTCTCTTGGGCGATGGACTGAATGACTTCCAGCGCTTCGGGCTGCTGCGGTGCCGAGATCACTGGCACGCTCGGCTTGATGATGCCCGCCTTTTCCCGCGCGATCTGGCCTAGGGTATCACCCAGCACCTGCATGTGGTCCATGCTTACCGAGGTGATCACCGAAACCTGGGGGGTGAGCACGTTGGTGGCATCCAGGCGGCCGCCGAGTCCAACCTCAAAGACGCCGACGTCCACCTGCCTTTCGGCCATGTAGGCCATCGCCAGGGCGGTGATGGCCTCAAAGACCGTCACCTGACGGCGCTCGGAAAGCATCGGCTGCAGACGGGTGGCCCAACGCTGCAGGTCGGTTTCGGGAATTGGCTCCCCGTCGATCTGGATCCGCTCACGAAAAGAATGCAGGTGGGGCGAGGTGAACATGCCCGTGCGGTACCCGCTGGCGCGGAGGATCGACGCGATCATTGCCGTGGTCGAACCCTTGCCCTTGGTGCCAGCAATATGCACTGATGGATAGTGTGTGTGAGGGGCGCCCAGAGCGGACAGCAGCTCTCGCACGCGATCCAGGCGCCAGACGCGTTCCGCGTAGGGCGGCTGTTCCTGCCGCTCGACGTCGTAGCGATCCAAGAGCACGCTCAGGGCCTCACGATAGGTCAACATGCGTCTGACTTCTCCTCATCTGGATGCGTGGCGCGATTCTACACCTTCGCCGCTTGGGTTCCTAATCCCTGGCGCAAGCCATTTGACGCCCCTGGATGGCTCGGCTAGACTCGTCTAGTGCTTGGTGGTTGTCGCAGGCGTCGGAGGCGAGCTGGCCCGTGAGAAAGCGTTGGCAGAGAGCGTTCGTGGTGCTCGCGTTGGCGTGCCTCACCCTGGCGGCATGTGGCTCACGGCCACTGATCCGATCCGTGGAGGTGAGGCCTGACGTCATCTCGCCCAATGCCGATGGCGAGGATGACGTGACCGAGATCACCTACACACTCTCCGATCCAGCTATTGTCTCTATCTATCTCGTCGACGCCGACGGCAACCGTCACGTCTTTCGCGACCAGCGGCGGCGCTCGCAGGGTGAGCATACGGCCTACCTCAGTGGCGTGATAGACCATCGCCTCCTCCCCGATGGCGCCTACAACCTGGTGTTGGAGGCTGAGGGCTGGGACGGGCGCACCGAGCGCCGGGAGCGTCCCATCACGCTGGTTGATGGCGACAAGCAGCCCATGGAGATCCAGGGCCTAAGCATCTCCCCAACGGTGTTCACGCCGAACCGCGACGGTATCGCGGACCGCGTCACCATCAGCTATAACCTCAGCAAAGAGGCGGCTCGCGTCGAGGTGTACGTGCTCGGCGAGGACGGCGCCAAGTATCCCGTGGCCGAGGACGCTATCCGCGAGGCGGGCAGCGCGGGTGCCCACGAGCATGACTATGATGCGGGCATCGACCTTGGGGCCACCCCTCCGCCCGACGGCGTGTATACCGTAGTGGTTGAGGCCGAGGACTATGTCGGGAACCAGGATCGCGCCGAGGGCCAACTGACCATTGAGGACGGCGGCGTGCCGCGCGTCGAGATCGTCAACGCCGCGGCGGTCTTTGATCCCCTCATCGTACAGCTGGGTGAGACGCTTACCTTTACCTGCACCGTGCGGAATATCGGCACGGTGCCCGTGCGCACCAAGGGGCCCGAGCCTGGTACCGAGTACACCAGCCTCGACAACTTTAACACGCTGGAAGAGTACGAGGAGCCGGGCATCTTTCGCGTGGGGTTGGACTATGAGGGGAACAGTGCCGGGCGAACCTATCCGTTTCGCTGGCAGCTGGGCTATGATGGAGAGCTGACCGTGCTCGACACGCCCATCGGTCCTCAAACGTATCTCATGCCTGGGCAGACGGTGACCGTGGTGGGGCACCTTCGCATCACCGAAAAGACGGTCACGGTCGAGCCTTACTTTTGGGTTGGGCTCATCCACGAGTCGGTCTGGATCATCCAGGATCGTATCGAGGCCACTCCGATCTCGATCGGCTTCTAGGCATAGCTATGGACCTGGCCATTGTCGTCGTCAGCTACAACACGCGCGATCTGACGGCGAACTGCCTCACGTCGGTGTACGCCGAGCTCGAGCGTGCTGGGCTGGACGCTCACGTCTTGGTGGTCGATAACGCCTCGCCCGACGAGAGCGCCGCTATGGTGGCCAGCCGCTACCCTCAGGCTACGTTGCTGGCCCAGGAGACGAACCTCGGCTTTGCCGCCGCC
>DAIRUQ010000149.1:0-4776 GCA_036803245.1 Chloroflexota bacterium | reverse complement strand
TCGCCAGGTGGGATCATAGCTATTATAGGCCGCAAGGGCCCCTCGATCAAGCCGCGCGACGCCTCGTCTCTTCTCCGGTCAGCCAGCCAAGAAGGCAGATATAGTGGCCTCCAACCGTCACAATCTGCGGTTTTTGGCTTGCGTGTGGCGCGCGGCCGTATACAATGCTTTCGTGCTCCCCAATGCTAGGACTGTGTGGCGATCGGTTACGATCGGTATGCTCCCTGGGCAGAGGGAATCAGCCGCACCCATCTTCCACCGCCCAGGATCACCGAACGAGGAGCGAGGGGAGGGAGGGGCCATGGCAGACGAGCTTTGGAACGTCCAGCAAGTGGCAGCGTACCTGCAGGTCAAAGAGTCCACGGTGTATAGCTGGGCCCAACAGGGGCAGATCCCAGCGCACAAAGACGGCCGCAACTGGCGGTTCGACCGGGCTGAGCTTGAGACCTGGCTCAGCGAGCACAGCCAGCCAGTGGTCGAGTTCGAGGACGACGCCGAGCCCTCCTGAGCTCGCCCAGGCCTCCCATGACGGCGGGGCGCGGTCATCCGATCGGCCTCGCGTGGCTGCGTCCCGCCCGCATGGTTGGCATCATCGCCCCGTCCCGCGCCCCCGCGTGCATCGCTCGGCCCATCGCGACACTGCCTCGCGCCCTGGCCCTAAGGCCGGTCAGCGATCTCTCTGATGCCCAGCCGAGCCAGCGAGATTCGTTCATACGGCCCGCGTTCGCCCCGCTCATAGAGGCAACAGATGATGCCGTCTGGTGTCACCGCCAGGTCCGAATAGGCCGCGGGCCCCGCATGCAGCACGCGTTGCGCCACCCAGCTCTTCCCGCCATCGCGGCTCAATCGCACGGTCATCCGCTCACGCCGGCTGCTGGCCGGATTCGAAAAGAGTAGCCAGCTCGCGCCTTTGTCGGGCGCCGGATACCGCACCAGCCCCGCCTGACAGACCGGCTCCACCAGCGCGTCATCCAACGCGACGGCCGACCAGCTCTGCCCTTGATCGCGGCTGCGGGCATAGGCTCGCCGGTTGGCGCCATGGTAGCTGCGCAGGTTGAGATAGAGCGATCGATCCGACAGTTCGGCCACGGCACACTCGTTCACCCGTTCCGCGAGCACGCCGCCGATCTGCCAGGAGGCGCCGTGGTCGTCGCTATGGATCACGTGCGAGCCAAAGTGCGCATGGCTGGCCGGATCAGCGCCCAGCACGGCATGGTCGCAAGGGATCATCAGCCGTCCGCTAGTCAGCTGGATGCCGTGCCCTGGACCGGTGGCGTACCAGGTCCAGCCAGGGCGCTTGACGCTGGCCGTGATCTCGACCGGCGGCGACCAGGTGAGGCCGTCGTCGTCGCTGTGGATCAGCCACACGGTGCGCGGCGCCTGCCCCTGGATGATCAACGGCTCGGCCCCCTCGGCCCGGTTCCAGCACAGCGGCAGCCAGATCGTACCCGTCGCCCGATCGACCACGGGGCAGGGGTTGCCGAACACGTTGGGGCCGGCGTCGGCGATGATGCGCGGCGGGTCCCAGGTCTCGCCGCCGTCCAGGCTGCGCCGCAGAGCGATGTCGATATCGCCCGAGTCCGATGCGCTATGCTTGCGCGCCTCGCAAAAGGCCAGCAGCGTGCCCTCGCGCGAGGCGGCCAAGGCGGGGATCCGATAGGTGTGGTAGCCGCCCTCGCCGGCGACGAACAGGTCGGTGGTGATCACGGTGGCCTCCCTCTTGGCAAACGACGGGGCATCCTGCTCTTGCGAGGAGGATGCCCCGTATGCCCGGCCAAGGCAAGCCGATCAGCGTGAACTAGCCGATCGCGTCGTCATCCACAATGGCGCCCTGCGACCGCAATTGCGCTCGCAACACGTTAGCGTCCAGGTCGCGAGGCGCCACTTCCTCGTGCAGAGAGAGCAGAGCAGCCGCGCCGGCGGCCTCACCCAGCACCATGCAGGTCGACATGATCCGCGTGGAGCCGAGCGCCACGTGATCGGTGGAGATGCAGCGTCCTGCCACCAGCAGGTTGTCGATCTCTTTGGGCACCGTCACGCCATAGGGCATCTGGTAGCGCCAACCTTTGGGGGGGTACCAGGTCTGGTCACCCATGCCCGGGCCGGCCGGGTTGTGGATGTCGATGTAAAAGCTGCCGTAGCCAATAGCATCGTCCCACTGGCGCTGCTCCATGATGTCCTCGGCGGTGAGGGTCACCACGCCCTCGATGCGGCGCGACTCGCGCAGCCCTAGGGCCGGAGCGCTAGAGATCATGTAGCATTTCTCCATGCCCGGCACCACCTGGCGAAAGACGTCGACCAGATGATGGGCCTGCCGACGGCCCTCGACCGTGGCCCAGGTGAGGTCGCGAGCGTTGGTCGTATCCACATCCACCAGGTGGGTCATGTTGATGCCCACCTGGTCGGGCAGCACGTCGGTATGCCAGAACCCCATGATCACGCTCTGGAACGGCTCCATGATGCCGTCCGCTTGCGCCTTGAGCCAGACCTCGTGCTTTTGGTAGGTCGACCGCCACTCGGCCACCCGGGGCCAATCCACGCCCGCGATGGTGAACATCAGCGTGCAAGGCTGGCAGCGACCGTCCTCCGGCCGCCCCTGCCAAAAGCTGGCGCCAGCGTGGAACGCGGCATCGCCGTCACCGGTGCAGTCAACCACCCGGTGCGCCAAGATCGCCTGTCGCCCCGACTTGTTCTGGACGATGCCGCCGATGACCTTGCCATCCTCGACCAGCGTGTCGCAGTAAAAGGTATAGTAGAGGACGTTCACGCCTGCTTCGGCTGCCATGCGGTCCAGCAGGAACTTTACTCCTTCCAGGTCAAAGTCGATGCAGCCGCTGCGGTAGGTGCCAATGCCCTCGGCCAGGATCCGCGAGCGCATCTCTTCCGCCACCCCGCCCACGATGGGCGTATCAAAGTCGTTCCAGGCCGTAAACAGCGAAAAGTGGTTATGTCCACCACTGGTGGCCACGCCGCCCAGGCAGTTGAACTGCTCGACGATCAACGTCTTGGCGCCCAAGCGCGCCGCCGAGATCGCCGCGCCCACGCCGGCGGGGCCGCCCCCCACCACCAGCACGTCCACCTGGTCCAGAATCGGGATCTCGCGGTTCACCTCGGGGATGGTAGGCATGATCTAGCGTCTCCTTTTTCGCTTGCGTCCATAGTCAGCCGCCATGATAGCACAGAACCGTCACCGGCCCGACCAGCTCCCATCGGCCTCCAGCGAGGCGGGTTCAAAGGGAAAGCCGGTCGGTCGGTTGCGCCGGGCGCCGCCGTGGTAGAACGGCTCACGGGGGCAGCCCCAGGCCCGCTCGGCCCAGGGGTGGCCGCGAAACGGGTCGCGAATCCGATCCATCTCGGCCAAAAGGGTCTTGTGCAGCCGGTCGCGCGCGTCAGCATGCTCGGGGTTGTCGATCTCGTTGTGCAGCTCGTACGGATCGGCCTCCAGGTCATAGAGCTCGTCGGTATCCAGCAGGTTGATGGCCAGTTTGTAGCGGCGGTCCTCGCCGCGATCATCGACTAGACATCGGATGGGGTAGAACCCGCCCCAATCGTCATGGTTGATGGCGAATCGCGTGTAGCTTATCAGGAGCTGGTCTCGGGTCCGGACGTCAGGATCCTCCAGCACCGGGCGTAGGCTCACGCCCTGCATGCTCTCGGGCGGCTGGATGCCCGCCAGATCCAGCACCGTGGGCAAAAGGTCGAGGTGGCTCACCAGCGAGCGGCTCACAGCCCCACGCGGACCATCGGGCAGCCGCACGATGAACGGCACGTTACAGATCTCCTCGTAGACCATCGGCCCCTTTTCGCGGAGGCCGTGGGCGCCCATCATCTCGCCGTGGTCGGCCGTATAGATCACCACGGTATCGTCGCCATGCCACCGATCGATCGCCTCCAGCACGCGCCCGATCTCTCGGTCGATATAGCTGTTGCACCCGAAAAACCGCGTCAGCCCAGCCGCGCTCTCGAGCCAGGCGGGATCGCCGCGCTCGCGACGTTGTAGCCGCTGCAGCGCCGGCTTGCCGTCCAGAGGGGCGTTATAGTTGGGCGGCCTGGGGATATCGCCGGGCTGGAACGCTTCCCAATAGGCCGGCGGCGCCACGTGGGGCCCGTGAGGCTCGTCAAAGGAAACAACGAGTGCGAACGGGTCGTCGCCCACCGACGCGAGGAAATCTATCGCCCGATCGGCCACCCGGTGGCCCCACATGGTCTCCTCGGTGAACCCTGCCTCTCGCAGCTCGGCTGGGGTGCGGCTGGTGCGATAGCGCGCAAACATCTCCGGGCCGATATCCTGAGCATAGCGCACGCCATCGTACCACCAGTCGGGCTCAAAGCCGCCGTCGGCCACGCCGTTCCCAAAATACCCAGCACCATCGAGATGCCACTTGCCCGTATAGGCGGCGCGATAGCCATAGTGCCGCATGATGGTGCCCATCAGGGGCACGTTGGCGGCCGGCGCCATATTGTTGGCCCAGGCCCCATTCACCGGCGGATGCAGCCCCGAGAACAGCGCACTCCGTGCCGGCGTACACAGGGCGCAGGTGGTATAGGCCCTCTCGAAGCGGATACCCTCGGCCGCCAGCGCGTCGAGGTAGGGGGTATCCACCCGCGGATTGCCATAGGCGCCCACCATGCTCTTGTTCTGGGTGTCGGTCAGGATCACGCATACGTTCAAGACGCAGCCCCCTCTACAACAAGGCGCTCGGCCAGGGTGGTTCCGAGCGCCCCGCCGCAAGCTACGGATCAGGTATAGTGCAGGTACGCCGTCGCCACGCAGTC
>DAIRUQ010000148.1:2929-5060 GCA_036803245.1 Chloroflexota bacterium | reverse complement strand
AGCGCATGATGCTGGGATCAGCGCCCAGGCCGCCTGCCAAGGCATCATCAATGGCCAGCGTGCCACTGAGCCGCCACAGCAAGAAAATGGCCATCATGAGGCCAGCGTCGCCCAGCCGTAACAGCACATACACGGCGCGAGTGATGGGAGGCCCCTCCGCCTCTGCTCTCTCCAGCAGAGGTGCGGCGGCCACCGCCAGCGCCACCAACTCTAGCGCCACATAGCGCCCCAAGAAGCTGCCCGAAAGAAAGGCCACATTGGCCGCGCCCAGGCAGATGAGCCCAGTCCCCAGCACCCAGCGCCTGGGCGGGGCGATGGCGGCCAGCGGGAGCAAAGCGGCCAGCGTGGTGATCAGTGCGGCCTGCAGTCCGCTGCCTCCCAGCTCCAGGGTCAGCGTGCCCGCGCCGGGGAGCCAATCCAGCCCCAGCACGACGCCGGGCTGAGCGACCCACAAGCCGAGCACCAAACTGCCCACCATGAGCGCCAGCAGCGCCAGCGCCACTCGCCGAGCCCTGTCCGCGCCTAGCGGGGCCAAGCCCAGCGCCAAACCGGCCACTATGGGCAGCCCTACCGCGCCCACCGTCGCCCAGGTAGCCGCGTTCATCCGCGCAACCGGTTCATCTGGTCGACATCTCCCGAATCATAGTGCCGAAAGACGTTCACGATCAGCGCCAATGCCACGGCGATACAGACGGCCTCGGCGATGAGCGCCGAGACTACCAGTGCCTGCGCCAGGTCCATATCACCATGCAGCGCGCCCGCATGGATGATGCCCAGAGCCGCCCCCTGGAGCATGATGCGCAGGCCGATCACCTGCTTGATCACGTTGCGTTGCGTGAGCATGCAGCCCAGCCCCACCAAAAAGAGGATCAAGCTGAGGCTCGTATTGACGATATCCAGAAGCGGCGTCATCTCGGGGCGCACGAGTCATCCTCCTCGTCTCGCTCATCGGGAAGGATAGCCGCCACGCCCAGGGCGCCGGCGAGGATCAGGCCGATCTGCAAGGCGAGATCCAAAGCGCGCCGCGACCAGAGCCACTCGCGAAAGCCCGACTCGACCGGCTCTGCAGTCGGAGACGGTTGTCCCATGGTGCGCGCCACCAGCCAACCGCCGGCCAGCAGCGCCACTACCGCAAACAGCCAGAGGGCACGCTCACGAGTCACGGCGCCGCCTCCCCATCGACTCTGTCAGGCTGATCGCCACGATAAAGAGCACGCTAATCAGCCCCGCGCCAACGCTTAGCTCGAACCCGCCCGCATAGTTGGCCTGCATAGCAAAAAAGAGCGTAGCCATCGCCACGCTCCCCAACCCCAGCGCAACCGCAGCCACCAGCAGGCTCTTGGCCACCACCGCGCCTACGGCTCCAACAACCACCAACGCCGCCATGAGGATGTATAGGCCAATCGCCATGCTCCTCCATCCACCCGGACACAAGAAACGCGCCATTGCTCGGCCGGCTCGTAGCAACCATGCATGCGAGCTGGTTACACCAGCAAGGCGCGTTCGCTCTAGACTCCTAGATAAGAAGCAGTGTACAAAAGAGAGGGAGCCGCGTCAAGCTGCCGCAGCTGCTGGCGTCGATCACGCATGTTCTAGCCCGCCCGCCTTGCCTCCCCGCCCCCATTCCCCTACCATAGCCCCATGCACATCGCTCTGCTCGAAGCCTATGATACGGGCTCGCACGCGGCGTGGGCCCGCGGCTATGCTGCCAGCAGCGCCCACCAGGTCAGCCTGCTCACCCTGGAAGGCCGCTTCTGGAAGTGGCGCATGCACGGCGGCGCCGTCACGCTGGCGCGCCGCCTGGACGAGCTAGCCCCGCCGCCCGACCTGATCCTGGCCAGCGACATGCTCGATCTCACCACCTTGCTCAGCCTTACGCGCCAACGCACCCATCACACGCCCGTGGCCCTCTATATGCACGAGAACCAGCTCACCTATCCCACGCGCCCCAATGAGAAACGTGACCTGCACTATGGCTTTATCAACTATGCCTCCATGCTGTGCGCCGATCTGGTGCTGTTCAACTCGCGCTACCACCTGGAGAGCTGGTTCGATGAACTGCCGCGCCTGCTCAAGCACTTTCCCGACCATAACGAGCTGGACAGCGTCGCCGCGCTCCGTGACCGCAGCC
>DAIRUQ010000148.1:0-2829 GCA_036803245.1 Chloroflexota bacterium | reverse complement strand
CGATCGCATCGTGCAGTTCGGCTATGCCGAGAGCCGCCAGGAGTACGCCGAGTGGCTGCGGCGCGGCGATCTGGTGGTGAGCACCGCCATCCACGAGTTCTTTGGGGCCGCCGTGGTCGAGGCCGTGGCCAGCGGCTGCTGGCCGTTACTGCCCAGGCGCCTCAGCTACCCCGAACTGGTCCCCGCGGCCCTGCACATGGCCTGCCTGTATGACGAGGGCGAACTGACCGAACGCTTGGCGGCGGCCGTGAGCCAGATCGACGCGCTGCGCAGCCACACGGCCCGCGAAACGCTGCGCGGGGCCATGCTTGCCTACGACTGGCAGCGGATGGCCCCGCGTTATGACGCCCTGTTGAGCAGTCTGCTCTAGACGCTCTCGCCCGAGAACAGCAGCCGCCCGAATCGCGCTGGCGTGTGGAACGTGCCCCGATAGACGGGCGACCACGCCGAGAACTCGTCGCCATCCTCGGCACGATCGATGCGGTAGACGTTGCCCCGCCACACATCACCAGGCTGAGGCGGCAGATGCGGCGCCGTCAGCAAGTCGTCCAGCGGCACGGCCATCTCTACCGTCCAGCGGCGATCAGGCGTGCCGCGACGGGTGGGATCGCCCTCTACCACCACCGCCGTTCGGAGTCCCTCGCTGCGCCAGCTCCAGAGCTGCTTCCAGCGATCGTCGCGGTTGAGCATGAACAGATCGAGCACCGTGTTTCGCGGTGAGACCTCGATCTCGACGTAACCGATGCCGTCGCCATCAGCATCCACGAACAGCTCGACCACCTCCTCATCGTAGATGTGGTCGTCGCGCTGCGTCATGGTGCCCCAGATGTCGCGGTCCTCACAGACCCAACTGGCATACAGGAAGGTGTCGTCCCACAGCAAGCGCGCCACGGTGGGCTGCTGGGGCGCACCCCCGCCCCGGGCCTCGCGGAGCACCATGGTCGGCGCGGCCTGCCAGGCGGGCTCGTCCAGAACCCCGTCGATGGTCAGCGGCGCCGCTGCGCGATAGATGGTATAGGTCGGGATCTCACGCTCGTTCACGGTCACCCCCTGACTTTGCCCGGCCCATGTGACGCACCCTCTCTGCCGAGGTTTGGTCTGCCTACAACCGATAGATTCCGATCAGCTTGCGCTCCTCGTCGCCCTCCACCGAGGCCTCTACCTCTACATAGGGCGCCAGGGTAGAGTTGCTCAGCTTGCGCTTGAGGAGCTCGTCCACCTGAAAGATGCCCGCCGAGTTGCTCAGCTTGATCACCACCCGCACGGGACGCTCCTCGCCCCGCTCGATGGCCACCGACGACACGGCCTGAGCCGAGACCGAGTGGATGCTGACCGACCCCGCCTCGAACGGGATCCGCGAGCGGCCCTGGGTCATGTCCAGGGCATCGGCTACCTTGACGACGCCCGCCTCCAACGTGAGGCAGCGCTGGTCTGCATCGTGGGCGATGATCGCATGCAGCGTATCGCAGACCAGCGCCGTCAGCGCAGGCTCTGGGTACACTTGGCTCAGCAGTTGGCGCGCCTTGGTATAGGCCAAGATCAACGAGTAGCGCTCGTGATCGTCGCGGTGCACCGCGATGCCGATATCGTGCAGGCAGGCGGCCAGCACCACCAGCACCTCGGCGTCGCTGGCCTCTAGGCCGTGGTCGGTCACCACGCTGGGCTCGATGCCCGCGTCGGCCAGTAGCCGCAGCAGCCGCAACGCCGCATTGGCCACGATCTGCACGTGCACCTCGCCATGGTCGTTGATGCCCGAGCGATCCACGGCGTTAATGTTGGCCGAGCGGTAGAGCTGTGCCAGCTCCTCGTCGGCATGAATGGCATCCAGCAACTGGCGCAGGCGCTCATTATGGCGTGACGGTACCTTTAGCACGGCCCCACTCCTCTCAGCCCGCCTCTAGCCCCACAGGGCCGAGACGTCCATCACATAGACACGGCGGTGCCCCTCGTGCACCGAATCAAAGCAGACTTGGCGATCGTCTCGGCTCCAGCGGGGATGCAGGTCGCAGCGAATCTCCCCATCAAAGGCCTCGGGCGCCAGAAAGCGCCCCAACACCGTAACCTGGTCGTGCATCGTATCATACACCATCAGCGTCCGCTTGCGATCCGTTGGATCGGGGTAGGTGTCGGTGAGGATGTAGCGGCCGTCATGGCTGTAGGAGCAGTGCCCATCCACGAGGAGCTGATCTGGCGCCACCAGCGCGTAGGCGTCGGTGTTGACGTTCACCAGGTAAAAGTGAGCGCCACGGCCCTCGATAGAGGTCCAGACCAAGAGATGCTCGTCGTCGCGCCAGCAAAAGTGCGACACCATCCCCTCGCCAGGAACACGGCGCAACTCGCTGCCATCGGGAGTCGCCGTGTACATCACCGTGCGCCAAGCCTGAGAGCCCCGCGGGCGCCACCGCGCCAGAAAGGCATAGCGGGGCTCGCTGGGGTTTAGGAGCGTGTGGTTGAACCAGAGCTTGGCCCCGCCCAGATCGTAGTCGACGGCTAGGTCCGCAGAGACCTGCCGCAAAGAGACGCTCAACCGCCAGCGGCCCGTGCTCAGATCGAGCAGGCCCACGCCATCCTCTTCGGGATAGGGCAGATCGGCCCATGGATCGGGAGGCCCCGCATAGCCATAGCCAGGACGCGTTGCGGCGATCCGTGCATAGTTGAGGGTGAGGGCCAGCTGCCCCAGGCGACCAACGTCGCTGTGGGCGGGGCCCAAGTCGCGGGACTGCCTATGCTCTACATCCAGGAGCATGGTGCGAAAGACGTTACCGACGCGGTCATTGTAGAGCACCACGCGGTCGGGCGCCTGCGGATGCCAGTAGAGCATCGAGCCCT
>DAIRUQ010000147.1:0-5253 GCA_036803245.1 Chloroflexota bacterium | reverse complement strand
ATCTCCATGCGCAGGCGCGCGCCGGCCTCGTCCACCAGGTCAATCGCCTTGTCCGGCAGGAACCGGTCGGCGATATACCGATCCGAAAGCATGGCGGCCGCGATCAGGGCACCGTCCTGGATGCGCACGCCGTGGTGCACCTCATAGCGCTCCTTGAGCCCGCGCAAGATGCTGATGGTCTCCTCCACGGTGGGCGCGTCCACAAAGACGGGCTGGAAGCGCCGCTCCAGGGCCGCGTCCTTTTCGATATACTTGCGGTACTCGTTCAGGGTGGTGGCACCGATGCAATGCAGCTCTCCCCGCGCCAGTAAGGGCTTGAGCATGTTGGATGCGTCTAGCGAGCCCTCGGCAGCGCCGGCACCCACCACGGTGTGCAGCTCATCGATAAAGAGCAGGATCTCTCCCTCAGAGTCGGTGACCTCTTTCAGCACCGCCTTGAGCCGCTCTTCGAACTCGCCACGGTACTTGGCCCCGGCCACCAACGCACCCAGATCCAGGGCGACCAGGCGCTTGTTCTGGAGGCCGCGCGGCGTATCACCACGAACGATGCGGGTCGCGAGCCCCTCCACGATGGCCGTCTTGCCCACGCCGGCCTCACCGACTAACACAGGGTTGTTTTTAGTCCGGCGCGACAGCACCTGGATGACCCGCCTAATCTCCTCGTCGCGCCCGATCACCGGATCCAGCTTTCCGTCGCGGGCCGCCTGGGTCAGATCTCGAGCATACTTTTCCAGAGCCTGGTAGCGCGACTCTGGATTCTGGTCGGTAACCCGCTGCGATCCCCGGATGCCAGCCAGCGCTTGGAGCACGCCGTCCATGGAGAGCCCTTGCTTACGCAAGAGATCTCCGGCAAAGCCACGGTCCTGTTGCAGGCAAGCCAACAGCATGTGCTCGGTGGAGACATACTCGTCATGCATCTGCTCAGCCTGCTGAGTGGCGGCCTGGAGCAAAGTCGACAGCCGCTGCGCCATATAGAGTTGCGCCGGGCCCTGGACGTGAGGCTGGCGCTCTAGATGCGCTCGCAACTCTTCCGCCAGGCCCACCGGCCGCACGCCCAGCTTGGCGAGAACGGCCGGCACCACGCCGTCGGACTGCTCCAGTAACGCCAGGATCAGGTGCTCCACATCGATCTGGCTGTGGCTGCTCTGCTGAGCGAGCTCCTGGGCGGCCGCCAAGGCCTCCTGAGCCCGCTGCGTCATGCGATTCAGGTTCATCTCAATCAGTTGCCTCTCTATACGCTATCATTCATCTCTCGGACGGCCCCGGATCGGGGCGGCTAGTAGCGCAGCAGCGCCGCGATGCCACCAGCCTCTCGCAGAGCCTCGTTCTCCCGCACGATATTCACGTCTGCGCCACCATCGATGGCCTTGTGGATGGCGCGGTTGACGGCGTCGGCCACCTCGTGAAACTCGGTTCCGCCGCAAAAGGGGCACGCGCCGCCAAGATGGGGCGCGATGTACTCGCAGTGGGCGCACATGGTGCCCGAGGCGCTCAGGGCCTCGTCCACCAGCAGCGACTGCACCCGTCCCTCTTGGAGGGCATAGAGCGAGTCGGCCAAACCGATGACGCCGGCGCCACCCTTGTTGGCCGCGGTGATGGCCTCCTGGACCAGCTGCTGCTCCTCCCTGGTATCAGCCTCCATGGCGATATCCAGCGATCGCTGCAACACCTCGGCCGGGCGAGCTGCCATGTTCACCGGGAACTCCCCGATCAGGCCTCGACGCAACCTAGACGGCAACAGCCCCTTGACCTGAGCCAGCACCTCTTCGCTACCGCCTAGCACCCAGCGAACCAGGTCGTGATCCTCCATATAGTGATCGACCACCTCGATGGCCTGCTTGAGGTTGTGCAGAGCCAGATGATCCTCATGACGCTGGTAACGAGCCGCGGCCCAGCCTCCCTGCCGGTGGTGCTTGAGTTCCTCGCCCACGACCTCCGACAGCGGCGTGATCTTGCCGCCCTCTACGGCAAAAAGGCGCAGCGCCTCGCGATCGACCAGCGCGACCGCATAGCGGCCGAAGCGATCGACCACATCCATGAGCGTCCGCACCACCGGCTTGGTGGAGCAGTAGGCCCGCGCGGGCACGCTAATGGGCAGCGGGATCGTTCGCCAGAGAGCATCGCCCGCCGCAAAGATCGCCACACCCCGAGGCTGCCAGTCATATTCATAGTCCAGGAACCGGAAGACCCGCTCCACGTCACCCGCCTCAGGCGAACGATCCACTCCCTTGAGCCGCTGACGCAACATCAGCTTGACCCCGTCTTTGGACTTGTCGGATAGATCGGTATCCAGGTACACGCTCAGGACGGGCAGATCACCCTCATACCCCACCAACCCTGCGAGCTCTGACTTGGCAATCACTGGGATTCCTCCTCTGTTGAGCGAGAGCCTCGGGGGCCCTCGTCATCCGGATTCACCGCGCCCGCATCCAGCACCTCATAGTCGGCGGGGGCAGCCTCCTTTTCCTTCGCGTGCTTGGCGAGTTCGCGCTCCAGCAGCTCGATCTGTCGCACCGCCTCGCGCTGCACCCGAGCAAGCTCGTTCTGCAGCTCCTCGATGCGACGGCTCATGTTCAGAATCACTTCCACGCCAGCCAGGTTCACGCCCAGCTCATCGGTGAGCCGCGTGATCTTGCGCAGCCGCTCAATGTCCGACTGCGAATAGAGGCGCGTTCGTCCTCTCGTCCGTGAAGGCTTGACCAAGCCGATCCGCTCATAGTAGCGCAGTGTCTGCGGATGCAGGCTCACCATGCGAGCGGCTATGCTGATGAAAAAGCAGGGTTCGTCTCCCCAGATTGCGTCATCCATGATTCACACTCCCCTACGACGATCCCCGTATGTCAGCTAGCTGTCGATACAGGCGCTTTTCTTCCTCGGAGAGCTCCTGCGGGATCGTCGGCATCACGCGCACCAGCAAGTCACCATGCTCGGTGGCATCGCGCAGCCGCGGCATCCCCTGGCCTCGCAGCCGGAAGACCCGTCCCGTCTTGGTCTCCGGAGGAATGCGCAGCGAAACGCGGCTCTTGAGGGTCTCTACCACGACCTCGCCCCCCAAGATCATCGCGTACAGATCCACGGGTTGCGTCACAACCAGGTCGTCGCCGCGCCGCTCGAACCTGGGATCATCGCGTACCTGCACGACTAGATACAGGTCGCCAGGCCGCCCACCGTTGGCTCCAGCCTGGCCTTCGCCGGCGATCCTGACACGTGAGCCGGTGCGGACACCCGCGGGAATCTTGACCTCCAGCCGGCGCGACCCGGTATCCACCAGACGAACGGTGCCGTCATAGGCCTCGCGCAGGGTAATCGCGGCTTCTTGCTCCACGTCGCGTCCGTCCATCCGCAACATCCCGCCAGCCCCGGGGCGACCCGAGGGCCGGGCTCCCATGCCAGAACCAAAGATCGACTGGAAAAAGTCCGAAAAACCGCCAAATGACCCGGCGGACGCCCCGCCACCGCCACCAAAGAGATCCTCCAGATCCACGTACTCGGTATGGACACGCGCTCCCCCGGGCTGACCACCACCCGAGAACCACTGGCTCCAGTCAAAGCCATTGGGCGAACCACCAGCTCGCTGGTATTGCTGCCACTGGGCGCCGAGATGATCGTATTTCTGGCGCTTTTCGTCGTCGCCAAGCACCTCATACGCCTCGTTGATCTCTTTGAAGCGCTCCTCGGCCTCTTTGTTGTTCGGGTTCACATCGGGGTGATACTTGCGCGCAAGCTTGCGATAGGCCTTGCGGATCTCTTCCTCCGGCGCATCCTTGCTCACCCCTAGTGTCCGGTAATAGTCCTTATACTCCATCAACAACCCAGCTTCCCACTCGTCCAACGCTCGCAGGCTGCGTTCGCATCCATCTTGACATCATTATAAGTGCGGCCCGCTTGAATGTCAAGGAACTTGATAGGCTCTCACTCAGATTTTCCGATGGTTCTAATAGAAAAGTTCTTGACAAGACGCCGCATGGTGGCTATAATAACGGTCGAAAGGATAGGGCGCTTCTTGGGCGCCATAGTAACCCAGGAAGAGTTCGATAGGAGGTGTACTGATGAGCAGCTTGATTCGATGGGATCCGTTTGGAGAGTTGATCGGTGAGCCGCCGCGACGGCGCCGGGATATCCGCCCCTTTGACGTGGCCCGCGCGGGCCTCGATCTCGGGATGGATGTGTACGAGACAGACCAGGCGTTGGTGGCGCAGGTGGCCGTGCCCGGGATCGATCCCGATGACATCGAGATCACTCTCACGGGCGACATGCTAACCATCCGTGGCCAGATCGCCGAGGAAAAAGAGGAAAAGGACCGGCAGTACCTCTGGCGCGAGATGGCGCGTGGCGAGTTCAGTCGTTGCGTCTCGCTCCCCGCTGGGCTCCAGGCCGACAAGGCCGAGGCCGAGTTCAAGAACGGCCTGTTGACCTTGACGATCCCCAAGCGCGAGGAGGCCAAGGCCAAGAGGATCCACGTCAAGGCCCGCTAGCTTGGCAAGGATCCTAGGTGCTCGTCTATCGCAGAACTTTCATGAGGAGGGCAAGATGACTATCAGCCGTTGGGAACCGTTCAAGGATCTGATGACGCTGCGTGAGGCCATGGACCGCCTGTTCGAGGACAGCTTTGTCTGGCCAGGCACCCGCTGGACCCCCACCGAAGCCACGCGGCTCTCGCTGCCGCTGGATGTCTACACTACCGACGAGGAGATCGTCGTTTCGGCAGCCATCCCCGGCGTGGATCCTGACAGCGTCGAGATCACCATCGAGGGCAACAACCTGGCCATCAAGGGCGAGGTAGCCGGTCCGCTGGACAATGTCGACTATGTCCTGCAAGAGCGCGCCTATGGCACGTTCAGCCGCAGTCTCCGCCTCAACATTCCGGTGAACGCCGACAAGGCAGAGGCCAACTTTGACAAGGGCGTGCTCACGCTGACCATTCCCAAGCAGGATGCGGTCAAGCCGCGTACTATCAAGGTGCTGCCCAAGGACTAGGTCGGCATCGCGTCCGCACCAAAGGCGGAGATCCGAGTTCGGATCCCCGCCTTTTTCTCTGTGGCAAAGCCATGTAGAAAACGAGAGGGTCCCCTCGCGAGGGGACCCTCTCTCGGTAGTCAGAGGACTACATCATGCCGGGCATGCCACCCATGCCGCCGGGTCCGCCCTGAGGCGCTGGCGGCTCGGGCTCGGGGATGTCCGTGATCAAGGCCTCGGTAGTCAGGATCATGGCCGCGATCGACGCGGCATTCTCCACCGCCGAACGGGTCACCT
>DAIRUQ010000146.1:0-5302 GCA_036803245.1 Chloroflexota bacterium | reverse complement strand
CCTTGGGCTTGGGTCGACGGTCACGCTCCATGGTGGCTGCTCCCTTGCTACCCATTGATTGGACGTTGCGGCCAGTGTAAACTCGGGCGAGCGGGTGTCAACCAGGAGGCGATCTGTGGCAGACCGGATTGAGGCGCGTCGGGATTCGAACGCCGAGCTAGCGTGGCGCGTGCTGCGCCGCGAGCCGGCCATCGGCATCCCAAGTTGGGGCCTCTTTGCGATGGAGCATCGGGAGATCGAGCGGCTGGCTGGTGCGGCGCCCGGCGCCTACGCCCAGGACCCCGACGGCGTCTACCTGGCGATGCAGCGGCGGGTGGGCACCTGCTACATCGACCAGTACATCCCGCGCAACCCGCTGACCATGGGAGATCATGGGTTTGAGGGGGGCGCCGCTCATGGCGCTACCACCGGCGCTCAGGCGATCGTCGTCGACGGCATGGCCATCGATGGTCCCGAGGCGGTGGCGGCGCATCTGGAGGCACACATCTGGCCGGCTCTGCGGCGCGAGATCGCGGCCTGCAACCCCCACGACGACGCGGCGGTGGCGGCGCTGATCGAGGGCGAGCGAGCGGTCCAGCGCGTGTTTGGTCCGGCGATCCTCAAGACGCCATATGCCGGGTTCAACGCCTTGCCGTCTCTGCGGTATGGCATCTATGGGTACGCGGCCTACCTGATGGCCTATGGGCTCTACCCCGAGGTGATGGAGCGCGACTTTACCCTTCAGGCCGAGCTGGCCCGACGGCAGAACCAACTGGCGGCCCGCGCCATCGTGGAAGGGGGCCTGGCGCCGGTGGTGCGGCTGGATCACGACATGGCCGATGCCCGCGGCACGCTGGTGAGTGTTCGCTCGCTGGAGCGGCTGTGGCTGCCGCATCTGGAGCGGGCCATCGCGCCGCTGGTGGAGGCGGGCGTGTGCTGCCTGTGGCACTGTGACGGCAACCTGATGGGGCTGCTGCCGGGGCTACTGGCGGCGGGCGTGGGCGGGTTCCAGGGCTTTCAGTACGAGCACGGCATGGATTATCCCGCCATCTGCCGCTTACGCACCCGCACGGGCGATCCGGTGATGATCTGGGCGGGCGCCTCGGTGACGACGACGCTGCCGCACGGTTCGCCGTCTGATGTGCGCGCCGAGCTGCGTTGGCTGGTGGAGGAAGGCCCCGCCGAGGGCCTCTGCCTGGGCGCCTCTAGCTCGATCACGCCGGGCGTGCCACCGGCCAACCTGGACGTCCTGGTCCAAGGGTTGGCGCACTACCGGGCCAGCGGGCGCTAGGCGCGAATCACCATCCACGCGGTCCGCGTTTCACCACATGCTGGCTTTGTGCGGTGACTCCCTAGGCTCGCCTTTTGACACGGATACCCCATGATGGTATTATCGTGGTTGTGGACCTGTGGTCAGACCAGTGGACCAGCCTGAGGAATCTGATGTGTGATTTCGAGTTCGACCTCCACCGGACAAAGCTGTACGAGCAGGTGGCCGACCGCATTCAGGCCCTGATCGTGCGAGAAGAGCTGGGTGCTGGTGAAAAGCTACCCGGCGAGCGAGAGCTGGCCGAAGCGCTGGGCGTCTGCCGCACGGTCGTGCGCGAGGCCATCCGCGCTTTGGAGGTTCGCGGGCTGGTGCTGGTCAAGCCCGGCTGCGGCACCTATATCCGCGCCTACGATGCGGCCGACGCGGCCACGCCGGTGACCCTGTACCTGCGGCTGCTGGGGGAGGGCGCCTCGACCGAGGCGGTCGAGATCGCGCGCGGCCTGGCACCCGAGCTGGCAGCCAGCGCCGCTATTCGGGGCTCAGCGACCGACCATGAGGTTCTCAAGCAGGCGCTGCTGGCCATCGGCCCAGGCGAGACCCTGGAGGCCGCTGGGCTGGACGCCTTTTGGGCGGCGCTAGTGGCCGCCTCTGGCATCGGCCTGTACGTGGCGGCCCTATTGCCCGCGATGAGCTGGCTGCATGGCCAACTGGCGGCCCAAGAGGTGGCCGTCGCGCCCTGGCTGACCCGTTGCGGCGCGGTGTTGACCCCCGTGCGCAACCGCGAAGCCGTGGTGGCGCGCGCCATCGGTCGCGACTATGTCTCGGCACTCACGGAAGAGCTGGCGCTTTAGCCTGCGCCGTGAGTTTTGACGCCCGTTTCGCTACGGGCACCATACGAACTGCACACAGGAGGTTACCCATGGAATACCGACGACTAGGCAATGCTGGCATCAAACTGAGTGCATTGGGACTGGGCGGCTGGACGACCTTTGGCGAGAGCGTCACCGACCTGGAGCGCGCCCAAAGGATCATCCAGGCAGCCTACGAGGGCGGCATCAACTTTTTCGACATTGCCGACGCCTATGCCCGCGGCAGGGCCGAGGAGGTGATGGGCGAGATTCTGGCCGCGTACTCGCGCCACACCCTGGTGATCTCGACCAAGGCCTACTGGCCCATGAGCGACGACATCAACGACCGCGGCCTTTCGCGCAAGCACCTGACCGAGTCGATCCACAAGTCGCTCAAGCGCATCGGCACCGACTATGTCGACATCTACTTTTGCCATCGGCATGACCCCGACACCCCGGTGGAAGAGGTGGTCCGCACCATGGACGACCTGATCCACCAGGGCAAGGTGCTCTACTGGGGCACGAGCGAATGGCCGGCGGCGCGCATCGCCGAGGCGGTGGGCATCGCCAAGCAGTACGGCCTGAATGCGCCGCGCGTCGAGCAGCCGCAGTATAACCTGCTGGTGCGCAACCGGGTGGAGCAGCAGGTGCTGCCCGTGGCCAAAGAGTTCGGCATCGGGTTGACCACCTTTTCGCCGCTAGCTACCGGCGTATTGACTGGCAAGTACGACCAGGGCATCCCCGAGGACAGCCGGTTCGCCCGCATGGATGGCCTGCGCGAGCACTGGATGCGCGACGAGGTGCTGGAACGCGTCCGCGGGCTCAAGACCGTGGCCGACGATCTGGGCATCACCCGGGCGCAGCTGGCGCTGGCCTGGCTGCTGCACCGTGACGGCGTCAGCAGCGTGATCACCGGCGCCACCAAGGTGGCCCATGTGGAGGATAACCTGGGCGCGCTGGACGTGTCGCTCACGCCCGAACTGCTCGCTCGCATCGACGAGATCGTTGAGGGAGCGGTATCATGACCGTTGCGCAGGAGAACGTCATCCTGCTAGGCCTGGCCGACGATGCCGTCGACCAGGCCCCCCGCGACCGGATCGCGGCGCTGGCGCCCGAGCATCGCCTGGTGGTGACCCACGACCGCGCCGAGATCGAGCGCTGGCTGGACCGCATCGAGGTGGCCGCCGCCCGCTTCCCCCATGACCTACTGCTAAAGGCGCCGCGTCTGCGCTGGTACCAGCAGTGGGGCGCGGGGGCCGACTGGCTGCGCCGCGCGCCCGAGGTACGGGCTTCGGACCTGATCCTCACCAACGCCTCCGGCGTGCATGCCGTGCAGATATCCGAGCATATCATCGGCATGGCGCTGGCGCTGGCCCGTGGGCTGCATACCGCGGCGCGACATCAGGTGGAGCACCGCTGGCACCGCCCCGAGGACGGCATCTGGGAGCTGGCCGGCGGCACCATGCTGCTGATCGGCGTGGGGGCCATCGGCGCGCGGACGGCCATGCTGGCCCAGGCGCTAGGCGTGCGCGTGTTGGGCGTGCGCCGCGACCCCAGCCAGGGCGACCCGCATGTGGACGCCATGTACGGGCCCGACGACCTGCCCACGCTCTGGCCCCAGGCCGACCTGGTGGTGCTGACCGTGCCGCTCACCGACGAGACCCGCCACCTGGTGGACGAGGCGGCGCTGCGAGCCATGCGCCCCAACGCCGTCATCGTCAACATCGGGCGGGGTGGCACCATCGACCAGGAAGCCCTGATCCGCGCCCTGCGCGAGGGCTGGATCGGCGCCGCTGGCCTGGACGTGTTCGATCCCGAGCCGCTGCCGGCCGACTCGCCCCTCTGGGATCTGCCCAACGTGCTGATCACCAGCCACTATGCCGGCATGAGCCCGGTGTACAACCAGCGCGCGCTGGCGATTTTTACGGATAACCTGGCTCGCTATGTGGCGGGCCGTCCCCTGCGTAACGTGGTGGACAAGGCGCTGGGCTACTAGCGCACCCGCCGCGTGGCGATTCCTGATCCCTTTGATTATCACAAGGAGGCATGCGTTGCAGTATCGCAAGTTTGGCAAGTTGGACTGGGAGGTTTCGGCGCTGGGGTTCGGTTGCATGCGGCTGCCGACCCTGGGAGAGAACAACGAGATTGACGAGGCCGAAGCCACCCGCATGGTGCGTTGGGCCATCGACCAGGGCGTGAACTATTTGGATACGGCGTACCCCTACCACGGCGGCCAGAGCGAGGTGTTGGTGGGCAAGGCGCTGCAGGACGGCTACCGCGACAAGGTACGGCTGGCCACCAAGCTGCCCACCTGGGCGGTGAACGAGTACGCCGACTTTGACCGGCTGCTGAACGAGCAGCTCGGCAAGCTGCAGACCGAGCATATCGACTTTTACCTGCTCCACGCGCTGCGCCGGAGCAGTTGGGAAAAGGTGCGCGACCTGGACGTGCTCAAATGGGCAGAGGGCGCCTTGGCAGATGGCCGCATCGGGCACCTGGGCTTTTCCTTCCACGACACCTATGACGTCTTTGAGGAGATCGTGGACGCCTATGACGACTGGACCTTTTGCCAGATCCAGTACAACCTGATCGACCTGGAGAACCAGGCCGGCACCAAGGGCCTGCGCTATGCCGCCGACAAGGGGCTGGCCGTGGTGGTGATGGAGCCGCTGCTGGGCGGCCGCCTGGCGCGCCCCCCCAAGGCCGTCGAGCGGCTGTGGGCCGACGCCGCGATTCAGCGGACGCCGGTAGAGTGGGCGCTGCAGTGGCTGTGGCACCAACCCGAGGTGACCACCGTGCTGAGCGGCATGAGCACCATGGAGCAGGTGCAGGAAGACGTGGCCTACGCCGCGCGCTCGCAGGTGGGCGGGCTGACCGACGAGGAGCTGGCACGGGTGGCCGAGGTGCGCGACCGCTACCTGGAGCTCTCGCCGATCCCGTGCACCCAATGCCGCTACTGCATGCCCTGCCCCAACGGCGTGGATATCCCCGGCAACTTTGCCCAGTACAACACGGCGGCGCTGTACGACGAGCTAGAGGGCGCCCGCGGCTGGTATGGGAAGGCCGACGCCGCGACGCTGGCTAGCGCCTGCATCCAGTGCCGGGTGTGCGAGGAGCACTGCCCGCAAGAGATCCCCATCGCCGACTGGATGCCGGTGGTGGACGAGGTGCTGGGCCAGGGCCAGGAGCTGGTGCGCCACCTGTA
>DAIRUQ010000145.1:0-5440 GCA_036803245.1 Chloroflexota bacterium | reverse complement strand
GTGCGCCTTTGCTTGCGGCCCGCGAATACGCTAGACTCGGTGTGTCGAGAGAGCGCATGGCCCCACCCCACTAGGGCCGATGGGGTGCGGCAGGCATCATCGCCAGCAGCGGCTCAATATTAGCGGAGGGGCCCGTGGCAGACACGATGACGTCACGCGAAAGGCTGTGGGCAGCGCTGAGCGGCGAGCAGCCCGACCGGGTGCCGATCTGGATGCTCTACCCCCGCGAGCGGCTGGGCTATTACGCCGACGTACACGCTTTGCCCAGCTATGCCCGCGTCATGCCCGCAATCTGGAACCAGACCGACTGGCTCGACCGTCGTAGCATTCCCGCCCCGCCGTTCTACACGGCCGACGCTCAGAGCGAATCGTCAGTCGAGGTCGTCCAGGATTGGACCATCACCCGCTCGGTGCTGCACACCCCCCTGGGCGACCTGGCATCGGAGGTACGCACGCATCGGCGCAATGCCGCCGGCGCGCGAACGGTCTACGCCTGTAATAGCGTCGACGACCTGGAAAAGATCCTCTCCATCCCGTACACGCCCGTCGAGCCGAATTTGACCGACTTTGGCCGAGCCGCCCAAGAGCTCGGCGACGCAGGGCTGATGATGGTCAACCTGAGCATGCCGGTAGGCGTCCTGCATGGCCTGGTGCCGCCGGACCTCTTTGCTCTCTGGACGCTGACCGACCTGGATGTCATGGTCCGTTTTACCGAGGTCATGTTCGAACGCGAGTATGCCTTTCTGGAGAAGGCTCTCGGGGCGGGCGCGGGGCCGGTGTTCTTTGCCGTCGGCACCGAGTTTGTGGCGCCGCCCATGTGCTCGCCCAAGGCGTTTGACGCCCTGATCACCCCCTATGATGCGCCGCTCTTCGAGCTGATCCATCGCTATGGCGGGCGGGTGATCGTCCACCACCACGGCAACACCCACGCCATCCTGGAGCGCATCGCCGCCCTGGAGCCGGACGGCATTCAGCCCATCGAGGAGCCGCCGGTGGGCGACTGCACCCTCGCCGCAGCCAAGCAGCGCATCGGCGAGCAAGTCTGCCTGATCGGCAGCGTGCAGTACGACGACTTTGAGCGGCTGACGCCGGACGAGATGGAGGCCTTGGTGAGGCGGCAGCTGCGCGACGCCGCCGATGGCGGCGGCATGATCCTGGCGCCAACGGCAGGGCCGTACGCGGCCGACCTCTCTCCGCGAGCTCAGGAGAATACCCTTCGGTTCATCGAGGCGGGGAAGCGCTGGGGCCGCTACCCCTTGGCCTGGGATTGACGGTCAGACCCCGAACAAGGCGACCATAGGAGGGCAGTAGGAATGAGACACCTGAAGCACGAGGCCGAGTTCTGTGTCGTGGGCGGAGGCCTCTCGGGCATGGCCGCCGCCATCGCCGCGGCGCGCCACGGCGTCAAGACCGTGCTCATGCAGGATCGACCCGTCCTGGGTGGCAACGCCTCCTCGGAGGTCCGCATGTGGGTGTGCGGCGCCCGCGGCCGCGATAACCGCGAGACCGGCATCGTCGAGGAGATCCTGCTCGAGAACCTGTACCGCAACCCGATGCGCAACTATACCATGTGGGACGCTATCCTCTGGGCCAAGGTGCGCTACCAGGAGAACCTCACGCTGCTGCTGAACTGCTCCTGCAACGACCTGGTGATGGATGGCGACCGGATCCGCTCGGTCAAGGGGTGGCAGGGCACCGCCGAGACCTGGCACACGGTGGAGGCCGATCTGTTCGCCGATTGCTCCGGCGACAGCGTGCTGGCGCCGCTGTCGGGGGCCGAGTTCCGGGTGGGCCGCGAGGCCAGCTCCGAGTTTGGCGAGTCGATCGAGCCAGAGCAGGCCGACAAAAAGACCATGGGCATGAGCTGTCTGATCCAGGCGCGAGAGACCGACCGCCCCCAGCGGTTCATCCCCTTCCCGTGGGCCGAGGTCTACCCTGGCGAGGACAGCCTGCCGCATCGCGACCATCGCTTGCCCCAATCCAACTTTTGGTGGATCGAGCTGGGCGGCGAGCAGGATAGCATCCACGACACCGAAAAAGTACGCGATGAGCTGCTGCGAGCCGCTTTTGGCATCTGGGATCACATCAAGAATCGCGGCGACCATGGCGCCGACAACTGGGCGCTAGAGTGGATCGGGTTCCTGCCCGGCAAGCGCGAGAGCCGTCGCTATGTGGGCGACCACATCCTGTCGCAGAACGAGGTACGAGCCCAGGGGCGCTTTGACGATCTGGTGGCCTATGGTGGCTGGCCGATGGACGACCATCACCCCGGCGGCCTGCGCTGGGAGGGCGAGCCGACCATCTTTCATCCGGCGCCGTCGCCCTTTGGCATCCCGTACCGCTGCCTCTATTCGCGCAACATTGCCAACCTGTTCTGCGCCGGCCGGAACATCAGCACCAGCCATGCCGCCCTCAGCTCGACGCGGGTGATGGCCACCTGCGCCCTGCTGGGCCAGGCCGTGGGCACGGCCGCCGCCCTGGCGACCCACCATGCTCTGACGCCGCGCGGCGTCTACCAAGAGCGGATCGACGAGCTCAAGCAGACCCTGATGGACGATGACTGCTACCTGCCCTGGAACGCCCGCGCCGTGCCCGACCTGAGCCGAACGGCCCAGCTCACGGCGACCGAGGGCGACCCGGAGCCGTTGCGCAACGGCATCGACCGCCCCATCGGTGACGACTATAACGGGTGGGTGGCGACCAAGGGGGCCTCGGTCGAGTATCGCTTTGCCGAGCCCCAACCGGTGCGTAGCGTCCGGGTGGTCTTTGATAGCCATCTGAACCGCACCGGCCAGAACATGCCCTGTGCCTACCCGCTGCAAGCCGAGCCCGCCAACGTGCCGCCCACGATGGTGCGGGCCTTTCGCCTGGAGGCGGAAGACGACGCAGGCCGCTGGACGGTCGTGCATCGCGAGCATGAGAACTATCAGCGGCTGGTGCGCGTCGCCACCGATCTGACCACGCGGGCCGTGCGACTGGTCCCCGAGGAAACCTGGGGCGGCGATACAATGCGGCTGTTCGCTTGGGACCTGGACAAGTGACGCCAGGATAGAGCCGCATTGCGAACCGGATAAGCGAACACACGCGGGCGACGCTGCAGAAGGCTGCGCCCGCGTGTGCGTTTCACCTGTCCACGCTCGGGGACGCCGTTGAGCCCCACAGCAACCGCGTGCATCCAAGGAGGTGAGCCGACGATGAGCCCATCCGCTCAGCAGGTTCATGGCAGCCAGAGTTCGTGGCTGGTAGAGCTCCAGGAAAAGGCGACCAACGTCGGGGTCGCGGGCCTCTACGCAGCCGGGCTGGTGCTGGCCTTTAGCCAGGAGATGCTGGCCCAGAATCCCGTGCGTCTGTGGTTGCCTGTGGCGGTGCTGCTCCTGACGGGGGGGATCGCCCTGCTGCTCCGATGGACGCCTCCAGTTGCCCGGACGCTGCTCATCATCACCATGGCGGCGCTGACGGTCCTCATCGTCAATCCTGGCGGGATCGCGGTGGCCGCCCCGTTGCTGGGGCTGACGGTGCTGCTGGCGGGGCTGGTCATTTCCATGCGCGTGTCGCTCCTGACAGCGCTGCTACTCACGCTCGTGCTGTACGCCCGATCGCCGCTCCTGCCAGCCCTCGGGGTAGCGGAGCGCACAGCCACGCTCATTGCCATCTGGGGTGCGGCCGGCTTGCAGTGGCTGGTGCTGCACCACCTCTCGTGGACCGTACACTGGGCCTGGAGCGGCTATCACGAGAACCGGGCCGCCTTGGAGCGCGCCCGAGACCTCCAGGTGCAGCTCTTTGAGACCATGGAGGACCTGTCTGGCGCCAACGCTCAGCTCACGCGACTGAACCAGCTCGCCAACAACCTGCGGCAGGTGGCCGAGGACGAGCGCCAGGCCAAGCAGCAGTTTGTGGCCAACGTGAGCCACGAGCTGCGCACGCCCCTGAACATGATCATCGGGTTCTGCGAGATGATCACCCAATCGCCGCGGATGTACGGCGAGGACGTTCCCCCCAAGCTGCTGGCCGATCTCACCGTCGTCTTGCGAAACGGCCAGCACCTCTCCGAACTGATCAATGACGTCCTGGACCTGAGCCAGGTGGATGCCGGCATGATGGCGCTCTCCAAGGAGCGGTGCTCGCTTCGAGACATTGTGAACTCGGCAGTGCTGGCCGTGCAGCCGCTATTTCGCTCCAAGCAGCTCTCGCTAGAGGTCGAGATGCCGTCCGACCTGCCGATGCTGTACTGCGATCGCACCCGTATCCGCGAGGTCGTCCTCAATGTGCTCAGCAACGCTGGTCGCTACACGGAGGAGGGTGGCTGCAGGATCAGTGTCAGGCGGCAGGGCGGCGATCTGGCGATCAGCGTCTCCGATACCGGCCCGGGCATCGCCCCAGAGGCGCAAAAGCGGATCTTTCGTCCGTTTGAGCAGATCGACGGCACGCTGCGGCGGCGCTATGGGGGCACCGGACTGGGGCTGTCGATCAGCAAGAGCTTTGTTGAGCTTCACGGGGGGCGCATGAGCCTGGCAAGCGCACCCGGGCGCGGCACGACCATCCACATCGTGCTGCCCATCGAGACACCCACCGCGGTTGACCCCGGGGCGTTGCGCTGGTTCAACCCCCACCGCCCCTATGAGGAGCGGACGCGCCCGACGCGCTTTCGCCCCGAGGCCGTGCGCGCTCGTCTCGTGGTGGTGGAGCAAGGCGAGGCCATGGGCCGGCTGCTGGACCGCTATGTGGATCAGGTCGAGGTTGTGACCGCCAGGTCGCTGGCCGAGGCCCGTGAGGAGGTCATGCAGAATCCAGCGCTAGCCATCTTGATCAACGATCTGGACGTGGGCTCGGCGCTAAAGAACCTGGGCTCTGACGCGCCACTCCCGCCCGGTATCCCTATCATGGTGTGTGGCATTCCGGCCACCGAGGACGCGGCCAGCCTGCCTGGAGTCAGCGCCTACCTGCTCAAGCCGGTGTCCCGCGCACGCATGCTGCAAGCTTTGGATGCGTTGCCCGGCCCCATCGAGAGCCTACTGCTCATCGACGACGAGCCCGACGCGTTGCACCTCTTCCGCCGGATGCTCTCCAGCGCCGAGCGGGGCTACCGGGTGATGCGCGCCAGCAGCGGCGTGCGCGGGCTCCAGATCCTTGCGAACCAGCACCCGGACGTCGTGCTGCTGGACCTGGCGATGCCAGACATGGACGGCTATGGCTTCTTGCAGGCCAAGAACGAGGATCCTGCCCTGCGGGATATTCCCGTGATTCTCGTCTCGGCCCGCGATCCGCTGGGGCACCCGCTGGTGAGCAACGCGCTGGCGGTCACCAGTGATCGTGGGCTTTCGGTGCGGCGCCTGCTAGCCGCCATTGGCGCCCTGACCGAGGTGCTATCGCCTACGGCAGCACGCGAGCCAGGGCAGATAGCAGCTCCTCACGGCTAACCGGCTTGCGTATAAAGGCGGCG
>DAIRUQ010000144.1:0-5448 GCA_036803245.1 Chloroflexota bacterium | reverse complement strand
ACGAGCTCCTGGGCAAGCGCGCCCAGGTGGCCGCCTGGTACGAGGAGCGCCTGGCTGCCCTCGACCTGGTGGAGACGCCCACCATCGTCCCCGAGACCACCCGCATGTCCTGGTTCGTCTATGTGGTCCGCATCCGGCCGCCCGCCTCGCGCGATCGGGTGATGGCTGCCCTGCAGGAACGCGGCGTCCCCAGCCGCCCCTACTTTACGCCCATTCACCTCCAGCCGTTCTACCGGCAGCAGTACGGCTACGCGCCCGGCGACTATCCGGTCACCGAGGAGCTCGGCCGCGTCAGCCTGGCCCTGCCCTTTTCCAGCGTGATGACCGAGCAGCAGGTGGACCGCGTCTGCGAGGCCTTGGGCCAGGCCCTGGCCGCATCCTAGCGGGGCGCCTCGCTGATCTGGTAGCCCGATTCGGCGGGCGCGCGGTTGACAACGGCCTCTCTCTGGCGCACCATGCTGGCGGGCGCCCACGCCGATGCGTGGCGGTGCCCCTGGGCCCAGCAGACAGCCAGCGTGCAGAGGAGAGGCTATGACGACCTACTATGTCAATAACCAGCCGGGTGTGGGCAGCAACGCTAACCCGGGCACCAGCGTGGATGCGCCGTGGCGCGACTTTACCCCGCTGCATCAGCGCTCCTTGGCTCCCGGCGATCGGGTGCTCTTGGCGCGGGGCTGCACCTGGAACCAGCAGCTCACCATTGAGGACTCGGGCGCGCCGGACGCCTGGTGCGAGCTGGGAGCTTACGGTTCCGGCCCCCGCCCCCGCATCCTGCGCAACGGCGATGCCGTCGAGCGCGGCGTTCGGCTCACCAACCTCTCCTACTGGCACATCCACGATCTCGAGGTGGGTCACGCCGGTGTAGGCATCCTGGCTTTCTACACGACGCCCGGCCACCAGGGGCTGCGCTTTGAGGACATCTATGTCCATCACTGCTATGGCATCCATGTGAGCTGGTTTCCGGCCGACGGCGCCGCTCGCCAGGAGGGCCAGAAGGATCGCTGCGGGCTCTCATCGGGCATCTGGATCACCTGCGAGCCCATGGAGCTGGATGAGGGCGAGTATGTGCTGCGCGATGTGGTGATGGATCGCATCGAGGGCACCTACAACGCCGACAGCGTGGCCTTTAGCCCCAACAGCCCGGCCATCACCGGTCACCGCGAGGGGCAGGTCAGCTACCCCATGCGCGATATTGTCCTGAACCACCTCAACTTTTACGATGACGTCGCTCCCAACCCGGGCGGCATCCCCGATACCTTGCGCCTGCTCCACTGCGAGAACGCCATCGTGCTCAACTCGACCTTTGATAACGAGTGCGGCCGCCACACCAACTCTGGCACTGCCATCGTGCTGATGGTCGGCATGAAGGATCTCACCTATGTGAACTGCGGCTTTACCCGGACGCCCGACACTGGCTCGCACGACCAGTGCGCCATCGACTTTGAGAGCACCAATCGCCACGTGCGGGTACGCGGCTGCTACTTTGGCCAGAATGCCGGCCCTGGGGTAGAGTTTCTGGACATCTGGGGCGAAAAGTGCTTTAGCCTGGAGCACGAGGTGGCGGGCAACGCCTTTGAGGACAACGGCTGGGCCACTCACGGCGGCCAGGCCGGCTCGGGCGGCATCCATCACTATGGCGGCAACTTTGCCTCGGCTACCATCCGCGACAACCTGGTCTATGAGCCCGGCCGACCGCTCTACCACGGCGAGTTTGTGAACTTCCAGCTGATCAACAACCA
Source organism: Chloroflexota bacterium (assembly GCA_036803245.1). GTDB lineage: Bacteria > Chloroflexota > Anaerolineae > UBA1429 > UBA1429 > DAIRUQ01. The sequence goes on along the minus strand of DAIRUQ010000144.1, from coordinate 3,709 downwards.
GGTGGCCAGCCAGCCGCTCTATAACGCTATCCACGGTTTTGGCGGGAGCCAGGGGCAGGGGGGATGGTGGTACCAGTGGAAGGTCGCGTCGGGAGACTGGGCCGACCTCGATGCCTATGATGAAGAAGGCAAGATCTGGCGCGGCAGCGGGGAGCAGGGCGAGGCCTGGGTCAGTGCTATCGAGATGGGCTGTGCCGGGCCGGAGGTGTCGGTGGCGCGGGTATGGCGGGCCGAGCGCGACGGCACCGTGGCCATCCGCGGCTATGCCCTCAAGAGCTATGCCGGTAGCGCTGCCGCGGACGTGCGCATCACTCGCAACGGCGCCGTCCTCTGGGGTCCGCAGGCCGTGGCAGCGGATGCACGCGACGGCGTCGAGACGCACATCCATGGGCTGCAGGTAGCGGCGGGCGACCTGATCCGCTTTGAGGTCCGCGGCGCCGGGGCTGCTCCCCAGGATGCGGTGAGCTGGGCTCCCACCATCGCCTATGTCGACGCGACATAACGTATGAGTAGAAGATAGGTCTCGGCGTGCTCGTTGGGCTTATGACAGATCATCAAGGAGATCGCCTCCATGAACCGTTACATCAGCAACGTGCCCGGTGGCCGGGGTGACAACCAGAACGCCGGCACCTCCGAAGAGTGCCCCTGGTTCGACTTTACGCCGCTGCACCAGACCAAGCTGCAGCCGGGAGACAAGATTCTGCTGGAGCGCGGGTCCTGCTGGAATCAGCAACTCAACCTGGTCGATTCGGGCGAGCCGCGACACTGGGGTCTGGCCATTGACGCCTATGGCACCGGCCCTCGCCCCAAGATCATCCGCAACGGCGATCCGCTGGAGCGCTGCATCGTCCTGACCAACCCCTCGCACTGGCGCATCGCCAACCTGGAGCTGGGTCACGCCGGGGTGGGCATCCTGATCCAGTATACGACGCCCGGGCATGAGGGTCTGCGCTTTGATAACCTGCTGGTGCACCACTGCTATGGCATCTTTACCCGCGACATGCCGCCCGGCCCCGCGCGCACCAAGGGGATCGCCGACCGCATCTTTCTGTCGGCGGGCATTCTGATCACGGCCGCGCCCCTGACGCTGGCCCCCGACGAGTGTATCTGCAAGGATATCCGCTTTGACAACATCGAGGGCACCCACAACGCCGATAGCATCGCGCTAGATCCTTACGATGGCGACATCAACGGCGGCTATGGCAACCTGGGAGCCGAGGGCCGTGATGAGCATGGCGAGTTCGCCTTTGAGGACGTCATTCTGAACCACCTCTACCTGCACGATGACGATGGCGACAACCCCGGCGGCATCCCAGATTCGCTGCGGCTGTTCCGTTGCCGCAACCTGACGCTGCTGAACTCGTGGGTGGATCGGGCCTGCGGGCAGTACACCACCACCGGCACGGCCGCCGTCATCCTGGTGGGCCAGGAGGATACCCGCTTTGTCAACAGCCTCTTTACCCGGACGCCGGATACCGGCTCGCCCGACCAGTGCGGCATCGATTTCGAGTGCTGCAACCGCCGGGTCAGCCTGCAGAACAACTACTTTGGGGGTCACGCCGGGCCGGGCGTCGAGTTCCTGGATATCCATGGTGAGCACGCCTTTAGCGAGGATCACACAGTGATCGGGAACGCCTTTGAGGGCAACGGAGGGGCTGCGCACGGGGGCCAGGCCGGCTCCGGGGGCATCCATCATCACGGCCTGGACCTGACCAGCGGCGTCATCCGCGACAATCTGGTCTATGAGCCCGGCAAGCCGCTCTACCATGGCGGGTTCGTCCATTTCGAGCTCGACAACAACCTGCAGGCCATCCGCCCGCTGGCCAATAGTCTGAACGACTTTTGCGGGACCCAGGAAGCCAAGGGCTGGCGCTATCAGGTACTGCCTGCCGATGGTGAGTGGCAGGATCTGCCCGTGTACGACGAGGCCCGTCAGGCCTGGTGCTATGCCGCCGATGACTCGCGTGCCTGGATCAGCCGCTTTGAGCAGTTCGCCGCCGAGGCTGGCGCCGCCGTAGCGCGAGCGTGGCAAGCCCCTGTCGACGGGACCCTCGCCATCCGTAGTCGCGCCCTCAAGACCTACGCTGGCGGCGCTCGGGTGGTCCTAGAGATCACCAAGAACGACGAGCCCGTGTGGGGCCCGCAAGCGTGCCTGGGCGATGAACGCGAGGGCCATGTCGCCGATCTGGACGGCCTAGACGTTCAGGCTGGCGACGTGATCCGCTTTGTCGTCAGCGGGCCAGCGGGCTGGCTGGTGGACGGCGTCTCCTGGGCGCCAACGCTAGCCTACCTGGCCTAGGGCGCCGCTCTCGTCGGTCGGAATCTCGCAACGTCGGCGCACGCGGCTCGCGGGCAGAACGCTGCGGGCCGCGTGCGGTCCCGTTGGGGCGCGCTAGGTGCTCGGTTGCCAGCGGGGAGCGAGCGTCATACAATGGTCGCATGGTTGACCATCATCGTCCCCCCTGGCATTGGATGCTGTCTCTCTTTCTCCTCTTTGCTGCTTTGGCGTTGGTAGTCGGTTGCGGCGCCAATCGCGGCATCTCGACCAACCCTCGTACGCTGGTCGAGGCCTGGAAGCTGATCGAAGGCTATGCCGAGGCCGAGAGCCTGCTCTTTGTCGGGTATGCGGCGGTGCTGATCGATCCCGAGGGCCGCGCCGACGACTATACGCTCTCGGCCTATGCGCCTGACCAAGGCGCGCTCTACGTTCTGCAGGCCACGCCCAGCCGCATCCGCTTCTACTCGCTGCCCGCTTCCGAGGGTCAGTTGGCCGTGCCGCTGGACGAGATCCGTGACTCGCCCGCCTTGGTCCAGGACGCGCTCGCTGAGAGAGGCGTTTGCCGCGGCGACCTCTCGCTGGGGGTCAACCTGCCCGACGATCGGGCCGATGCCCTCTGTACCCAGCCGCGCTGGGCCGTCAAGATCTCGCCCTACGTGGACTGAGCTCCCCGCGGGCTGCTATCGTCACGGCCTCGGGCGCGGTATAATCCACCAGGTAATGCCCGCAGCCGAGGAGCGACTATGCCTCCCGAGACGCCTTCCAACGAGACAACCCAGCCCGATCCGCCCTATCTCGCCAGGCTGAACCCCGCTCAGGCCGAGGCGGTCACCAGCGTGGATGGCGCCTATCTCGTGGTGGCGGGCGCTGGCAGCGGCAAGACCATGGTCCTGGTCTCGCGCGTGGCCCACCTCGTGGCGCAGGGCGTCGATCCCCGCGCCATCCTGCTCCTCACGTTCACCAACCGCGCCGCCCGCGAGATGCTGCGCCGCGCGACAGCCTTGCTGGACGAGCGTTGCGCCCGCGTGGCTGGCGGCACCTTTCACGCCTTTGCCAACGCCGTGCTGCGCCGTTACGCGCCGCTGCTGGGCTATGAGAACAGCTTTAGCATCCTCGACCGCTCCGACTCGGAGGACCTGATCCACCGTATACGCACCCACTTGGGGCTCAGCACCAAGGAGCGTCGGTTTCCCACCAAGCGGACCTTGCTCGATATCATCAGCGGCGCCGCCAACACAGGACGCGGCCTGGTGGATGTGGTCAACGAGGATTATCCGCACTTTGCCAAGGATCTGCCCGATATCGGCAAGGTGGCCGAGGCCTATGACGAGGCCAAGCGCCGTCGCTCGCTGATGGATTTCGACGATCTGCTGCTCAACCTGCGCCAGCTCTTGCGCGAGCACCGTCAGGTCACCCAAAAGCTGGCCCAGA
>DAIRUQ010000143.1:2502-5469 GCA_036803245.1 Chloroflexota bacterium | reverse complement strand
CGTGGCCACAGGCGCCGCGGCTGCCGCCATCCTCCTGCTTGCCGTGGCTTATCCGGGGCTGCCTTGGCTGGTGCGGCGCCTGCCCCGCCTGCCCGCTGTGGAGGCGGCCTTTGCCCGTGACACCTCGCCACCCATCTGGATCGAGGCGATACCCGCGCCGCTGGTGGGGCTGGCCGTGATCTACGCTCTGGTCTGGCTGGCCCTGCACGTACTGATCCTCTTTCATGGGTTGTACCCCTGGTTTGGCGCGTGGCGCATCGGGCTGGACGGCATCACCTGTCTAGGAGCCTCCGCTTTGCTGCTGGCGGTCTTGTGCTGGGGCACACTGCTGCAGAGGCGCTGGGCCTGGTGGGGCGGGCTGGTTTTCTTCGGCGCCATGGGCGTGAGCTGGGTGGTCACGCTGGCTAGCACGACCTGGCCGGGCCTTCTGGCGACGCTCCAGTTCGCAGCCGACGAGGCGGCCATCTTGGGAGGTATGCCGCTTCAGGGCTGGCACCTGGCCGTCGGCGTGGGACTGCCGCTCTTGCTGCTGGAGATACAGATCGCGCGAGCTGGGGACCTATTTGGGCCGTGCGGCGCTCACCCCCGCGGAACGATCGGGTAGTGTCCCCGCTCTTCAGTAGGTTGCTCACCTATAGCCCCTCAACAGCGGTCAGGTGTGGCGGATGGCAAGAGGTGCGCACACCAGAGCCTGTTCCAGCGATCGTATGGGTTGGTGGCAGCTGCATCGCTGCTCACGTGACATGTCCCTGCCCCTCTGGCTAATGCTTGCTGACGGATGCTTACTATCGCACGGCGCGGTTCCCCTATGAATCCTGCGTAAATAGTGTGGTATTTATGGCTTGTGTTCTTGATTCCGCATTGGTGCATTGCTATGATGGCGACGGTTCTTGGCCTGTGGGCGAATAGTAGCCGTGCCACAGTGTCAGAGATGAAGAGGCGTTTGGGCGTCTTGCGGAGCGAGCCGTTGCAGCAACATGAGAGGAGCACTTCTATGGCTCACGGTAATCCCGGTAGGCCGACGGCACGAAAGAGATGCCCGGCCTGCGGATCGGACGTACCGGCAGACGGCGTCTTCTGTCCGAGCTGTGGGGCCAACATCACCGAAGAGATCTTCCCAGAACCCAAAGTTGCCCCAAAGGCCCTGGGACATGGCACCCGAGACCAGCGCGTGGTGACCGATGATGACTATGTATACCCATCGGTCCCTCCGAAATCGACAGCACTCTGCCTTTTTGACATCCTGTTGCCAGGTCTGGCTCAGATCATCCTGGGACAGGTGGCAAAGGGTATCGTCATTATGGTTTGCTTTGTAGCATCGATGTTTATCATGAATTGCATTCTCTGGGCGGTCTGGCTCGGTTCGATTGTTGACGCATACCAGGTGGCTCAGAAGCTACAGCGCGGCCAACCGGTACGCAAGTGGGAGTTCTTCCCAGGCTGATCTGAGAGGGTACCGAACATGAGTCAGTTGCTCGAGGTTCTTGGTCTTCATCCGCTCGAGTACGAACATCCCAATGATCGCAAAGCCCTCAACGCTCTGGACAAGACTCCGGGGCTCAAACAGGTGTTGCGCTGGTTCAACAAACAGGCTCTGGACCGCGTCTATACGTACCAGGACCGAGGGTCAGGACTGCAGCTAGGCGAAGACCAGTTTCCTGAGCTAGACAATCTGGTGCGAGACACTTGTCGTGTGCTGGATCTGCCCGACGTGCCGGAGGCCTTTCTGCGCTGGGGCTTTGGGGTCAACGCAGCCACCACTGGCGCTGAGACGCCGATTCTCATACTGGACTCTGGCTGCGTCGACCTCCTGGACGAGTCGGAGCGACGCTTTGTCATTGGGCACGAGATTGGCCACATCAAGAGCCGTCACGTCCGCTATTCGCAGCTTGCGGTTGTGCTGCGGGATACGGCCGCCTACGTCGGGGCGCTCACCCTGGGCATCGGTCAGGCCATGGTCCTGCCACTCACGTTGGCGCTCCTCTGGTGGTCCCGCATGTCCGAGTTCACGGCAGACAGGGCCGGGTTGCTGGCGTGCCAAGATCTCGATGCCGCAATGCGCACGCTGAGCAAGATGGCGGGGGCTCCACTAAGGAGCTTTGAAGACATCAATCTCGATGCGTTCATGGAGCAGGTCCGCAGTTTTGAGACGATGGAGTATGAGCAGCTGAATCGCGTCTGGAAGTTTATTGCACTGATCGGCGATACCCACCCGTGGACCGTCATGCGTGCCAGTGAGCTGGTGCGGTGGGTTGAGAGCGGCGAGTATGATGCTGTGTTGCGCCGCCAGACACAGGTGGCCCGGCAGCACTCGGCCACGAGTGGCTTTTGTGCTATGTGTGGCCGTCGTCTCGAGGGCGGCGAGCAGTTCTGCCCGGGCTGCGGCAGCCCCATTGACGCAAGCTATCTGCCATCGACCTCAGGCTTGGAAACGACGAGGTGAGGTTGCCGAGCGGATGCATGTAGCGCGTCGTGGAAGCGCATCTCGCATGGGCCGTACGGAGCTCACCCCCGCGGAACGATCGGGTAATGTCCTCGCTCCTCCACCAGCTCGCTGACCCAGGCCACTCGCTGGATCAGCGAGTCGGGCATGACGTTGTCGGCCACGCCCAGGATGAACGCGTCGCCGGGCGCCACCACGTCCAGCACATGGTTCACCTCGGCGCGGAACTCGTCCTCGGGCACGCTGGGCGCGAATAGCAGCGAGGGCAACCCGCCCCAGATGATCACACGCGTGCCCCAGGTCTCGCGCGCCTGTTCCAGCGTGAACGGCACCATCGGCGCCGTCACAAAGCACTCGACCATGTCATAGCCGGCTTGCTCGATCAGCGTTGCGATGCGCGAGGTGTCATTATCCGCGTGCAGCGCCACGGCCTTGCCAGCGGACTGCATCCGGGGGTTGAACGCCTGGTAGTAGGGCAGGATGTAGCGCTCATACATGCGGGGTGGGGTGTAGCTGGACGAATG
>DAIRUQ010000143.1:0-2402 GCA_036803245.1 Chloroflexota bacterium | reverse complement strand
CCCTCGTAGCGCTGTTGCGCCACCGGGCCGTCGCGAGCGGGCGTGCCACAGCCCAGTGAGCGCTCCACCTCGCGCAGCGAGAGCCCCTCCCACTCTGGTGGCAACGTGCCCGTGGCGCGACGGGCGTTGTACCAAAGGAGCAGCCGTGGCACCCAGGGGATGCGGTCGGGCGAACGGCCATCGAGAATGGCGAGCAAACGCTGGCGGGTGGTCATGGGCGCTCCTCCGGTTACCTGGGCGCGGCGTTACCAAGCATGGCGGGCATCCTACCCGAGGCGGCGGAGGTTGCCAAGCCGATCTCTACCAAATCTCCACAGATTCTTGACACGCTCGACCACCGCGCTTACCATAATACGCATGGTAACGATGCCGATGGGTGAGATACACGCTTGCGTTCAAGGACGGAGGTAGCTATGCGGAGCAAGGTTTGGACGTTGGCGCTGGTGAGTGTCTTGCTGATCGTTGCGGTGGCGCTGTCAGGATGCTGTGGCGTGGCCAGTCTCTTGGCCCCCAGCCGTTCGAGTTCCACCCCCCAGGTGGTGACCGAGGTGGTGGAGCGTGTAGTCACGGCTGTGCCCGCGGCTACGCCGGTGCCCCCCGCGCAGCCGGTGGCCGAGGTGTTGCCGGGCGATTCGGTGTTGCCCTCTATCTATGAGCGTGCCAACCCAGCCGTCGTGAATATCACCACGCTGACGCGTCTTTCGCAGCTATACGGCCGCTACTACCAGCCCAGCCCCAACATGGACCAGGAGGACAGCTTGGTTCCGCAGGGCGAGGGGTCGGGATGGGTCTATGATGGCCAGGGCCACATTGTCACCAACAACCACGTGGTCGCCAACGCCGAGCAGGTGCAGGTGACCTTTTCGAACGACGTGACCGCCATCGCCGAGGTGGTGGGCACCGATCCCGACAGCGACCTGGCGGTCATCCGTGTCGATGTGGACGGCGAGCTGCTGCATCCTCTCAGCCTGGCCGATTCTGACCAGCTTTCGGTGGGCGATCGCGTGGTGGCCATCGGGAACCCGTATGGCCTGGAGGGCACCATGACCAGCGGCATCGTCAGCGCGCTGGGGCGCCTCATGCCGACGTCGTCCTCGGCTTCGGGGGGCTCGTACACCCTGCCGGACATTATCCAGACCGACGCCGCCATCAACCCCGGCAACTCGGGTGGCCCGCTGCTGGATCTCAACGGCAACGTGGTCGGCGTCAATACCGCCATAACCTCGTCAACCGAGGGGTTCACGGGCGTGGGGTTCGCGGTACCCTCCAGCATTGTCGCCCGGGTCGTGCCTGATCTGATCGCCCAGGGCTACTATGAGCATCCCTACCTGGGCGTGACCACCTTTACCCTGGCGCCCACCTACAACCAAGCCGCTGGGCTACCGGAGGATCAGCGCGGCGTGTTGGTGCTAGAGGTCACCCGAGGTGGCCCCGCGGCCCAGGCTGATCTGCGCCCCTCCAACGAGACGGTCGACTATATGGGCTCCTCGGCGCCGGCGGGCGGCGATATCATCGTTGGTATCGATGACCAGAGGGTGGGCAAGTTCGACGACCTGATCTCGTACCTGACGCGTAGAGTCGAGGTTGGGCAGCGCGTGACGCTGACGGTCTTGAGGGACGGCGAGCAGGTAGAGGTCGAGGTGACGGTAGGCGCCCGCCCCAGGAGCTAGGTTTCCCCCTATCCCATTGACGTGCAACGAGGGCGAGCCGGGGCGCGACGAGTGCCCCAGGGCTCGCCCTCGCTCCTGTCTGCGACGCCTCTCAGGAGGGCCAACTGAGAGGTTGGGGATCTCCCATCCTGGCGGTGAGGCCGTCAGCTACCACTGGCGTGCGACCAGTGGCAGGGCCACCCGCGGTTCCACATGCATGGCCAGCCACAGGGAGCGCTCCACATCCAGACGGCCGGCGCCATAGGAGGCGTCGGGGCCGGGCGCGCCCAGGTCGCGGGAGCCGGCCTTCAGCAGGGCCTCCACCAACCCGGGCGACATTCTCAGACCCGGTGCTAGTAGTGGCTCAATGGATAGCAGCAGTGCCGCTGCACCCGCCACGTGGGGCGTGGCCATGGAGGTGCCCTGCATCCAGGCGTAGCTGCTGGACGGATAGGTGCTATAGATCCGATCGCCAACATTGCCGCTAGAGTCATCGCCGCCTGGCGCCGCCAGGTCGCAGTGATCGCCCACCATGCTATAGGGGGCGCGGGTGTCGGTGGGGCCGGTGGCCGCCACGGCGATGACGTGGTTCAGTGCCGCCGGGGCCATCAGGTCGGTGACCGAGCAGTCCTGCCCGGCAAAGCAGTTGCCCATGGCCGCCAGCGAGACCGCGCCCTGGGCATGGGCATAGTCCAGGGCATCCTGGAGGTATTGGTAACTCTGTGGGCTGGCCGGGTTGTAGGGGGCGCCCAG
>DAIRUQ010000142.1:0-5519 GCA_036803245.1 Chloroflexota bacterium | reverse complement strand
GCGAGCTGCAGGGCGGTGGAACGGGGCCGCAGCAGCAGGCGATCGAACCGGCCCGACTTGACCAGGGTGCCAAAGCGGTCAAAGCCAGTCCCCACGGCGTCGGCCAGGCTAAAGGCCGCGTTCGTGATCCCGTAAAAGATGGCCACCTCGGCCAGAGTCCAGCCTCGGAGCTGCCCAAAGTGGGCAAAGAGAACGGCCAGGCCCAGCAGGTCTATGCCCGTGGCGAGGAGATGCGCCAGGGTGAGCAGCAGCAGTGAGGCCTTGTACTGCATCTGGCCGCGGATCGAGGCGCGGTAGTAGTGGCCGATCAGCGCCAAGGTGTCGCGCACCGTTAGCCCCCTTGGATGACCAGGCGACGCTGGGCGCGTGCCAGCAGGCCTCGGCCCAGCAGGGTGAGCACGAGGATCCAGACGGCACCCCTCGCCAGCTCTAGCGGTAGGGCGGCCAGCGGGAGCGCCCCCGTGTAGAAACGTCCAGGCACATCCATCATCAGGGCAAAGGGCAGGTTGGCCACGATCGGCTGCGACCAAGCTGGAAAGAACGCCAGGGGCACCACCACGCCGCTGAACATCATGGCGACCGTGCCCACCATCTGGCGGACGCCCAGGGATGAGATGGTCCACATGGTGGTGACGGCTACGACGGCGGCCAGCGTGGAGGCTACGACCAGCGCCAGTAGCGTGGTCAGCAAAAAGGCAGCCGCCGCTCCCACGCTGGGGGGCGCCTCCAGCCCGAAAAAGATGCCCGCCACGATGCACAGCGGCACCGCCCGCAAGAGCACGGCGCTGGCGCGGTTGGCCATGTCACGGCACACCCAGTGGGCGTGTAGATCCAGCGGCCGCAGCAACTGGTAGGCCACCTGGCCGCTGGCAACCTCCTCCAGGATCTCCCGATCGATGTACCAGGGCTGCATCATCAGCAGCGCCTGCCCCAGCCAGACATAGCCCACCATCTGCTCCACCGACATGGGCTGCGGGGCCGTGGTGGAGCGGTAAAAGGCCGCCAGCACCATGATGCGCATCAGCCCCCAAAAGAGCTGGGTGGCCATGCCCGCCAGCGCGGCGGCACGGTATTGCAGCGAGGCGCGAAAGCGAGCGCCCCAGGCGGCGGCATAGGCCTGGGCAGTGGCGATCACGGGGCACCTCCCGCAGCGGCGCGCCCTTCTTGGCTATAGAGCCGCGCGACCACCCGCTCGATCGGCTCGTTCTCGATGGTCAGGTCGCGCACGGGGTAGCGGGCGCAGAGCCGCGCCACCAGATCGGCGGCGGCCACGCGCTGGGGGTCGTAAGCCAGCTCAACGCGCGAATCGGTCTGGCTCACCACGGTGGCGTCGGCGTCCTCGACGGTCAACCCAGGCTGGGCCAGCTCCACGATGACCCGACGGGTCGCCTGTACCTGATGCCGCAGGTCATCCAGCGTGCCGTCGATCAGTATCTGCCCGCGGTTGATCAGCACCACACGCTGGCAGAGTGCCTCGATATCGTCCATGTCATGGGTGGTCAGAATCACGGTGACGCCCTGCTCGCGGACGAGCTCTTGCACAAAAGCGCGCACCGCCAGCTTGGAGACGGCGTCCAGCCCGATGGTGGGCTCGTCGAGGTAGAGGATGCGGGGCTGGTGCAGCAGCGCCGCGGCTAGATCGCAACGCATGCGTTGGCCCAGCGAGAGCTGGCGGACGGGCGTATCCAGCAGCGGGGCCAGGTCCAGCAAGTCGACCATGCGGTCGCGCATGGTGTGATAGGCGGGCTGGGGCACGCGATAGATGCGGCGCAAGAGGTCGAACGACTCGATGACGGGCAGATCCCACCAGAGCTGGGTGCGCTGCCCGAACACCACGCCCAACTGGCGCACCAACTGGGTGCGCTGTTGCCAGGGCACCAGCCCCAACACGCGGCACTCGCCCGAGGTGGGCACCAGGATGCCCGACAGGATCTTGACGGTGGTGGACTTGCCCGCACCGTTGGGCCCGATATAGCCGACCAGCTCGCCCTCGGCGATATCGAACGAGACGGCGTTCAGGGCCCGCACCGTGCGGTAGCGGCGACGGAACAGCCCCTTGACGGCGCCCCAGGCGCCAGGGTCGCGCTCGGCCACGCGGAAGGTGCGGCTCAGGTTTCGGACGTGGATCTGTGGCATGGGGCCTCGCGGCGTTGGCAAGGTGGCGGCTCGCAGGGGAGCCGATGATAGCAGGGTCGCCGTGGCTTGGCAAGCGCGATGGGTTGACCACGTCAGGCTCGCCAGGCAGAATGCTGCAGGTTGCTGCCAGCAAGGAGGGTGTGATGACCGCTCGGCAACGTTACCTGGATACCATCCTGTTTCGTCGTCCCAGGCGGCTGCCGCTGCTACCGGGCGGCCCGCGCGAATCCACGCTGGCGGCCTGGCACGGGCAGGGCCTGCCGCACGACGTCGATCTGTGGGGTCACCTGGCAGAGCTGGTGGGCGTGCCCGTAGAGGCGTTCCACGGGCCCGTGGCGGCGCCGATGGATGCGCGCATGATCCCGCAGTTCAAAGAGCGTGTGCTGGCGCACCGCCACGGGCACTATTTCGTGCAGGACTGGATGGGCGCTACCACCGAGATCTCCGATCGTTTTGACTATACCTATATCCGAACGGCCAAGGATTTTGTCACGCGCAAGTGGCATGCCTTTCCCGTGACTGACCGAGCCAGTTGGGTCGAGCGGATGGCCTGGCGCTATGACCCCGATAACCCCGCGCGCCTACCCGACGACGCCGCGGTCTGGGCGGCGCTAGAGGGATCCGATCGCCCTGTGACCGTGCACCTCAACGGGCCGTTTTGGCAGATGCGCGAGTGGGTGGGGTTCGAGGGCCTGTGCCTGATGATGAAGGACGATCCCGCGCTGGTGGACGACATGGCCGAGGCCTGGCGAGCGTTCGGGCTGGCGTTGCTGGAGCGGGTCCTGCGGCGGGTGCGGGTGGATATCGTGCATCTGAGCGAGGACATGGCCTACAAGGCCCACAGCATGATCTCGCCCGCCCTGGCGCGTCGCTTTCTTAGCCCCTGTTACCACGCTTGGGGCGAGCTGCTGCGCTCGTACGGCGTGCCGGTCTATGCCATGGACAGCGACGGCCATATCGACGACTTGATCCCGCTGTGGCTGGAGGCAGGGATCAACCAGGCCGACCCGATGGAGGTGGCGGCTGGCAATGATCTGGCGGCCTTGCGAGCGCGGTGGGGGCGGCAGCTGGCCTATGTGGGCGGCATCGACAAGCGGGCCATCGCGGCGGGCGAGGATGCACTGGTGGACGAATTCGCGCGCGTGCGGCCGGTGCTGCGCGATGGCGGCTACCTGCCCTCGTGCGACCATGGCGTCCCGCCGGATATCTCGTGGCCGAACTTTGTGGCATATACACGGTTGCTGGCGCGGGAGACGGGGTGGGGGTGAGGGTGGGACGACGCCGCCAAGCTACACCAGCGCAGGAAGGGCGCCCGTCAGGTTGACGAGGCTGTGAGCCAGCCAGCCCGGCAGGATGCTCCCCGAGTGGTGGCGGAGCCATCCCAACAACCAGCCTGCGGCGAACTGGACCAGTAGGATCGGCCAGAGACGCACGCTCACCAGCAATAGGACCAGGTGCGGCAGCAGAAAAACAGTCGCCTGCACCAGGTTGCCGCCGGCGAACCCAAGCCGGCGATGGAGCCAACCTCCCAGGAACCCTCGGAAAAAGATCTCTTCGCCTAGGGCCACGTAAACAGCCTCACGCAGCAGGATGATAAGCAACGAGTACGCGCTGAGCTGCCAGCCCGCGTAGGCACTAACGTTGATGTTGGGATCCTGGAGGATCTCCTGCGGCACCACCTGAAACGCGACAGCCCCCAGGGCACCCACCACGCCCGTCACGCCCAAGGCCCACAGATAGTGCCTGGGCTGGGCCCAGCGCCAGCCCAAGCGCTCCAGCGCCTCGCTGAGGGGTTGGCCCCTGCGGCGGCTCACAGCCAGAAAGACGATAGATGGTATACTCAGTATTATGAGTTGTACGGGCATCCCACCGCGCTCCCTTCAGGGCGAACTGCCGATCGGCTGGCGGTCCCGGCTCCCCCCAGCTTCTTGGCCGCATCGTAGAGCAAAGGACGCGGACGCACAAGTGCACCGCCCCGATAGCCGTCGGTTCGGGCGCCAGCAGCTTGGGGGTGGGTGGGCTGGGTGGGGGGAGGAGCTCCCTATTGGGCCTTGTGCGCCGAATTCTTTGCCAAATCACTTGAGAAATGGTAGAATGGATGGACAAATTGATTCTCTACAAGGCGGCGCCATCGCTCGGGGCAGTGACCGGATCGTCGACCGAGCGTTGATAGGGGCGTTGCAGGGAGGTTCGCTATGGTGACCAGACGGGCGTTCTTGCGCACGCTTGCTGCGACGGGTGGGGTGCTGGTGCTGTCGGCGCTGGCGCAGGCGTGCGCGCCCATTGTGCCGACGGCGACGACGACGGGGCTGGCCGAGGCCCCGCAAGATACCGCCACGCCGCGTCCCACGGAGGTGCCTGCCACTGCAGCGCCGACCAGCGCGCCGACGACTGCTAGCCCCACGGCGCAACCGACCGAGCCGGCCACCGTGGCCCCGTCGCCGACGACGGCTCCCGCCACATCGACACCGCGACCGCCCGCCAAGGGCCGTGTGGCCCTGATCAAGACCACCGACCGCGCCGAGGGCGTGCGGCGGGCGATAGCCTTGCTGGGCGTCGGTCCCATGCCCGAGGCATCGGTGTTTCTCAAGCCCAACTATAACAGCGCCGACCCGTCGCCGGGCTCGACCCATCCCGACGTCCTGCGAGCCTTGGTGGAGCAGCTCTACAACCTGGGGGCGGGATCCATCACCGTGGGCGATCGCAGCGGCATGGGCGATACCCGCACCGTCATGCAGCAACTGGGCGTCTTTCGCCAGGCTGAGGAGCTGGGCTTTGATACGGTGGTGTTCGACGAGCTGCCGCCCGAGGCCTGGGCCCACATCGACGAGCCTGACGACCACTGGTCGCAAGGGTTCTACCTGCCGCGGGCCGTCCTGGACGCTGAAAGCCTGGTGCAGACCTGCAACCTCAAGACCCACCGGTTCGGTGGGCACTTTACCCTGGCGCTCAAGAACTCTGTCGGACTGGTGGCGCGTCGGGTGGGTGGGGGGCACGACTATATGAGCGAGCTGCACAGCTCGCCCCATCAGCGCACCATGATCGCCGAGGTCAACCGCGCTCGTCAGCCCGCCCTGATCGTCATGGACGGCGTGCAGGCCTTTACCCACGGCGGCCCCGATCGGGGCACGGTGGTGGATGCGGGGGTGGTGCTGGCCGCCACCGACCTGGTCGCCATTGACGCAGTAGGCGTGGCCATCTTGCGCCTGTTTGGCACCACGCCCGAGGTGAGCCAGGGGGCGGTCTTTGAGCAGGCCCAGATCGCGCGCGCCGTGGAGCTCGGCCTGGGCGTCTCTGAGCCCGCAGAGATCGAGCTGGTGACCGAGGACGATGCTGGCGCGGCCATGGCGGACGAGATCATTCCGCTGCTGAGCTAGCCGTTC
>DAIRUQ010000141.1:0-5605 GCA_036803245.1 Chloroflexota bacterium | reverse complement strand
GCAGGAGGCGGTGGCGGGGTTCATGCGGCCGGTGGACGATCCCATCGTGGCGTTGGGAATCCCCATGCAGATTTTACGTGGGGCGCTGCTGGCCATCGCGCTATGGCCGTTTTACGCCGTCATCGTCGGCAAGGGCGGCTGGTGGAAGCTGGCCCTGGTGCTCTGGGTGCTCACGGGCATCGGCGCGGTGATCACCGGGCCGGGCTCGCTGGAGGGGATGGTCTATACCACGCTGGGCTTTGGCAACCCGCTGGTGGGCCTGCCCGAGGTGACGTTGCAGGTGCTGCTGTTCTCGTGGCTGCTGTGGCGTTGGGAGCGTAAGGCCCTGGCCAAGCGCGAGGCGGCCGTCTAGCGTTGTCCCTGGGCCCGTCGCTGGAGCTCTGCCAGGGCGGCGGCATCCAACAGCTCGGCGGGGTCGACCGCCACCGCCCCCAGGAGCCGTAGGCGCAGGGGGCGGGTGGTGAGCCATTCGAGGCCGGGATCCATGCTGCTGCGGGGGTGCGGCTCCAGGTCGCCCGGGCGCAACGGCTCGTCGATGACGTGCAGCCAGCCGGGCGCGGTGCCGTCATGGCGGATGCTGCCGTCGTCCTCGCGGCAGAGCAGCGTCGGCTTGTGCGAGAAGGCCTCGGCCAGGCGCCGGTCGCGCGTGATGGTGCTGCCAGAGCGCAACGTCGTCAGGCGCCGGGGCGAGCCGTGGTACCAGGCATCCGGATCGGGCGGCCCAGCCGAGGCGCCGCCCGACGTAGGGGGGTCCGTGATCATATCCCGCGCCGCTAGTTCGGGATCAGCTCGGCCGAATCCAGGAATGCCTTGAGGCTCTCGATGTCCGGGGCGATGGGGCTATCCTGCTGGGTGCCGTAGACCACGATCGAGCGGATGCTGGTGCCCTTGAAGAGGGCCTTGGCCGTATCCACCACGAACGTCACCTGCTTGTGTCGCGTGCTCATGATGCGCCAACGGTAGCAGGTCCCCTCTTTGACCGGCCCCTTGAGCTCTAGCGCTTTGCCGGGGACCTTGGTCTGGGCGAACTGCTCCAGGACTGTTTGAACGGCTGCGATCAGATCAGGCTCTTGCTTGCTCATCACGCGTGTCCTTTGTTCTGGCCAGGGGGCTGGGCGCCCCCCGGCCTGTGCGCCCACGAGCAGCGCGGTGGTTAATTCTGGGGAAAGATATAGGCAAGCCCCTTGGCGTTCTCGGCAACCAGTTGCTGCTCCTCGGGGGTGAGCGGCGTCAGATCCTGCGCGATCTCGATGGCCCAATCTAGGAACTGGGCATGGCCCGGCGTCACCGCCGCGGTGACCGGCAGCGACAGGGTAAAGCGCAGCGCCAGGCGGGCCTCGTCCAGCGTCTCCACCGGGCGGTACCAGCTCTTGGGCCAGGCCTTGCGCTCGTCGTCGTTGGCCCACTTGCGCTTGGCCAGCGCCTTGAGGGCCAGGCGGCCGGCGCCCTTGGCCTGGGCGGTCTCGACGGTCTTGGGGCCAAAGCCGCCCTCGTTCCAGGTGACCCAGTTCAGCGGAAAGAGGATGCTATCAAAGGGGAACTGGTTCAGCAGGGCGATGGCGGCCTCTTCCGAGTGGGCCGAGAACCCTAGAAAGCGCACCAAACCCTCTTCGCGGGCCTCGAGAAAGGTCTCCAAGGCGCCATCAGGCCCCATGATCGTCTCGACGTCCTCCCTGGTGGTGACGGCGTGAAGCTGGTAGAGATCGAAATAGTCGGTGCGCATCTTTTCCAGGGAGGCCTCGAGCTCGTCGCGGGCGCCCGCGGCGTCGCGCTTGGCCGTCTTGCAGGCCAGGAACACGTTCTGCCGATAGGGCTCCAGGGCCGGGCCCAGCCGCTCCTCGGCGTTGCCATAGCTGGGGGCCACGTCAAAATAGTTGATGCCAGCGTCGATGGCACGGGCCACCAAGCGCTGCGATTCGGCAGGGCTCTCGTTCATCACCAAGATGCCGCCAAACCCCACCACCGAAAGCTCGCAACCGGTTCGTCCCAGTACTCGTTTCTCCACGTCGATCACCTCCTTGAGCGCTAACATTCACACCATCATTATGCGGCAAAAAGTAGCGCAATTCAAGGGCGGGCGCGAACAGGGCGTTTGGCGGTGGAGCGGATATTCATTATAGTGTAGGCTACCAAGCGGCGGGATGTGCCGCCGCCATGGCCGTGGCCCAGCGACGTGGGCCCGACCGTCGGGCGGCCCGGGGAGACCCCTGGCTAACGGACGGCCCAACGATGGGGAGCCATCGTCGGGCCGTTTTTCTATACCTGACGTATCTGAGCTGGCATCGGTATCGAACCAGAGAGGGGTAGCATGAGTCGAGAGCTGGTGTTGGGGATGGGTTTGCCGGCGGAGCTGCGAGCGGCGCTGGAGCGCGCTGGCGAGCGGGTGGTGCCCGAGACGCGCGAAGAGATGCTCGAGCTGGCCATGGGCGGCGAGTCCGACTGCTTTGAGGTGGCCTATAACGTGCCCGAGCGCGGGCGTGTGGTGGATGCCACGGTGGTGCGGTGCCGCAACGGCGTGGTGGTCAACTACCCCGAGGCTTATATGCGGCGGCGCGATCCCAACTGCATGTTCATCGGCGACGAGGCGGCTACCGACAAGCCCCGCCTGCGAGACGAGTTCCCGGTAGAGATGGACGCCCTGCGCGGCGAGGTGTTTGACTGGCTGGCCCAGCAAGACCTGATCGTGATGCCGTTCATGGTGGGCGATGACCGCCTGGGCTATCCCGGGCTCCTGGTGGCGCCCAAGAACGCCGGCTTTTTCGCGGGCGGCCTGGCCGACCTGCAGGGGTTCGGCCCCGCCAGCGCCGTGCCCACCGACTATACCCCGCGAGCCATCATCTATCTGGCACCCACCTTTCGCCACACCCACTTTGGCGGGCGGCAGGTGGTGGTGCACCAGCGCTCTGAGGCGCTGCACGAGGTGTTCGCGTTCAACCTCTACCCCGGCCCCAGCGCCAAAAAGGGCGTCTATGGCATCCTGCTGGATATCGGCGAGCAAGAGGGCTGGGTGACGGCCCACGCCTCTACCGTGCGGGTGGTGACGCCTTACGACAACATTCTCACCATCATGCACGAGGGGGCCAGCGGCGGCGGCAAGTCCGAGATGATCGAGCAGATCCACCGCGAGCCCGATGGCCGCGTCAAGCTGGCCACCAACCTGGAGACGGGTGACGAGATTAGGCTCCACCTCACCGAGACGTCCGAGCTGCAGCCGGTGACGGACGACATGGCGCTATGCCACCCGGCCCTGCAGAGCGGCACGCGTCGCCTGGTGGTCGCCGACGCGGAAGAGGGTTGGTTCCTGCGGATCAACCACATCCGCCAGTACGGCACCGACCCGCACCACGAGCGGCTGTGTGTGCATCCGCCCGAGGGGCTGATCTTTATGAACCTGGAAGGGGCGCCGGGCTCCACCTGCCTCATCTGGGAGCACACCATGGACGCCCCGGGCGTGCCTTGTCCCAACCCCCGCGTCATCATGCCACGGCGCTTTGTGCCCGGCGTGGTGAACGGCGCGGCCGAGGTGGACGTGCGCAGCTTTGGCGTGCGCACCCCGCCCTGCACGGCGGCCCATCCCAGCTATGGTATCATCGGCATGCTGCACGTGCTGCCGGCCAGCCTGGCTTGGCTATGGCGGCTGGTCGCGCCCCGTGGGCACGATAACCCCAGCATCACCGATACCGGCGGCATGACCAGCGAGGGCGTGGGGTCTTTTTGGCCCTTTGTGACGGGCCGGGCCGTCAACCATGCCAACCAGCTCCTGGAGCAGATCATGGACACGCTGAGCACCCGCCACAAGCTGATCCCCAACCAGCACATTGGCGCCTACCGCGTCGGGTTCATGCCCCAGTGGCTGGCTCGCGAGTACCTGGCGCGGCGTGGCACGGCCCGCTTTCGCATGGAGCAGCTTGATGGGGCGCGCTGCCCGCTGCTAGGCTATGTGCCCAAGAACCTGACGATGCAGGGCTATCGGGTGCCCACCGTGCTGCTGCAGGTGGATCACCAGCCCGAGGTGGGCGTCGAGGGCTATGAGGCCGGCGCCGCCATGCTGACCAGCTTTTTCAAGCGCGAGCTGGCCCAGTATGACACGCCCGAGCTCTCCAACCTGGGGCGGCGGATCATCCAGGTCTGCATGGATGACGGCGACATCGAGGACTATACGTCGTTCGCCGAGCTGCTCTAGCGCACGACCACATCCCCCAGAACGTGAACGCGCCTCCCGTCGGCCACCAGGCTGGCGGGAGGTTTCGCTATGCCTGAGCCGATAGGGCGTGGTAGGCGGCGGCCATCCAGGGGTGCACCACGGCCAGCGACTCGCGCTGCTGCCACAGGTAGGTCAGGTAGACCAGGCAGGCCGCCTCCAGCGAACGGTGGGAGGCCGCCAGCAAGGCGTTGCGATAGGGGGGCGCGCCGGGCTGATCCCAGGCGATCTTGTCGGCTAGAAAGACCACCATGTCCAGTGGGGCGGCGTTGGGCTTGAGGGTGGTGTGGCAGCCGATGGCGCTGAGGATGGCGGGGTCCTCCACGGCAAAGAGGTGGCGAGCGATGGGAACCGCTAGCTTCTGATGGAGGATCATGGGGTGGGCGCGCTCCTCGGGCAGGACCTCTAGGCCTAGGGCGAGAGCGGCCTCAAGGCGGCGCGATGCGGGAATGGGGGCGGCGATGTCGTGCAACCAGCCGCCGGCAAAAGCGGGCGCGGGGTCCAGCCCCAGCCGCAGGGCCAGGTTGCGGGCCACGCCGGCCACCGCCCCCGAGTGCTCGGCGGTGCCCGGATGCCCGTGGGCCCGCAAAAAGGCGTCGGCATCGCGGGCTAGACGGCCGGTGCGATGCCAGCCCGCGGTCAGCGATACAAGCATCGGGTGCATACGTCACGTTCCCTTGCCGTTGGCACAATGCTAATGGATACCCTTGTCATGTGAGCGTGTTCCGTCTAGACTCTGGCATATTCTCGCTGGCAATGCAAGCTGGCCCGGTTGGTGAGGCTGGCTTGCGTCCGGCTCGGACGACACGCTTCGCGAGTGGGTTGTACGTCGGTGTCGCGTCAGACGGGGAGGTGGCTTGTGGTGCGGCGCATTTTGACGGTGGCTGTGGCGGTTCTGGTTCTACTGGGCGCCTCAGGCTGCATGTTTTTCGAGTTATTTGATCTATTTTTCGTGGGCGGTGACGTCTATGAGCAGCCGACGCCGGCTCCTACGGAGATGTCAGTTCCGGAGCCCACACCGATGCCGACGGCGACCACCGGTCGCTCCTCGCAGCGCGCGCTGTCGCTGGGATGCCTGCCGTTTGCCAACGACATTGGCGAGCGCCACACCGATGGCGAGGTGCGCTGCTGGGCTGACTATGCCAACGACGACCAGGAGGCGGTGCAGGTGCGCTGGACGGCCAATGGCCAGCCGGTGACGTCGTCCATCACCAATGGGGCCAGCCACACCCTCTACTATACGCCGCCCGCGACCGGGCGCTACTGGTTGGAGGTGGAGGTTCACTATCCCGACGGGACGGACCTGCGGGCGGGCACCACGATCGTCATGGAGGCCAGCGCGGCGGGGCCGCTGGACGCCGGTGGTAGCGGGGGAGCGTCTACGGATGGAGGCCCCACGCCAAC
>DAIRUQ010000140.1:0-6049 GCA_036803245.1 Chloroflexota bacterium | reverse complement strand
CGTTCTCCATGGACCGCTCGCTGGTGGCCAAGCCGGGCACGGCGGGATGCCGGGTCCGCTCGCTGGTCTCGCCGGAGCGCACGGCGTAGGTAGCATATCCAAAGGCCGGGATTTGCGCCGGCAAGCTCACGCGCACGTGATGGGTTTGGTAGCCCCGGATGGATCCCGTATCGAGGAGTCGGGTGGCCGGCCGCTTCATGGTCTGGTGGAGCCGCTGATACGGCACCTCATTGCCCTCGGCGTCATAGATGCGAAAAGCCGGCTTGGGCTCAAAGCCAAAGAACTCGTTGAACGTGGGCCAGTCGGAGGGGATCTCCAGGATCACCTCGACAGACTCGTTCAGCGGCACCTGAGCGCCATTGAATAGGGTGACGCGCAACGTCTCGGGAACCACCGGCTCGCCTACGTTGGCGGCGATACGGCGCTCAAGATCGCGGGTGACCTCCTCGCAGATGCCGCGACACTGGCTAAAGCGGAACTTCATGTCCTCGTGCACCTGGTCGATGCTGCAACCGCAGATAGAGTCGTGAGGATGGTTGCGTAGGAGCCAGCGCCAGGCCACGTCGAGATAGCCCTTGGGGTAGTCACGTCCCAGCGCCAGGTGGGCCAGCACGCCCAACGGCTCGGCCCAGCGGGTGAGCAGGGTCTCGCAAGCGGCGTTCTCTTGCTTGATCCACACGCGACTGGAGAGCACGCCCGGGATCAGCCACTGGTTGTCGCGCTCCTCGGTCCAGCGGGCCGGCTCGCGTAGCTCACCCACCACCCGCGTCTGGATCCGATCAGCCTGCGCGGCCATCTCGCGGCAGAACTCGTCCAGGCTGGTGTGCATGAACTGGAAGCCGTCCCCGGGATCATCCTGCGCCATGCGGTCGACGATCACCTGGTAGGTGACGGGATCCCACTCCATATGGTCGCAGCCGTCGAATAGCAGCAGGGGGTCCACGTCGGAGCACTCGGCTGTCCACTGTAAAAAGCTATCCAGCCTGCCATTGAGCACCTTCAGGTCCACGCAACCATCAGCGTCGCGGCAGCCGCGCACGTCGATGGCGTAGGTGCAATAGCCCACGTGGCCAAAGCGGTAGGTGGGCAGGACGGTGCCGTCGGCGCCCTCCCAGAGCAGGTTGCGGTGATCCCAGGTGTTCAGGCCGCGCCAGATTAGCGCGGCGACGATGTCGAACCCGGCATAGATCTGTGGCAACTGGCTGTTGTGCCCAAAGATGTCACAGGTAAAGCCGGCGCAACTGGGCTCGCCGCCAAGCGCACGGGCCACCTCCCGGCCCAGGCGCAGGTTGCGCACCATGGATTCGCCTGACACCAGGAACTCGTCTGGCATGGCGTACCACGGGCCGATGACCAGCTTGCCCTCGCGAGCGCGCTCCATCAGCTCGTCGCGGCGCTCGGGGCGGATCTCCAGGTAATCCTCCAGCAGCACGGCCTGGCCGTCGGTCTGGAAGGGCCCCTTTAGCCGTCCGTCGCGCCAACCTTCGAGGACGCGATCCATCAGCTTGACGAGGCGAAAACGAAATCCCTCGAAAGTCTGGTACCACTCGCGGTCCCAGTGCGTGCTCACGACATAGTGGCAGCGGCGTGGCGTTTCGGCCATGGTGGCGTTCCCCCAAGAATGTGTCGAATGCTGTTTGGGACACCATAGCCGCGGGGACGGTGAGAGTCAAGAGGCAGGGGGCAGCCCAAAGACTGGTCGCTCGTCGAGAAAGCGTAACGCTGCGGCCGCCCGAGCCAGCGATACTGCGGGTAGCGGGTCTCTGGCTACAGCGCTACCCCCGCCTGCTCCAGGAAGGCTTCCACCACGGCGGCAGCGTTCGCGGTGGGCGTCTCCGGCTGGAGGCTCTTGGCGGGCCCCAGGATGTAGCCGCCGCCGCGTCCCATCTCGTCGCAGAGCCGTCGCACCTCGGCCTTGATTTCGGCCGGGGTGCCGTGAGGGATGGTGGATTGCGATCCCAGGCCGCCCCAGAAGGTGATCTCGCGGCCGAACTCGCGCTTTAGCTGGTATGGATTCATGCCGCGGGCTTCCGGCTGCACGCTCTCCAGCGCGTCCAGCCCGATCTCGATGATGTCGGGGAGGATGTCGCGCACGCTGCCACAGCAGTGGCTCAGCGTCTTTAGGCCGGCCGCGTGCACCTGGGCATAGAGTCGACGGAGCGCCGGCTTGATGTAGCGGCGCCAGCGTTCAGGGCCGAGGAGGACGCCCTGTTGGTAGCCCCAGTCGTCGCTGAACTTGATGCCGTCCAAGGGCAGTTCCATTAGCTTGGCAAGGATGGCGGCGTGGTGCGCGGCGACGGCCTCGACCAGCTCGGCGTAAAAGGCGGGATCCGCAGCAGCGTCGGCCAGGGCGTTCTCGAACCCGCGCAGGCACCAGGTTCGCTCAAAGAGGCCAAACCCCAGGCCCGCCACCCAGAAGCGGTCGGGCTCCTGGGCGATGGCATGGCGCGCCGTAGCATCCCAACCAGCGGGAAACAACGCGTCCATGGTCGGGAAGCGATAGCCTGCCAGCGTTGGCTCGCGGAGGGCCGGTGTCTCCAGGTGGGTGGGGCGCCGATCACAGCGCCATACCGTGCCATAAAGGTCGGTGTAGTGGGTGGCGCTCTCTTCCAGGTGCCGCTCCAGGCTGGCGATGGGCGCGCTGCGGATGGCTGGCTCCAGCAGGTCGCGCCAGCGGGTGCCGCCATAGTGGGCATCCAGGCGCTCGCCGACATCGCCTTCCCAGCCGAGCGTATAGGGGATCGGCTGCGTCTCGCGGTGCGAAAGCTGGGCATAGACGCGATCGCGCCAACTGGTCATGCGGTCTCCCTCCTGGTCTGGCGGTGGACGCCGCTAGTCGACATCCCCTGGGTAGGCGGGCTCCAGCGGCGTGGCCATCGTCGGGCCCGGCATTCTGGGGCGTCCCTCATCGATGGGCAGCCGCTCATAGCGCCACGTTTCCATGGCGCGCATGTAGGCATAGACGTGGCGCGCCATCAGCTCAGCCTGGGTCTGCCAGGCATCCGCCTGGCCGTAGAGGTCCCGCTGCTCGTCGGGGTCGTGGACCAAGTCAAACATCTGGCCGCGCCGATCGGGCTTGAGCAGGCTCAGGCGCCAGCCCTCAGCCGTGATAATGCTGCGGGTGGTCTGCACCTGGATGGTGATCTCTTCCCATGGGGCGGGGTCGGGCTCGCCCTGGAGGATCGGCAGCAAGGATCGCCCTTCGTGCGGCGGGAGCAGGTGGGCGCCGCCCCACTGGCAGAGGGTGGGGAACAGATCCAGCGAGGGGGTCAGCCGGTCGCTGACGACGCCCCGGGCGCTGTCTCCGCCCCAAACGATCAACGGCACGCGTACCGACTTGTCATAATGCATGACGCCCTTGGTGATCAGGCCGTGGTCGCCCATCATGTCGCCATGGTCGGTGGTAAAGCAGATGATGGTGTTGTCCGCCAGGCCCCGCTCCTCGAGAAAGCGCACCACGCGGCCGATTTGATCGTCGATCAAGCGGATAGAGCCGTGGTACATGGCGCGCATGCGGCGCACGTTCTGCACGTCGGCCGCGTACTCGCCAAAGCGGTGAAAGCTGCGGCGGTGCTTCTCATAGACGCCGATGCCCTCCCATGCCATGGGCAGCGGGTCGCTCATCTCCTCAGGGGCAAACATGGTATCGTACGGCTCGGGCGGATCGTACGGGTCGTGTGGATTGACATAGGACAGATGGCACATAAAGGGTTGATCGGGATGCTCCGCCAGGTGCCGCTCCATGAAGTCGATACCGCAGTTGGTGATATACGTGGTCTGGTTAAGCTCGGCCGGCAGCGGGTGGGTGTACATCAGGTTCCAGCCCGAGGCGGCAACGCGCGGCTGGAGAAACTCGGCACGGGCGGCCTCCCATTCGGGCCGTAGGTCGCGCTTGTCGGGGCCGTAACGATCCAGGTAGGGCATAGCCCAGCACGTGGCGAGAGCCGGCCCGTAATAGTCGGGATGCTCGCGGGCGATCCAGTCCAGCCAGGGGCCCAGCCGCGGGTCCTCGGTGGGGATCGACTCGTCATAGCCCAGGTAGTTGAAATCGTTGGGCAACGGCAACTGCATGCTGGTGAGATGGAACTTGCCAAAGCCGCCGGTGCGATAGCCGCGGCGTTGCAGTACCATGGGGTAGGTCGGGTTCTCAGTCCCGAGCTGCAGGTTGTTCACCACGATGCCGTGGATCTCGTTGGAGCGGCCGGTCATGATGGTGGCGCGGTTGGGCGCGCAGATGGGGGAATGCGCATAGGCCCGGGTAAAGCGGACGCCCTCGGAGGCCAGACGGTCCAGGGTGGGCGTGGAATCCACCCCGCTGCCATAGCACCCTACGAACCCGGCGGCTAGCTGATCGGCCATGATGAAGACAATGTTGGGCTGTGAAGGCATGAGACTACTCTCCTGTCTAGCTGGCAGCGTCGGGACCAATCAATCGGGCTACGGTCGAAGCAGAACTTTGGCGCAGTCGTGCGATGCGCAGAGGGCCAGGGCATCCTGGACCCGCTCCATGGAAAAGGTGTGGCTCACCAAGCGGTCGGCGTGCGGCGAATTCTCGATGACCTGCAGCACCTTGGGGTAGAGGCTGAGGTTATAGTGCCAAGAGCCGTGCACCGATAGGCCCTTGCGGATCATGTCGCGGCTGGCCTGTAGCGTGACGTCTTGACTGGACTCGCCGACGAGACAGACCTGGCCTAGCCGACGCGTCGCGTCGATACAGGTGCGCTGGGCCGCTGGCACGCCAGAGCAATCCACCGCCGCATCCACGCCCAGGCCATCGGTGGCGACCAGAATGCGCGAAAGCAGATCCGGATCGGCGGGGTCGTAGACATCCTCGGCCCCCAGTTCACGAGCGCGCTGGGCGCGCCAGGGGTGCCCCTCCACCACCAGCACGCGAGCCCCGCGAAAGCGGCCGTTGACCACGCCGCCTAGGCCGACCGGCCCGGCGCCGGTGATCAGCAGGGTGTCGAAAGCATCCACCCACATGCGCTCCAGCGCACCCATGGTGGGGCCCAAAGCGCAGAGGGCCAACGCGGCACGCTCGTCTGGCATCTCTGCGGGGATGGGCGCCAGTAGCCAGTCGGGTTTGAGCAGATACTGAGCATAGGTGGCCCAGCCGGTCTCCTGGCCGGTAAAGGCGGATGGGTCGATGGTATGCTGGCAGTGGATATAATCGCCACCGACACAGAACCGGCATACGCCGCAGGGATACATCGGCATCACGACGACGCGATCGCCCGGCTGAACGCGGCCGGGCTGCGCGACCTCTACCACCTCGCCTACCGCCTCGTGCCCCAGGAACCGGTGCTCCCCGCCCGCCAACCAAGCCTTGTACTCGGTGCACATGGGCGTGACGGTCACGCGCACCAGGGCCCAGTTCGCGACGGGCCGCGGCGTGGCGACATCGATAACCTCGGCGTGGCGCTGGCCGGCAATGATCGCTTGGCGCATGACCTACTCCTTTGGCGAGCTACCCTGGGGTCGCCGCGCACGCCGCCATCATAGACGCCCCCTCTGACTCTGCCAAGCGTTCGCGGAGGACCTGGGCGTTGCGCCGCCGACATGCGGGGGCTAGAATGGGCCCGAGGGCCCGGAACGTGCTAGCCTTGGAGGTGCGATGTGCTGATCGACATTCACGTGCATGCCATGGGATGTGACGCTTCACAGGAGACCATGCTGGCTGGGTTGGAGGAGGCCGGCTTGGACAAGGCCGTGATCCTCTCGCCGCCGCCTCACTGGGACGCCCGCGACCATGCGCTCACCATGCGGGAATCGGCGGACTGGTTGGCCGAGGCGGTGCGCGGCGCCGAGGATCGCTTGATCCCGTTCATCTGGATCGAGCCCGACCGCCCCGATGCCATCGAGGCGCTGGACCATGCCATCCTCGAACTGGGCTTTCGCGGCGTCAAGATGATCCCCAACCACTGGTACCCGTATGAGGAGCGGCTGTTCCCGGTGTACGCTCGCATCGAGGAACTGGGGGTGCCGCTGCTTTGTCACTCGGGGATTCTGTTCGGGAATATGGATAGCTCGCGCTTTTGCCGGCCCGCCA
>DAIRUQ010000139.1:0-6053 GCA_036803245.1 Chloroflexota bacterium | reverse complement strand
GGCGCCCTCCTGGTAGCATTGGTGGTGGCCATCATCGGCAGCATTGCTGGCCTCACCGCATTCAGCTGGCTCCTGAGGAACGGTGGCCAGGTTCTCGCCGTGGTGGTTGCCGTCGTCCTCCAGCCCGAGCTGAGGCGCGCACTGGATCGGTTGGGGCGTGCTGGAGCGATGGCGTGGGGCCAGAGCGGACAGGCCACCCTGGAGCACGCCATCAACGAGATCGCGGCCGCTTGCGTCCGCCTGGCCGAGCGACGTCATGGCGCCTTGATCGTGCTCGAACGTGAGACCGGCCTGCAAGAGCATGTCGAGACCGGCGTAGAGATCGACGCCGAGGTCACCAGCGAGCTGCTGCAGACCATCTTTTTCCCCAGCACCGCCCTTCATGACGGAGCCGTGATCATCCGAGGCGGACGCATCATCAGTGCCGCGTGCGTGCTGCCGCTGGCCGAGACGATCGTCTCCGACGCCCACCTGGGGACCCGTCACCGAGCGGCCGTCGGTATCACCGAGCAGACCGACGCCCTTTCCATCGTCGTCTCGGAAGAGACCGGCGTCATCTCCATGGCGCGGGGCGGGCGCATGGTCCGCCACCTGGATGAGCGTCGTCTGGTGACGCTGATGCGAGCCCTGCTCGCCACCAGAACTGGCCGCAAGCCCAGACGCCGTCAGGCCAGCGGCGAACAGCAGTCGGCCGAGAGCAATCCCGATGGGAGGCGAGAGTAGCGGTGGCCAGGGTGGCGCGACGCGAGAACGGGCTAGCCCAGCAGCTGGGATCATTGCTGCTGGCGCTCGTGTTGGGCGTGGTCGTGTGGGTCAACGCTACCTTTGAGGCTGACCCTCCCCGCCAAGACGTGTTCGGCACCCCTCTGCCCATTCAGGCCCTCAACCTTGACGGCACGATGGCCGTCATCAACAACCCTGCCAGGACAACGTCTGTCGAGATCCGCGCCTTTACGTCCAGCTGGGAGCGCCTCAGCGCAGCCAGCTTTATGGCGACCGCCGATCTGGACGGGCTCGGGCCGGGCGTCCACCAGGTGCCCGTCAACGTGACCTGCGTCGATGACACGGTGGACATTCTCAGCGCCCGACCGGACACCTTGCGGGTTGAGCTTGAGCCCGTGATGCAACGCACCATGACCGTGACGGCAGAGCTCGAGGATGTGGATACCCTGCCGCTCGGCTATTCGGCCGAGGTCTCCGGGATCAATCCGGCCGTGGTTACCCTCCATGGGGCGCAGTCCAGAATCGACCAGGTAGCCAAGGTCGTCGCGCGGGTCTCGATGGTGGGAGCACGCGAGCCGGCGACGGCGGAGGTGGACCTGGTGGCCATTCGGGCCGGCGGGGGCCAGGTCGAGGGCGTCAACGTCCTGCCCGAGACGGCCGAGGTCAGCTATCAGATCGCGCGCCGCTTTAACTATCGCGAGGTGGCCGTGCGAACCCGCACCGAGGGCACCCCGGCGCGAGGCTACTTTGTCAGCAACGTCCGGGTAGAGCCCGACATTGTCACCTTGGTAGGGCCGCCTGCCATCATCGCAGAGATGCCCGGCGTGGTCTCCACCGCAGGCACGGTGGATATCTCGGGGGCCTCGCGCATGGTCGCACAACGGCTACCGCTGGATCTACCCGAAGGGGTATCGGTGCTCTCCGAGACCGAGGGCACGCTGGAAGAGGTGTTGGTGACGGTCGAGATCGATCCAGTCATGGGCGGCACCACCCTGGAGGTGCCCCTCATCGCACGGCGGCGCCCGCCCGACCTGCTGGCCGATCTGTCGGTGCGGTCGGTCGACATCATCCTAACCGGACCTGCCGTCATCCTGGACGAACTACAGGCCGACCTGATCCAGGCGTTTGTGGACGTGAACGGACTCGGGCCGGGCGTCCATCAGCTCAAGGTAGAGGTGATCGTCGACGTCGATGCCAACCCGCGCCTGGCCGACCTCGTGGTCAACAGTGTGGCTCCCACCTCGGTTGAGGTGACCTTGACCCTGCTGCCGACGCCGACGCCGACGCCCACCGTGTCGCCCACGCCGTCGCTCACGCCCACACCCACCGCCACGGCGACAGCTGCACCCACCGCCACGCCTACGCCTACGCCACGGTAGGCCCAGGATAACCTTACGCCCAAGATCGGGGGATTCCCATGGCTAGTAGCAAGCCCTTGGTGGCTATCGTTGGACGGCCCAACGTGGGCAAGTCCACACTCTTTAACCGTCTCGTGGGCTCACGCAAGGCCATCGTCGAGGATGAGCCCGGCACTACCCGCGACCGGCTCTATGACGACGTCGAATGGAATGGCCGCACCTTTATGTTGGTCGATACCGGCGGGCTGGACCTGAACCCCGGTGACGAGATCACCGCCAAGGTGCGAGCGCAGGCAGAGCTGGCCATCGATGAGGCCGATGTGGTGCTCTTGGTCACGGACATCACCACGGGCATCGCGGGCCCTGACTATGAAATCGCCGAGCTGCTGCGGCGCGCCCAGAAGCCCGTCGTCCTGGCCGTCAACAAGGCGGATAACCTCAATCGCGAGCTGGCTCTGGCCGAGTTTTACGCCTTGGGGCTAGGACAACCCTACCCCATCGCGGCGAACAGTGGCCGCGGCTCTGGCGACCTGCTGGATGCCGTGGTAGCCGCCCTACCTCCAGCCGGCAAGGATGAGGGCGCCGAGGATCAGGCGGTTCATATCGCCCTCGTCGGGCGCACCAACGTGGGCAAATCCAGCTTGCTGAACCAGATGCTGGGCGAGGAACGCGTGATCGTTAGCCCCGTGGCCGGCACCACGCGAGATGCCATCGACACCCGCATCCGGTACGAGGGGCGCGAGCTGGTGCTCATCGATACGGCCGGCATCCGACGTCGCGGCCGCGTGGAACCAGGCGTCGAGCGCTATAGCGTCCTGCGCGCCATGCGAGCCATCAACCGGTCCGACGTCGTCCTGCTGATGATCGACGCCAGCCAGGGCGTGCGCGCCCAAGACACCCATATCGCCGGACATGTGCTCGAATCGGCCAAGAGCGTGATCGTTCTCGTGAACAAGTGGGACCTGGTGATCAAGGACACCCACACGATGGTCAAGTATGAGCAGCACGTCCGCGAAGAGCTCAAGTTCATGGATTACGTGCCGATCCTCTTTGTGTCGGCGCTAACGGGCCAGCGCGTGCCGCGCATTCTGCCCCTAGCGCTAGAGGTATGGGAAAAGGCTGGTCACCGACTGACGACGGCAGAGATCAACCATATCCTGCGCGACGCCACCGCACGTCATTCGCCACCCACCAAGTGGGGCCGCAAGTTGCGCCTGTACTATGGCACACAGGTGGCCGTGCGCCCCCCCACCATCGTGCTCTTTGTGAACGACGTCGAGCTGGTCCACTTTGCCTACCGGCGCTACCTGGAGAACCGCATCCGAGACCACTGCCCCTACCCAGGCTCGCCGCTCCGGCTGATCTTTCGGGGGCACGACGAGGCGCGAGACGGCTAGGCCCGGCGGCTATCCGCTACGCCGACGAGCTCGGCCCGCATGCTCCACGGGCCGGCCCAGATGATCTGCGCCTCCACCAAGCGTCCCTGCCAATCGCCGTCAGCCTCAAAAAAGACCAGCTTGTTGCTGCGAGTGCGACCGCGCCAACGCCCGCGCTGGCGCCCATCGACCAGCACCTCTTGCCGGCCGCCCAGCAGCGCGCCATTGATCTCGCCAGCAATCTGGGTCTGCAGCTCTTCCACAGCGCTACGTCGGCGCTCCTTTTCTTCGGCGGGCACATCATCGGGCCATGCCGCCGCCGCCGTCCCCGGACGCGGCGAATAGGCCGCCACGTGCACCACGTCAAAGCGGATCTCGGCCAAGAGCGCCATGGTATCGGCAAACTGCTCCTCGGTTTCGCCGGGGAACCCCACGATAATATCCGTGTTGATGGCGCACGAGGGGGTGGCCGCACGGATCCGCTGCACGAGATCTCGGAACCGATCGACCGAATAGCCGCGTGCCATCCGCCGCAGCACCTCATCATTACCCGATTGCACCGGCAGTTCCCAGGCGTGACACAGGCGCGGCAACGAGGCCGCTGTGTCAATGATCCGCTGCGTCATGTCGCGAGGATGCGACGTCAGGAATCGCAACCGCTCCAGTCGCAGAGTCTCGTGCACCGCTACCAGCAGGTCGGCCAGGTCGGGACCGTTCGGCACATCGCTGCCATAGGCGTCCACGTTCTGGCCCAGGAGCGTGATCTCCCGAGCACCGCGCGACACCAGGGCACCGACATCGCGCACCACATCGTCGAGCGGGCGACTCTGCTGGGGGCCGCGCCGCATGGTGACAATACAGTACGTGCAGTGGCGATCGCAGCCATAGCTGATGGGGACCATTTCGCTGACGCCAGCGGGGCCAAGGACGTCTACCCCGAGCGGCGGACGCGCCCCATCGGCCCACTCGCTGGCAAAGCGCAGCGCCCCCGCGATGTCAGAGGGCCGAAGGAAGGCATCTACGTAGGGATAGCGCGCCTTTTGCTCGTCAGTGTCATCGACAAAGCAGCCCATCACCACGATGGCTCGCCTTCCAGGCAGTCGCTTGAGGGATGATAGCGAGGTGAGGCGCCCGAGCACCTTGTCTTCGGCGCTCTGGCGCACCACACAGGTGTTCAGGATGGCCAGATCGGCATCACGGGGGCGATCACACCGCTCGAACCCCAAGAGGTCCAGCCCCTCGGCCAACCGCGAGGCATCGGCTTGGTTCATCTGGCAGCCAATGTTCCACAAATAGTAGCGAGGAGATGAGCAGCTCATCTACACCATCTCGGGGGCGCGATCAGCCTCGGTCGACACCCGCTCCGCGGCAGGCAGCACCTTGGCCAGCCACTGCCCCGTGAAAGAGTTCGGCATGGCCGCTATCTGCTCGGGGGTGCCCTCGGCAATGATGCGGCCGCCCGCATCGCCCCCCTCGGGACCCAGGTCGATAATCCAGTCAGCAGTCTTGATGACATCGAGGCTGTGTTCGATGATCACCACGGTGTTGCCAGCGTCGACCAGTCGGCCCAAGACCTGCAAGAGGCGCTTGACGTCCGCCATGTGCAGGCCGACGGTGGGCTCATCCAGGATATACAGCGTCTTGCCCGTCGCGCGGCGGGCCAGCTCACGCGCCAGCTTGATCCGCTGGGCCTCGCCGCCAGAGAGCGTGGTGGCAGCCTGCCCCAACCGAACATAGCCGAGACCGACCTCTTTGAGCGTCTTGAGCCGTGAGCGAATCGCGGGAATGTGCGCAAAGAACTCGAGTGCGTCGTCGACGGTCAGGTCCAGCACCTCAGCGATGGACTTTTCCTTGTAGCGAATCTCGAGTGTCTCGCGATTATACCGCTTCCCGTGGCAAACGTCGCACCGCACATAGACGTCGGGCAGAAACTGCATCTCGATCTTGATGATGCCTCCGCCACGGCAGGCCTCGCAGCGGCCGCCCTTGACGTTAAAGGAAAACCGTCCTGGCTTGTAGCCCCGCACCTTGGCCTCGGGCACCTGCGCAAACAGGTCGCGAATGGCACCGAAAACGCCCGTATACGTGGCAGGGTTGGAGCGCGGCGTGCGCCCAATCGGCGACTGGTCGATATCGATCACCTTGTCGAGGTGCTCAACCCCGCGCAGGTCGTCGTGTCGACCTGGGCGTGTGTTGGCCCGATGTAGCATCTGCGCCAGCCGCTGGTAGACAATGTCCATCAGCAGGGTGCTCTTGCCCGATCCCGACACCCCCGTGATCACCACCAGCTTGCCCAAAGGGATGCGCACATCGATGCCCTTGAGGTTGTGCTCGCGGGCGCCCACCACCTCGATAGCGGCACCGTTGCCATTTCGCCGCTCGCGTGGCAGAGGGATGCTCTCCGCGCCCGAGAGATAGCGCCCCGTGACCGACTCTGGGCAGGCCAGGATCTCTTCTAGCGGCCCAGCGCAGACCACGCGACCGCCGCCCTCTCCCGCGGCTGGACCCAGGTCCACTACATAGTCGGCGGCGCGGATCGTGGTCTCGTCATGCTCGACCACCAGCACGGTGTTGCCGAGATCGCGCAGCCCGCAGA
>DAIRUQ010000138.1:0-6128 GCA_036803245.1 Chloroflexota bacterium | reverse complement strand
TCGCACCGATCTCCTCCGCTGACCGCACGCGTACCACGTCGCCGGCCTGCAGGGGTTGGGATAGGGTGGGGGGCGGGCTGGATGGTTTGACCCCCCGCCCCGTGAGCCTCCCCAGCCAGTTCATCGCGTCGTTCGTGCGCCGCTTGAACGCGCGTTCCCGGCTCGGACTCATGCGCCTGCGAATCATCAGTTTGATACGTGTGACGAGTGATATTGGTGGTAGATTGGCGTCCGCCTCGGCGATCTGCTGCAGACAAGGAACCTGGCAATCGGGTTGGGTTTTCGTGACTTCCATACGGGCTGTTGTCCTCTCATCAGGTACGCGCGATTGAACAAGCTCTCGGTCGACGCCACGAACATGGCATCAGGCGTTCTGCCCTCTGGACACCGACGGCTCGGCCTGCGGAGGCACAGGCGCACCCCGCTCGAACAAGGCCAGCGCTGTGCGCAGGCACAGCTCCAGGTCCAGCATCAAGGATCGGTTGTCGATGTACTCCAGATCCAGCGTCAGTTTCCGTGGCATGATCTCCCGAACGTACTCTTCCTCGAGATCGGCGCAGTTCTGCAGCAGTTCCTCCTCATGGCGAAACCTGATCTGCGTCAGGCCGGTGATCCCTGGCTTCGCATCCAGCACCCGCCGCTGCCCGGGGGTGTAGCGCTCAACGTAGCAGGGCGCCTCGGGGCGCGGGCCGACGATGCTCATCTCCCCACGCAGCACGTTCAGGAGCTGCGGGATCTCGTCGAGCTTCCATCGGCGCAGCACGCGCCCCACGCGGGTGACGCGTGGGTCCCGACCGGCCGTCAGGGCCGGGCCCACGCGGTCGGCATGGGCCACCATGGTACGGAACTTCCACATGCAGAAGCGCTCGCCGCCTTGGCCGACGCGCTCTGCGCGGTACAGGACAGATCCTCGCGAATCCAGCTTGATCGCCAGGCTCACCACCAGCAACACGGGAGAGAGCAAGATCAGGCTAGTGACTGCCAGGACGAGATCGAACAGCCGCTTGGCCATGGGACCACACTCGCTTTCGGTGGTCGGACACAACGCGCCGGACCGTCGCGATGACATACTGCACGTCGTCGGGCGTCATCTTGGGGTAGAGCGGCAGCGAGACGATGCGGTCATAGATGGCTTCCGCCCGTGGATAGTCGCCCCGCCGGTAGCCGAATCGTTCGCGGTAGTAGGGGTGCAGGTGTACGGGGATAAAGTGGACGCTCGTGCCAATGTTCTCCGCCCGCAGCGCATCAATGAACTCGGCACGGTTCAGGGTCAGATGCTCGAGGTTGAGTTGGATGACGTAGAGGTGCCAGGCATGGCGCAGCCCCTCGTTCACCCGGGGGATGGTGATCTCGGGCAGATCGCCAAAAGCAGCGTCGTACATGGCCGCGTAGCGGCCCCGCGTCTCGATAAAGCGCTCCAGCTTGGCCAGCTGGTGGATGCCCAGTGCGGCCTGAATGTCTGTCATGTTGTACTTGAAGCCGGCAAAGAGCACCTCATAGTACCACGAGCCCTCGCTGGTGTAGCGCTTCCAGGCGTCCTTGCTGATCCCATGGAGGCTCAGCAGGCGCATCTTCTCGGCGAGGTCGTCGCGGTCGGTGGTGGCCATGCCGCCTTCCGCCGTCGTCAGGTTCTTGATGGCATAGAAACTGAAGGCGGTGACGTCGCCGATGGTGCCGATCATCGTGTCGCCATAGCGGGCGCCGATGGCATGGGCGGCGTCCTCGACCACCGACAGGCCGTGCCGCCGGGCGCAGTCCATGATGGCATCCATGCGGCAGGGTTGCCCGCCATAGTGCACCGGGAGCAGGACCTTGGTGCGCGGGGTAATGCGCCGCTCCACCTCCGCCGGGTCGATGTTGAAATCCTCGCCCACATCGGCCAAGACGGGCTTACCGCCGAGATGCACCACCACGTTGGCCGTGGAGCAAAAGGTGAGCGGAGAGGTGATCACCTCGTCCCCGGACTGGACGCCCAGGGCCGCCAGGGCGATATGCAGGGCGCCGGTGCACGAGTTGACGGCCACCGCGTGCCGCGCACCGGTGTACGCTGCGGTTAGCCGCTCGAATTCCGCCGTCTTGGGGCCGGTGGTGATCCAGCCCGACCGCAGCGTCTCTACGACCTCATCGATCTCCTCTTCACCGATATCGGGCAGAGCATACGGCAGGAAGGCGTTGCGCGTCGTCACGGTGGGGGGGGCCATTCTCTTTCTCCTTATCTATCCCGCGCCGGCGGGAGCTAACGAGCGCGCATCGCTACGCATCGGCGGGGGCGTTGCCCTCCAACAGCCCCTGTAGCTCGCCCTCTCGAGAGGCCAGACACTCTGGCCACTGCTGCGCCGAGGGTGCGCACTTGCCCTCCAGGTGGAACCGGAGCATCCCCTCCAGCTTGGCAGGCGTCGCCTGGGACGGGTACCGCTCCATCAGGCGCCGCGCCGCCGCGTGGCCCAGTTTGCCGATCAGCGGCGCAAGCAGCGGGTGGAACGCCACCCGCTGACGCACCGGCTTGGCCGTGCAGCCCATCCGAAACTTGAACTCGTCCACGCTGGCAGGAGCGTCCAGGGATTGCAGACAGAAGAACAGGCCGGAAATCCCGGGCCGCCCGAACGCCTCGCGAATAACCGAGTAAAAGATGGCGTTGTTGACGCGGTATTCGAGGTGGGCCGAGGCGCTCTGCTCGTGGGGCAACGTGAAGCAGTCGTCGCAGGTGAACGAAAGAAACGAGGCCGTCAGCTGCCCGTCGTGGAGCGCGCCCCAAGCCTCAAATCCCGGCAGATCGACCGCGCTCATGCAGAGGCGACGCCACCACGCCTCGCTCTCGGCGGCCGCACGCCCCTGGCGGCTCAGGGTGTCGAGGCGCAAACGCCATCCTTCCTCCGCCAGGCGAGCCAGTGGGATGGGTTCCACCGTGGCGTATTCGAGCCCTTTGCGCACGTT
The DNA here is from genome assembly GCA_036803245.1 of Chloroflexota bacterium. Taxonomy (GTDB): domain Bacteria; phylum Chloroflexota; class Anaerolineae; order UBA1429; family UBA1429; genus DAIRUQ01. The sequence continues at coordinate 3,194 of DAIRUQ010000138.1, read as the reverse complement.
CTGCCGCGTCTGCCGAGGGAGTGTAGCCATATCGTAGCCACGATCCTCGCAGACCACGTGATAGCTTACCTTGCCCTGGGCGGCCGTCAGAGGGGCCGAGTAGCGCAGCGCGATGGCATTGTGCTTTAGGAGGAGATCGTTCAGCTCCCGCTCCGACGGCTCGATGAGCCAGTGATAGGGAAACGCCTGGTACACGCGGGCGCTCGCCTCGACCCAGTAGCTGCTGGGAGTGCGGATCACCCGATATCCCTGGCGCCGAAACCATTCCGCCATCACATCCGCGTTCATGGCGCTACCCCTCGCCTCCCGCCGTCATTCATGGCGCGCCCCAGTCCGCGAGCCAGATAGCAGGGCGGCGTCCGCCTCGGCCGGCTCGACGATACCCCCCTGTCGCTGGGCCATCACCTGCGCCTCCACCCAGGGATAGGTGAGGGCGATCCCGTCTCTCAGCCAGACCTTGGGCTGCCAGCCGATGGAGTAGGCGCGCGCGTTGCTGAAATTCCGCGACTGCACCCCCACCGGCCCGGGCACGTGTTCGATGTGGATCTCTTTGCCCGCCACCTCCGCGACCGTGGCCGCAAGCTCGTCGACGGACACGTACTGAGGGCAGCCCAGGTTCGTGGGCAGTGAGATGTCCGAGTGCATCAGCCGATAGATGCCGTCCACCAGGTCGCTCACATAGGTGTAGGAGCGGATGGCGGTGCCATCGCCCCACACCTCGATGGTGCCACCGTCCTCCGCCTCGGCCACCTTGCGGCAGATGGCGGCGGGGGCCTTTTCGCGGCCGCCGGTCCAGGTGCCCTCCGGTCCGTAGCAGTTCTGGAACCGTGCGATGCGCACCTGCATGCCGTAGCGTCGCCCGTAGGCCATGGCCATGCGCTCGGCGTACAGCTTTTCCCAGCCGTACTCGTTGTCGGGGTTGGCCGGGATCGCCTCGTCCTCGGTCATCTCTGGCTCGCCGGGCTGCATGTCGCGGTAGACGCAGACCGATGAAGAGAAAAAGTAGCGCGGCACCCCCATCTGCGCCGCCGAATGCACCATGTTGATATTGATCAGGGCGTTGTTGCGCATGATCTCGCACTCGGCATAACTGATGAACCCCATGCCACCCATGTCGGCCGCGAGTTGATAGACCTCATCAAAGCCCCCCTCGACCTCGAGAGCGGCCCGGCAGCTGGCCTCTTCCCGTAGGTCCAGCAGCAAGAACTCGTTCGCCGCCGTGGGGGCGAATTCGGGCTCCTTGAGGTCTACCCCCCGCACCCAGTGCCCCTCCTGGCGGAGCTTTTTCACGAGGTGTCCCCCGATAAAGCCGCCGGCACCGCATACCAAGGACCGCGTCATGGCCACTGCTTTCACTCCTTTTTCGCCGCTATTGCGGTGTTTGCCCCATGGCACCAGCACAAAGCCATCGTTTCCGCTGTGCGAGCAAAGCGGCCGCGACGCGGACGCTTTACCGGATTCGCGCCTACCTCGATCCCTCGCCATCGCGCGCGATGCCCGCCCCGCCGGCGGGCTCTATCGAGCCGGCGCCAGCCTCGGCCGCCCGCGCCGCTACCAGACGGTGCAGCATTGCCTCGTATAGGTCAACGCAGTGCTGGCGCGCGAACCTGGTCTCGAGCTGGGCGCGGCCGTTCGATCCCATCTCTTCTAGCCACTCCGGGCAGTCCCTCAGCTCGAGGATAGTTGTTGCCAGCGCGTCGGGCTCCTCGGGGGGCACGACGCAGCCGCAGCCCGTCGTCTGAACGAGCTGCCCGAGTTCGCTCTCCGGAGGGGCCACCGCCAGGATGGGACGGGCGCTGGCCATGGTGTTGAACGTCTTGCTGGGTAGTGAGGTCAGTGCGGAACTCGCGTTCAGCGTGACGAGGCTCACGTCCGCGGCCGCCATCATGGTCGGGTACGCGTCGCGGGGCTGGAACGGCAAGAAGAGTATGTTGCTCAGCCCCCGGCCGTGGGCGGCCTCCTCCAGCGCCACCTTCTTGACACCCTCACCCACGATCACAAAGCGGATGTCGGCCTCGTCTCGCAGCAGCGTGGCAGCCTCCAGCACGTCCTCCAGACACGAGGTCACGCCGATGTTGCCGGCATAGAGCACGACAAAGCGCCCCGTCAGGCCGTGCGCCTCGCGGAAAGCGTTCTCCTTGCCGAGGGGGCGGACGACGTCCGGGTCCGCCCAGACGGGGATCAACGTCATGCGTTCCGGGGGAACCCCCTTGCGAAGCAGGTTCTGGCGGAAACTCTCGGCGATGAGCGAGATGTGCGTCGCGTGGCGGTAGAGGAAGCGCTCCACAGCGGCAAAGGCCCAGATGGCGAGCCGATTCTGCAGCACCCCCGTCGCTACGGCGGCGTCCGGATAGAGGTCTTCCAACTGCAGCACCCAGGGGACGCGCCATATGCGGCTCAGGAGCCAGGCCGACAGCCCGAGGGGCAGCGGCGGCGAATAGTTCACGACGATGTCTGGCCGGCCGGCCAGGAGGCCACCGTAGAACGCCGTCGCGCTGTAGGTGCCATAGTGAAAGAGGCGGCGCCAGAACGTCTTGTGGGGGGAGATGTAGCTCCAGGTGCGTACGACGCGGACCCCGTCCAGCCGTTCGACCTGGTATAGGCGGTTGCGATAGCCGGGGAAGACGCGCCCCTGGGGGTAGTTGGGTGCGCCGGTGATAAACGTGACCTCATGCCCACGGCTCACCAGGTCGGTGGCCAGCTCGGTGATCAGCACTGCTGCGCTCACGTCCTCGGGTGCGTAGCACTGCGCCATGAACAGGATTCGCATCATCACGGCCTTTCCACAGCTATTGCTCACGCCATATTCTTCTCCAAGATGGTGTGTGCATGCGTAGGTAAAGAGCCATAACAGGCGGCGTAGCCTAGACGAGCAACTCCCGAACGACCCGCGCCGGATTGCCGGCCGCGACCACGTGTGGCGGCACGCTGCCGGTCACCACGCTCCCCGCACCGATCACACTGCCTCGCCTGATGGTCACCCCCTTTAGGATGAGGCAGTTCACGCCGATGAAGACGTCATCCTCGATCACCACCGGCCTCGTCGCGCCCCGGGAGGGTTCGAGCCTTCGCAGGGCGGCATCCAGAGGGTGAAAGTCAGTGTCCATGACGATCGTGTTCGCCCCGATGGCAACGTTGTTGCCGATGGCGATCCGCTCCGCGGCGCATAGCGTGCCCCCGGTCATGGCCAGGTT
>DAIRUQ010000137.1:4535-6138 GCA_036803245.1 Chloroflexota bacterium | reverse complement strand
GCTCACCATCCACGGGTCGACGATGGCGTGGTACAGCAGGCCCAGCGGCACCACCAAGAGCACGGCCAGGCTGGCCTGTATCACCGGGTGGCGGGTGTAGCGGCTTAAGGCCGGGCGCCAGGATCCCTCGCTGCGTCGCAGATAGAGCAGGCTGGAGACGTTGCCTCCGAGCTGGTCTGCCAACGCGTAAAAGTAGGGGATATAGAACCCGGGCACACCGTAAACGTCCACGCCGGCCAGACGGCTGGCGCCATCGATGAGCCAGGGCACGGCCATGCCCGCCAACTTGCCCCAGCCATAGGCCTCGGCCATCGAGTCGGCCGCGCCCGCCAGGCGGCGGCGAAGAGCATAGACGCCCTCCAGGATGCTCTCGCTCTCGCCGGCCACGGTGCGCACCAGCGCTTGGCCCAGGCCGCTCGCCTGAAACCCCAGGGCGTCCAATACCAGGCCTAGGAGCAGGCCGCCCACATAGCCCACACCGGTATAGCGCACCAGCTCTGAGAACTCTTCCTCCTGCAGGGGGAGCGAGTCGTCCTCTTGGTCGCTCTGGGCATGGGGTTGCGGATCGTCCATACCTCTAGACCTCCTCGATCCGCCGATTGAGATAGGCCTCCATGTCGGGCAGGATTCGCTCGTAGGGCTGGTCCATCAGCCGCGACGACACCATGAAATCGGCCGAGGCGCGGTTGGTGGCCACCGGGATGTTCCAGACCTGGGCGATGCGCAGCAAGGCCTTGACGTCGGGGTCATGGGGAACAGAGTCGAGGGGATCCCAGAAAAAGATCAGGAAATCGATCTCGCCATCGGCGATGCGAGCGCCGATCTGCATGTCGCCGCCAAGTGGGCCCGAGTTCATGCGCTGGATGTCGATACCCAAGGTGAGCTCCAGCAGCCTGCCGGTCGTGCCGGTGGCATAGATGACGTGTGACGCCAAAAAGCCACGATTGTAGCGTGCCCATTCGATCAGGTCGCGCTTCTTGTTGTCATGGGCCACCAGCGCGATGCGCTTGCGCGCGCCGATGACGGCCGTCTTGGGCATGGTGTGTTTCGTCCTTCCGTGGGTAGCTTGTTGCCACGGGACGAGTATACCTGCGGGGGCGGTGCCAGGGCAAGGGCGATCGGAGCGGATCGGGCGGGGCTATGGCTCGATGATCACGGGCACGCCGGGCTCGGCCCAGTGGTAGAGCTGCTCGGCCTCAGCCAGGCCCAGCACGATGCAGCCGTAGGAGGCATCGGTTCCCAGGGCCCCCTCCCAGAGACGGTACCCCGAGGAGAGCAGCGGAAGGCCATGGATGCCGTTGTAAAAGCCAGGTCCGGCCTCGTACACCGATACAAAGTGGGGCATGTGCAGATCCCACAGGCTGGCGTAGGCCTCTTCCTCGCGGTCGAGTACCTGGTAGATGCCCTGGTGGGTGGGCGAGCTGTCTCGGCCCACGGCCACCAGCCAGTCCCAGATGAGCTGGCCGTGCTCGTAAGCGCGCAAGCGTCGCTGGCTGACGCTGATCACGATCCGCTTGTGAGGCACCGGCATCAGCGGGGTGAGCACGTCCTGCGAGGGGATCACCAGCGTCTGGCCGACGCGAAGCACGTCCAGGTCCGTGCC
>DAIRUQ010000137.1:0-4435 GCA_036803245.1 Chloroflexota bacterium | reverse complement strand
CGCAGGCGGATCCAGGTGGCCATCTCGTTGGGGCCCAGTTGCCACTGGTACCAGCGGTCCTGCACCAGGTCATAGCTCTCGATCACGATCTGTGGGGCCAGCAGCGCATTGACCTGACTCTGGATGGGGCCCGTATCCAGCGCGGGGGCCTCTTGGGGCGTGAACACCATGGCGACGGGCGGGACGAGGTCGCCTCTGCCGGCCTGGGTCGCCAGGTTGGCCAGGGTTGCCTCGACATCCAGCGTGCGTCCGGGGGCCCCTGAGTGGACGGTTACGCGGCCATCTTCCAATGATAGCGAGCTGGGGCCTGGCGCCACGGCCAGCGCTGGCGCAGCCAAGCTGAGCATCTGGCGGGACATTTCGGCGTCCAGCCGGTAGGCGGGCGGGATATCGTGGCGCGCGCGAAGAACGCGTATCCAGCGGCGCGGATCGAGGTCGGCTGGCTCGTGGCCGACGCGAAAGGCCGTCTGGGCCGTGGCTTGGGGGTCATAGCGCAGGCCGGCGTCATGCCAACGGCTTTCGTACACCCGGTCGCCCGCATCCAGCAAAAGCACGCCCTGGTGAGCCGGGGCAGCGGCGCCCTCTAGCGCGGCGACGGCCTGTTCCAGCGTGAGGCCAGAGATGTCGATCCCCAACACGTACGTGTTGGGCAACATGCGGTCGGCATAGAGACGCTGGCTGCCCACGAGCAGCCCATAGAGCAGCGCTAGGCCCATGGCCAGCCCCAAAAAGACGGCTACGAACCCCACCAACGGATGGGCATAGCGCCGCCCCGCCGGAGCCGATTCGGGCTGGCGGGTCGGCCTCTCCAGGGGCTGTGTCTCGTACCGGTCTGCGTCGGTGGACATGGCCTCGCACTCCCATTAGGGCGTAGCGTGCATCATACAAGAGACGGCGCGAGCGGGCCAAACGTTCCCTCGTTGCCTCGGCCAACCGATCGCCTGGAGGAGGCGCGGGCATGGCCTACGAATGGCAGAAAGATGGCACAAACATGACGCATTTTGGGGACAAAAACGCTTGACCGGATAACCCTCTTGGCCTATTCTCGGGGACGTCTGCTCCGTCGATATTCGCGCCCCGATGCTGCGGCGTCGCCCATGGCGATGTGAGCGATCCAGATCAACTTTATCGCAACAGCCGAGCGTCGGGAGGTCAACATCGTGGGTACATCCTTGTGCGTTGAGACGGATACTGCAACCCAGGTGAGGCGTACGGTCTTGGTGGTCGATGACCACCCGGATATGCGGGTGCTCTGCCGTCGCATCCTCCAGCGCTTTGGCTATGAGGTCTTGGGCGCCGGCAACGCCGCCGAGGCGGATGCCATCATCACCGCCCGTGACGGCGCGCTGGGCGCGGTGGTGTCGGATGTGCACATGCCCGGCGAGCTGGGCACCTCGCTGGCGCGACGCCTGCGTAGCCGTTATCCCGAGCTGGGGATCCTTTTGGTCTCTGCTGGCCCGCCCGACGGAGAGCTCACCCAACTGGTGTCCGGTGATGCTCGCATGGCTTTTATGCTCAAGCCGATCAACACGCAAGACTTTGCCTCGGCCGTAGAAGGCTTTTGCGGGTCCTGATCCAGCCATCATCTTGATTCCAGCGCCCCGCGTCCTCCGTTGGACGCGGGGCGTTTGCTGTGCTAAGGTGGGGCCGCTGGCTAGGTGGTGAGGTCAAGATGGCTTGTGAGACCGAATTTCTCAAGCGGTTGCACGAGGCCGGGCTGAGGTTGACGCCTCAGCGCGAGTTGGTGCTGCGGGCGCTCCACGATATTGAGGGCCTGGCCACGGCAGAAGAGATCCATCATCTGGTGCAGGCCAGCGCCAGCGCCGTGGACATCTCCACCGTCTATCGTACGCTCGACCTCCTGAGCCAGTTCGGCTTTGTGGCCGTGCTAGAGGGCGAGGATGGTCAGCGGCGCTATGAGCTGCTGGGCGTTCACGGGCCGCATCTCCATCTGGTGTGCCAGCGCTGCGGGGCGGTGGAGGGGATGCCGCTGGATGAGGCGCGCCCGTTCCTGAGCGCTCTGCAGGAGATGCATGGATTCACGGCTATCCCCGAAAAGCTGACGATTGCGGGACTGTGTCGCGCCTGTTCGCAGGCGCTGGAGGATGAGCCGGCGGGTTGATGTCGCTCACGCCGGCTAGGCAATGAGAGAGCGCTGGGCGTCCGCGCCTAGCGCTCTTTGCTCGGGTGGGGCGCTGCCTCGCCAGGGAGAGGTGGTGTGCATGCACAAGCGAATGATCAGCGGGCTGCTGGTGGCCCTGACGCTGCTACTGGTGGGCACAGTCGCGGTGGCCGATACGGCCGAGCCGCCCGGCGACGAGACGTTGGTGGCGGTGGTGGCCTATGTGGCCGACGAGCGCGAGATCGAGGTGCTTGGCTATCCGCGGGTGGTGCAGCATCTGGAGCTGGTGGTCCGCTCCGGGCCGCGCGCCGACGAGTTGCTCGAGGTCGAGCATCATATCGAGACGTATGCGGGGCAGGTGCCCTTTCAAGTCGGCGATCTGGTGTACGTCACCGAGACCATCATCGAGGGCACAGAGCCAGCCTATTACGTGGTGGGATATGTGCGCTGGCCGCGCCTGGGCTTCCTGGTCGTCGCCTTGGTGGCCCTGGTGGTGCTGATCGCCCGAGACCGGGGCGCGCTGGCGCTGCTGGGGATGGCCTTTTCCTTCGCGGTCATCTTTGTGCTGGTGCTGCCGCGGTTGGCCGAGGGGCGCGAGCCGGTGACCAGCGCGCTGCTGGGCGCGGCGGTTACGATGCCAGTGAGCTACTATTTGGCGCATGGGTTCAACCGCAAGACCACCGTGGCCTTGGTGGGCTCGCTGGTGGGGCTAGTGCTTACCGGCCTGATGGCCGTGGTAGCCGTGGAGGTGGCGCAGCTCAGCGGGTACGCCTCCGAGGAGGTGGGGTTGCTGCGGGTCATGCGCCCGGAGGTGGTCGATGTGCGCGGGCTGCTGCTGGCGGGGATGATCGTCAGCATGCTCGGTGTGCTTGATGACATCACTGTGGCGCAGGCAGCCGTGGTGGAGCAGCTCCATCGGGCCAACCCCTCCTTTACCTGGCAACAGCTCTATCAGCGGGCCATGCAGGTGGGGCAGGACCATATCGCGTCCATGGTAAACACCTTGGTGCTGGTTTTTGCCGGCGCCGCGTTGCCGCTGCTGCTCCTCATGTCCGACCAGAATATGTCGCCGTTCTATGCTCTCAGCCTCGAGCCGGTCTCCGAAGAGATCGTACGGATGCTGGTGACGAGCTGCGGCATGGTGGCCACGGTGCCGATCTGCACAGCGCTGGCGGCCTTGGCCACCCATCGGCGTCGGCACCGGCTTCCTACGACGCAGTAGCGTTCGCCTAGCCCTGCGCCAGGAACCGCTCGATGCCCTGCACGCCTCGCTCCTCGGCGGCCTGGGCCGCGTCAAGCTCCTGCGCCAGCATGGCGGCTGCCTCGGGCGATGCCTGTTCGCCGCTTCGCAGGCCCTGCCATACAACCCTCAGATGGTCGCGCACCTCGCCGTAGGCCGCCGCGGCCTCGGCCAACCCGGGCAGCTCGGCAGCGCGACGCTCCAGCCAACGGGTCGCGTACCACCGGGCTGCATACCAGGTGACACCACAATACCAGGCCATCCCCCAGTTGGTCGCATCCGCCTCTTTGGTGAGGGCGCGGGCCCACTGCCCATAGGCGGCCAGGCCATCCTGGTAGGCGGGGCGCTCCATCCACTCTTGCTGGCGGGCGTGGCGCACGGCGATGCCCAGAGCCTCGCGAATGATCGCCTCCGGGCTGCGAGGTTGGCTGCGCCCCGGAATGATCACCGAGAGGAGGGCGATCTCGCGCTCGCCCAGGCCACCGTACGGCAGGGTGGCGGGCCGGCCCTCGTACTGGGTCTGCAGCAGCCTGGCGTCATCATCATAGCCGGTGATCACGCCCCATTCGGGTGGCTCCTGGATATCCCAGGCCACGGGCAAGGTGCCGCCATCCAGGGCGGTGCGAATGGCGTCCAGGGCCTGGGGGCGCAGCTCTTGGCGCTGTTCTTTGCCAAAGGCCAGCAGGTGGGTGACCTCGTAGCCGGCCTGGCGGACCGTCTCGGGCAGGATGGTGCCCCAATCGAACACAGACGTGGCCGACGGGCATAGATCCTCATGGGCAATGATGCGGAACGCCCAGCCGCTGGCGCCCATGAGCTCGGTCAGGTCGACTGGCTCGCCGCGGGCCTGCAGCGACGTGGCCAGTGCCGCTACATAGCTGTGGACTAGGGGCGGGGCGTCTTTGGTGGGATCGCGATACCAGGCAACGGGGGATGCATCCTTGCGTGGCATAGTCGAACCTCCTGGCGAGCACAAGCAGGCTGGCAGCGCTCGGAGCCAGCCAACCACATTCTAGCGGTGGGTGGCGTAGGCCTCAAGGAGATCAAGGGCCATTCGCTCGCACAGCCGAATT
>DAIRUQ010000136.1:0-6287 GCA_036803245.1 Chloroflexota bacterium | reverse complement strand
AGCACGGCGTGGTACGCCGTCCCGATCACGAGATCGGCCTGCTGATAGAGCGCGGCATCGAACTGGGGTGCAACATCGGGATCGAGTTGTTGCAGGATGAGGCGCTCATCGAACGCTGCGTAGGTCGACAGAGGAATGGCCACGAGACGGAGCGGCAACCGCCGGATGGCCGCCACCCACGGGTCCGGATCCAGATCGGCGGCTGCCCCGCGGCGGAGGTTGACCGCGCACAATGGGCGCGGACCGAGCGGCTCGCCGGCGAACGGCCGGACGGAAAGTGGTCGCAAAAAGCTCAGATCAGGGGCCACCTGTACCTTGGGATGGTCGTGCAGATTATGGCGAGATTGCTGATCACGCACATACCAGAAGCTAGCCCGATCGAGCATGGCCTCAACCGTCGGCCAGTGCGCCGGGTGGACGGGATCGACCCCGAGGCCCACCACGCCCAGGGGGCAGGCAAGATCATCCATCCATTCCTCAAAGGTGTCAAAGGGAGGGGCCGGTCGATCCGCGATGAGCGTGCCGCCGCCTAGCAGCAAATAGTCGAGACGGTTGAGCCGATAGACCGCGTCGGGGGTGGCCGCGAACCCCGTGTCGATGGGCACGACGGTGTGCGGCGCCAGCCCCTGCCGCAGCGCCGCCAACATGGCCAAGTCGCCTTGGTTGTGATAGCTCCACCAGCCGATCGCTCCGATATTCATGGCTCGGCTTTTGCTCCTAGGCGGGCGCTCTTGAGGCCCGCTCGCGTTCTCGGGTACCCCTGTCCAGCTCTACCAGCGAAAAGTGCGCTCCAGATGGTGGGCGAACGTCTCGCGGTCCCAGTCGTTAATCCAGTAGCGCGGCAAAGCCAACGGATCGGCGCCCAGCTCGACGCTGCCCGGGGTGGCGGCACAGGCAGCTTCGTATCCAGCCTCGCGGACCAGTTGGGCCGTCTCTTCGGTATAGTCATGTCTGCGTCCGTAGGGATAGGCGAACGTTACTACGGGCGAGCCCAATAGGCCCTCGAGCTGCGCTCGGCTGCCGCGGATCTCCTCTCGTTGCTGATCGCGAGACAGCGATGCTAGCACGGGATGGGTGACGCTGTGCGAGCCGACCTCGACCAACCCGTCGCGCGTCAACAAACGGAGCTCGTCGGCGTGCATGATGCGCGGAAGTTGCTGCGGCGCCGCCGCTGCCTCGGCAGCCTGTTGCGAGGGGGCCACCTCGCCGCTGATGACGAACACCGTCGCTGGGATGTCCGCTGCCCAGAGTAGCGGGTAGGCCTCCTGAACAAAGTCCGCGAAGCCGTCATCGAACGTCAACACCACCGCCCTTCGCGGGATGGCCCGTCGGTGCACGGCCGTGACCAGATCGAGCAGGCGCATGGGGTAGCAGGTTTGACGGATCACCTCCAGGTGGTCCGCGAACCGCGCCGGCGACACCGTCACCTGCTCCGGATCGGCCGCCACCTCGGCGACGCGATGGTAGAGCAGGATGACCGCTGCGGGGGCAAACGATCGCCGGATGCGCCGCGACAGCCTGGCCAGCCTGCCCAGACCTCTCATGGACACGGCTCCGACCGCGCGGTGCGCGGTTCGGTGGGCGTAGGCGGCCTGGCCGCGGTCTGATTAGCGATCATGGCCGCTGGGTCCTCCTCCATCCCGAGCGGAGGGCCCGGTACGTCTTGAACATGCCGCTCCCCAGAAAGCGCCGGTCAAAGCGCTTGACCGCGCCCTTCCAGTCGCGCTCCTCCTCCCAGGTTATGTGCTTGTGGTAGCGGGCCGACCTTTCCTCGATGGCTTTAACCAGATCGTGCCGGCCCAGTCGCCTTAGCGGATCCACTAGATCCAACCATTGCGCGTCGGCGTAGGGTGCGGTGAGCGGGAGAGGCAGGATCTCCTCGGGGGTGATCGTCTTGGTCGGAAAGGCCCGGGATTGGTCCAGCTTGCCGGCAACCATGAGCTCGAGCATGGTGCGGACACACTTTTCGCAGTGACCGCAGTTGAGTGCGTCGGCCGGGTTGGTCCAGCAGACGCGTACTCCCTGCAGACCCGCTTCCCACTGGCCCAGCAGCTTGGCCTTTTCCAACCGCGACAGATGCACGCCATCGTGTCGGATCCGCAAGTCGGCGCTGCTGTAGCAGGGATCAAGCAACGGGTGGGATCCCCAGGCGTGAAGACACTCGATGGTGGCCGTGGACGAGATAGCAGCAGAGCACAATGACCGCGAAAAGGCATGGGCTACCGACGACAGGGCAGCGGCGTGGAAATCGTGCATCCAGAAATCGACCTCGTCGGAAAGGTGGCGGACGTTGGTATAGACCGGAACCAGTGGCAGTTGCACGTCCGCGGCAATCGGCTCCAGCGCGCGCATCGACTGCTCGAACTTGGCGGTCTCTTGATCGCCGCCCTGAAAGGCGCCGATGTCGAACCCATGCACCAGGATGCCGGCTTGGTAGGCGTTGGGATGGTCCAGCGGATAGGTGGTGCGGTTGAACCAAAGCACCGCCAACGAATCGAGCCCGCCCGAGAGGAACATCCCCGCGCGCCGGTTCGCGTCAGAGGGCATCGGGGGGATCCCGGGCAGCGTCTCAATCACCACCGGTTGGTGCGACTCTCCGTACCACCTACGCAACCAGCGCATGGCCGTCTGAAGCCCGACGACTAGCTCTGGGCAGGCTGGGGCGTCCAGCGCTACGCGCCTCTCGCCGTGCCGCATGGCTGGCATCACGCCGGCAACGAGGAACGCGTGGGGGTTGCACCAGAGGTAGGGGGCATGCTCGCGGTCGGTCTCAAAAAAGACCTGCTGCGGGGGACGGCCACAGTCCTCCCAGGTGACCGTTGCCGTGGCTCGGTAGCGCGCGTCGTCCCGTTCCTCGCCGAAATCGCTGATCCTCATGGTGCTCTTCTCCTCGTATCTCCCCCGCCGATGGCAGAACCTCCCAGGCCAGTCTCTTCAGTGATGGTGCCGGTGCGCTCCTCTGCCGCGTTCTGCCTAGCGTGATCTGCGTGCTCGCACGGTGCTCTGGCTGGGCGCCCTAGTGGATCGCTATGGGTCGCCCTCCCGTCGATGACTCCAGGCTACCTTTGGCATGTACAAACCCGGCTCTGGCACAGTGTACGCCTCACGGACGCTAAAAGCCGGCGATTGCCCCGAGGCGATGACTAACGAGTCGCTGGGGTCCGTGATCTGCACCAGCACGTGGTACCGCCCGACGGTGAGCTGTAGCGGGTCATAGCACACCTCGATGGCGCCACTGCCTGACAGCTCCAGGAAGCGGCGATCGTGCCCGTCTGCGCCCAGCGAATCGATGGCGTTGCAGAGGGTGCCATCGGAGCGGAACGTTCGCACGTCGATCCTCCCGATGCGCTGCGGCCGCCCCGCTCGGTAGTCGATCCGCACTGTCGCTGCGCGATCGCTGGGCAGCCCATAGTCCTCATCGCTGGGCACGGGCAAGACCTGGACCGATGTCAGTACAACCTGACCGTTCGACGACGCGGTGGCGGGATCCGTGGCCTGCGATGCCGCATGGTGCCCGTCGCCGGTCAGCATGGCGTTCTCATAGGCCACCGACACCTCTTCCACGCCACCATGCGCCTGGATGCGCTCCCCTACCAGCAGGAGCGCCGTGGTGCACATGCTGCGCACCAGGTGCATGTTGTGCGACACAAAGAGGATGGTGGTCCCCCGCTGTTGCAGCGTGTGCATGTGTTCGATGCAACGCTGGCGAAAGCTGGCGTCGCCCACGGCCAGGACTTCGTCGACCAAAAGCACGTCGGGCTCTACATGGGCCGCCACGGCAAAGCCCAGGCGGACATACATCCCGGACGAGTAGCGCTTCACCGGCGTGTCGATGAACCGTTCCAGCTCGGAAAAGGCAATGATCTGGTCGAGCTTTTGGCGGATCTCGCGGCGGCTGAGCCCCAGGATGGCGCCGTTCAGGTAGATGTTCTCGCGACCGGTCAACTCGGGATGAAAGCCGGCGCCCAGCTCGATCAGGGAGGAGACGCGCCCCGTGATCGCCACCTGGCCCTCGGTGGGCTGGGTTATGTTGGAGAGCAGCTTGAGTGCGGTGGTCTTGCCGGCGCCGTTGGGCCCGATGAGCCCCAGGGCGCTGCCAGGCTCGACGTGAAAGCTGACATCGCGCAGGGCCCAGAGGTCACGGGCAGCGTCACCGCGCACTCGGTTGCTGAGGGCGGCCAGCGTGCCGCGCAGCGTGCCGAGGCCCCCCAGGCGGTAGCGCTTGGATACCCCGACGAACGAGACGGTGCCAACAGGTAGGTCGCTCATATTAGGTCCGCAAATGCTGGCTCGACCCGCTTGAAGAACAGGTAGCCGCCGACGAGCAGGATCAGCGTGGCGATGGCGCCGCGGACCAGTGTCGTAGCCTCGGGCGGCGCCCCGTCCAGTAGCGCGCTACGGTAGCCCTCGATGATCCCCGCCATGGGGTTCCAAAAGTAGAGCGAGCGGAAGCGCTCCGGCACCATGGATGCGGGGTAGATCACCGGCGTGGCATACATCCACACTTGGGTGAGCAGCGGCACCACAAAGCGGACGTCCCGGAAAAAGACCAACAGGGCCGATCCCACCAACACGATGGCAACGGTAAGGACCACCTGCAGCGCCAGCAGCGGGATGACCCACAAACACGCCCAGGTGAGGGGGATGCCATAGGCTAACAGCATGCCCAGAACGATCACCCCCGAGATAAGGAGATCGACTACCGCGGCGCCGACGCTAGCCAGGGGCAGGATCTCGCGCGGGAAATAGATCTTGGTGACCAGGTTCATGTTGTTGACCAGGCTGGCGATCCCAAAGCTCAGCGAGGTGGTCATAAAGGTCCAGGGAACCAGCGCCACATAGGAAAAGAGAGGATAGGGGACATCTCCCGTGTCGACTCGCACCAGCCGCGAGAACACGACGGTAAAGACCATGGCCAGCACCAAAGGTTGCAGCACTGCCCAGGCGACGCCCAAGATCGACTGCTTGTAGCGGATTTGGACCTCGCGCAGCGTCCAGAGCCACAGCAGGTCGCGGTAGCGATAGAGCTGGGTCCAGTGCCCAACCAAGGTCGGCCTCCCTTTCTCGGCGCTCAACGCTAGACTGGTCATCCAAACAGGTACCGATGCCAGCGTCTGGCTGGCGACTTGAGCACGAGGCGCATGATCACCCACGGCACGCCCACCGCGACGGCCGCCAGCAACAGCTGGAACAGGAGTGGGTAGGCCATGACCTGGGGAATGTACCGTTGGGTGGCCCGGGCCGTCACCTCGAGCACGGTGGTATGCAGCAGGTAGATGCCAAAGGTAGCGCTCCCCAACGCCGATAGGGCCTTGGCACAGGTCGGCGGCATGCCCTCAAAGCTGAGAAACGCCAGGATGGCGCTGACGGCAAATAGGCTGCCGGTTAGCGTAAAGATCCCGGCCCGCCAATCCATATCGGTGATGCGAAATATCCACTCGGTCTCCCAGACAGCCAGCGGCAGCGAAAGAACAGCGACGGCCAATAGGAGCCAGCGGTGGCGGACGAGCCACGTCTTCAGCGGACCGAGGTTGTAGCCAGCCACGAGCCCCCCGACGAAAAAGAACAGCCAGCGGGCAAGGGATTGGTTGGGAGTGAGCGTCAGGATCGCTTCCACGGTGGTGCTTTCGCGACCAGTCATCACCGCGCCCAGCTTCCAGTAGAACAAGCCGATGACCGCTAGCAGGATGGCGGCTGCAGCTAGCAACAACCAGCGGCCATGTCTTCTTGCCAGGGGCACCAGCAAGGGCGACACGATATAGAGCTGGCACAGCACGATGACATAGTAATAGGCTGGCACAGCCTCGCCTACCAGCAATCGCCGTGCGTACTCTAGCGGAGGGTAGGTTCGACCCTGAGCATAGTCACCCAGGAAGATGACGATCGACCAGATCAGATAGGGGATCAGCAGCGCCTTGAGCCGGTTGCCTACCAGCTTCCAAGCCATCGGGCCCTTGCCACGGTGGGCATAGGCCACAAAAAAGCCCGTGGCAAACAAAAAGGCTGGCACGGCAAAGCAGCAGGCCTTTTGCAGGGTGATCACGGCCAGATAGGAAAGAGTCCCCACGGCGTCATAGTTGGGCACAGAGACCGGCAGATAGCGGTCGGTCCACCAGAACATACCTAGCCAGACCCATTGCGCGGCATGGGCCAAGACCACCGCCACGATGGCGAGTCCGGTCAGCAGCAGTAGACGCTTGATCACGCCAGATCCGCTCCCGTGTTACGTCAGGCGCACATACTGAATGTTGCCATAGCCGCCGCCCCAAGGGTTGCCTCGCTCATAG
>DAIRUQ010000135.1:0-6287 GCA_036803245.1 Chloroflexota bacterium | reverse complement strand
CCCGTTCTGGTCTATGTGCTGGCCCTCTTGCTGGGCGCCGCCCTCGTCGCGGTAGCCTGGCGCTTTTGGCCGCGCCGCAAAAAGCTGCCTCGTCCCGAGCCCGCGTCCGTGGCGCTGAATGACCCAACCCTCACCTGCCGGCTGGTCTCGGCCGCCGAGGGCGCCGAGATCGTCGGGGAGCGCACCCTCTGGTGGGCCAACGGCCCCACCATGGAGCGCTCGGCGCTGATCTATCCCTATGGCTACCTGGGCCGCTATCTTGAGCTGGCCCACCCCGATGAGGACGCCCTCCACCAGGTCCGGCGCCTGCTGGCCACCGCCCGCGCAGATTACGTGCTGGTGCACCCCACCCGCTACTATCCCGTCGGGCTGGCGCTGCGGCCCAACGACAAGAAGGAGCACGCCCGCCTGGCGCGCGAGCAGCTGGCCACCTTGGCCCAGCGCGTGGGCTGGCAGGTGCTCTGGGTGCCGTTCGGCTACACTGGCGACATCGACGACGTGGTAAAGGCCATCCAGGCCGGCGAGCTGCAGCCGATCCTCGAGCTGAACGGCGAAGGCGACGCCCACGACGCCTAGCCGGCCACGCTCGCGAACCCATACCCTCGCTGGACACGGCCGCGCCGTGACCGTATACTCTGGCCCGATATCATCACCGCGCAGGAGCCTGCCATGCCCAGCATCCCTACCTATGTCGGACCCGATGCCATCGCCGAGCTCGTCGCCTGGGCCGACGCCTGCGGTCCCTGCCGCTACCAGCTCGTGGCCGACGCCAACACCTATGCCGCCCTGGGCGAGCGCGTCCATCTGGCCCTGGCCGAACGTGGTTATGCCGTGAACCTGGTACTGCTCCAGCCCGACGATGCCGGCGACGTCCACCCCGACGAGACCCAGATCGCCCGCCTGCTGTGGGAGGCCACCTCGCCCGAGGAGGAGCGCTCCACCTACCTGGCGGTCGGCTCGGGCACCATTACCGACCTAACCCGCTTTGTCAGCCACCGTACCGGCTGCCCGTTTATCGCGCTGCCGACGGCCGCCTCGGTGGATGCCTATGCCTCGCGCAACGCGCCGCTGATCCTGCGCCGCCTGAAGCGCACCGCCGATTGCCACACCGCCCTGGCCATCCTGGCCGACCTGCCCACCATCGCCGCTGCGCCCCACCGGCTGACCGCCTCGGGCTTTGGCGACCTCCTAGGCAAGTATACCTGCCTGGTGGATTGGGAGCTGGCCGGCCTGCTGTGGGGCGAGGGCTATCGCGCCGAGATCGCCGACGACAACCGCGCCCTGCTGCCAAGCCTGGCCGCCACCTGCGACGCCATCGGCCGCGACGATCCCGCCGCCATCGAGAGCCTGTTCCGCGCCCTGCTGGTCTCGGGCGAGGCCATGGTGCGCGCCGGCCATTCGCGCCCGGCCTCGGGGTTCGAACATCATCTGGCCCACTTTTGGGAGAGCCAGCGCCTGCGCCAGGGCCGCTCGCCGCTGCTGCACGGCGCTGCCGTGGGCGTGGGGGCCGTGCTCTCGGCTCAGGCCTATGCCCGGCTGCGGGCCCTCTCCCAAGACCAGGTCCGTGCCGCCCTAGCGGCCACCGCCGCCCCCACCGCCGAGGCGCAGACCGCCGAGATCCAGCGCACCTATGGCGGCACCGCCGACATGGTCCTGGCCGACCAGCCCAGCTACCTGGACCCGGCCCGCTGGCAAGCCCTGCGCCACCGCCTGCTGGCAGACTGGGACGCCGTCCGCGCCCTGCTGGCCCTGGTCCCCGAGCCCGACTGGCTGGCCGAGCGCCTGCGCCGCGCCGGGGCGCCTGCCACGCCCGCCGAGCTGGGCCTCGCCCCGGAAGAGGTCCGCGACGGCCTGCAGGCAGCCCACTATTTGCGGGATCGCTTTACCGTGCGCTGGCTGCTGACCGCCCTGGGATTGGAGCCCGCCCATGGCTAGGCCCCCCGCCACCCGCCGCACTATCCGCCGCCGCTGGCTGACGGCCCTGGGCATCTGCGCCCTCATCGCCCTGGTGGCGTTGGTCATTGTCAACTGGGACGGCGTGCTGCTGGTCGGCCGCTATGCTCGCTCCACCGCCATCGGCAACCGTTTCCTGCGGGCGCATTCGACCTATCAGCGCGACATTGTCCCCCACCCGGACGTCGCCAGCGCCCTGGATGTCTACTGGAGCGAGGACCACCCCGACGCGCCGGTGCTGATCTTTTGCCACGGCGGCAGTTGGTCGCTGCTCTCCAAAGAGTCGTTCACCTGCCTGGCGGCGCTGCTGGTGCCGCGGGGCTATACCGTGGTCCTGCCCGGCTATACCCTCTACCCAGAAGCCACCTATGACCAGATGGCCGACGAGGTGGCCGCTGCCGTGGCCTGGACGCTAGAGCACGCCGCGGACTATAACGGGGACCCCAGCCGCGTCTATCTCTCGGGGCATTCGGCGGGCGGGCACCTGGCCACCCTGGTAGCCACCGACCCGCGCTGGCTGGAGCCGTACGGCCACAGCGCTGACGAGCTGGCCGGCGTCATCGGCATCAGCGGCGTCTATGACATGGCCCTGCTGGCCGATTACACCCGCAGCCAATCGGGGTCGGACGAGCTGCTGGTGGGCGTCTCGGGCGGCTGGCGCAACTATGCGGCCGCCTCGCCAATCCGCTACGCCCGGCCCGATCTGCCGCCCATGCTGCTGATCCACGGCAGCGAGGACACCACCGTGCCACCCGCCATCAGCCGCGCCTTTCAAGAGGCGCTCCAGGCCGCCGGCGCGTCCAGCGAGCTGGTCATCTATCCCGGCGCCGGCCACACCGACTTTTTATTTCGCAGCATGTGGGGCGCCGAGACCCGCCTGCTGCGCGATATCGAGCGGTTTACGGGGATGAGAGCCGCCCAGGAGCCGTGATGCCACGCGAAGCGGAGCCCGAAACCCAGCGCCCGCGCCACCCCAATGACCTCCCACCGCCCGCCCAGCAGCTCGCCCTGGCCGCCTGGGACCTGGTGGCCGCCGGCGCCGAGGTCGCCTTTCACGCGCGCGCACCAGGGGCAGTGCGCGATGGTGCGCGTTTTGCGCGCGAACATCCCCACAGCGCGCGCGACGTCCACCCGACGGCCGATGGCCCCGCGCTGGACGCCTTTTGGCCCGGCAAACCCGACCCTTGCCCGCTGCTGATCTTTTGCCATGGCGGCGGCTGGGCCCACTATCGCAAAGAGCTCTATACGGCCGTGGCCGCCCGGCTGGTTCCCCGTGGCTGGGCCGTGGTCCTGCCCGAGTACACCGCCTACCCCCGCGCCATCTACCGCCAGATGGTCGACGAGGTCGCCGCCGCCGTCGCCTGGAGCCTGGATCACCTGGCCGACCTGGGCGTCGATCCCAATCGCGTCTACCTATCCGGGCACTCGGCCGGCGCCCACCTCACCGCCCTGGTCACGCTGGACCCACGCCACCTGGCCGCCCACGGCCACCGCCCCGACGCGTTGGCGGGTTATGTCGGGCTGGCGGGTGTCTATGACCTGGTGGCCGCCCAGCAGCAGTGGCAACACCAGCGCCCCGCCACCGAGCTGCTCAACCGCGTCTTTGACGGGCTGGGCAACTTGCCCGCCGCCTCGCCGGTCACCTATGTGCGCCCGAACGCCCCGCCGACTCTGCTGGTCCACGGCGAGCGCGACCCCTATCTGCCGCCGGATCAGGCCCGCTCGCTGCACACCGCCCTCCGCGGCGTCGGTGTCCCCTGCGAGCTGCGCGTCTACCCCGACGTGGCCCACTCGGACCTGATCATCGATTTCATCTCGGCGCACGACGACCGCCTCTGGAGCGAGCTGGCCACCTTTGCCAAGACGCACCCATAGCGAAACCCCCGCCACCGAGGTGACGGGGGTTGGTAGCCAAGTGGAAGCGATGACGGGCTAGGCGTGCCCCTGCATCAGCGCTTCGTGGGCCTCTTGGAGCTGCTCACGGATGGGGATGTGCTGCGGGCACTTTTCCTCGCACTCGCCGCACTCGATGCAGGCGTCCGCCTGCTTGCCCGAAACCCACTGCCACGCCTTGTAGGCCTCCGAGGCCGCCTCCCACAGGCCGTAGACGCGCGCCTCGTTGTACTTTTGAAAGATGTGCGGGATGTTGACCTCTTGGGGACACGGCAGGCAATAGCCACAGCCGGTGCAATAGAGGTCAGCCATGGCCTCCAGGCGCGTCAGGTGCTTGAGAATGGCCTCCTGCTCCTCCTCAGAGAACGGCGTCTCGTCGGCGGCCGTGGCCAGGTTCTCGTCCACCTGCTGCATGGTGCTCATGCCCGAGAGCGCCACGGAGACGTTGGGGTTGGCCAGCACAAAGCGCATGGCCAGCTCGGGCACCCGCTCCACCCCAGGGATCAGCTCTTTCAGCACCGGGCTGCTGACGCCCAGCCGCCCACCGGCCACGGGGCCCATCACCACCACGCCGATACCGCGCTCGTGTGCCAGGGCGATGCCCTCCTCGAGCTGGCGATCCAGCATGTTGTACTGTAGCGTGATCACCTCGGGATAGCCCGTCTCCACCAGCTTGATCAGGTTCTCGTTGTTGTCGTGGAACGAGGCGCAGATATGCTTGATCAGCCCCTGATCGCGCGCCTTGAGCATCCACTTGCTGGTGTGCGGCTCCACGTGCTGGGTGTAACGCTCCCAGTTGATGCCATGGTGGTTATAGACGTCGATGGACTCGACCTGCAGCCGCTCCAACGAGTTCTCCAGATGGCTCCACCAGGTCTTTTCGTCCTCATACTCGTGGTTCTTGGTGGAGAGGACGATCTTGTCGCGCCAACCCTTGAGCGCCTCGCCCACCACCCGCTGGCTATCCTGGTTGCAATAGCCCACCGCCGTATCGATATAGTTCAGCCCCGCCTCAAAGGCCCGATGAATCATCGGGATCGCTTCGTCGCGGTCGATCCGGGCATCCTCGCCCTCGCCCACCATGGGCAGCCGCATGGCCCCAAAGCCTAGCTGCGACACACGATAGCCCGTCCTGCCAAGTTCACGGTAGCGCACTGAAACTCTCCCTCCGCATGCCGAACGAATTCGCCGAATACCACCTACCAGTATAGGCCGCGCCGCATCCTTTGGTCAAAAGAACCAGACACCTCTGTCCCAGATCAAGAAAACGACTCGCTCGCCCTTGACAAGCATTATCGCATTGGCCCATAATAGGGCTGGTGGCAGGGTGACCGGTCCCCCGAGGCCAGCCCTGGCGCCAGCGTGGACGAGTCGGATGTTGTAAGGAGGTTCCATGGCTGAAAAGGACGGATGCGTCAAGCCGGTTCGCGGCCCGATCGCGACGGCCGCCGAAAAGGCTGCCCCGGCTGCAGGGGCAGGAGTAGCACAGGAGGTTCCCAGTATGCTTGCGCGTGTTGGCAATGAGGCCATCGATTTTGAGGCCAGCGCCTATGTGATTGGCCAGGGCTTCAAGCCGGTCAAGCTGTCGGATTACAAGGGCAAGTGGGTCGTACTCTGCTTCTATCCGGGTGATTTCACCTTTGTTTGACCGACCGAGTTGGCGGCGGTCGCCGCCCTCTATCCCGAGTTCCAAGAGCTGGGCGTCGAGGTTCTCTCGCTCAGCACCGACAGCCGTTTCGTCCACAAGATCTGGCAGGAGCAAGAGCTCTCCAAGATGGTGGACGGCGGAGTGCCCTTCCCGATGCTCTCTGACGCCGGAGGCCGCATCGGCACCGTCTACGGCGTCTATGACCAAGCTGCCGGCGTCGATATCCGCGGCCGCTTTATCATCGACCCCGATTTCAAGATCCGCGCCATGGAAGTGCTCACGCCCGAGGTGGGCCGCAACCCCCAGGAGCTGATCCGTCAGCTCAAGGCCTTCCAGCATGTCGCAGCGACCGGCGAGGTCACGCCTTCGGGCTGGACCCCCGGCGCCACCACCCTCACCCCCGGCCCCGATCTGGCCGGCAACGTGTGGAAGGTGTGGAAACCGTAACTCGTCCTACACGCGCACGTCGGGGGCCAGTGATGGCCCCCGACGCTTCTTTTTACCCAGCCCCCGACCTATTGCCCAGGGATCTCCACCGGCTCTTCCACCTCGACGCAGAGCAGGCCTCGGCAAGGCGTCGCTGTGGGCCCACCGTCCGTGGCTGCCGCGCCCCCTCCGCCGGCGTCCAGCGGCCCCGCTGCGTTGGTCTCCATGACGATCGTGGTGCCCGCCCGCAGGTCCGTCCCGTCGGGATAGTGGACCTCCACTTCCAGCCAGTAGCGCCCGGTCGCGGGCGGCGTATAGTAGAGGGTGTGGCTGGCGCCATTGGTGATGGACGACGTCACCGGCTGGC
>DAIRUQ010000134.1:0-6315 GCA_036803245.1 Chloroflexota bacterium | reverse complement strand
CGGGCCCACCGGCATCCTGGCGGGCCTCTCCAACGAGGACACCTGCTGGCTGGAAAACTGGCAGTACACACGCGGCAACCGCAAAGAGACCATCGCGTCGCACCTCTTGGAACCCTCGGTGGGCCGCCAGTTGCTGACCAACGCGCCGCGCGCGGGCCTGGACGTGCTCTTTGGGGACGAGCGCTCTTCCGAACGTGAGCGCATGGTGGCCATGAGCCACTACCTGGATGCCGACCCGCCACCCACGCTGGGAGCCCTGGTGGAAGTCCCCGTGGGGCGGGGTCGAGCGCTGATCTGTCAGGTGCACTGGCGCCCAGACAAGTGGCAGTTCCGACGGTTGTTGGGCACGCTGCTTTGGAACCTGGCTGGCGCCCGGGGAACGGATATTCTCGATGGCGACACCACGCCCACCAGCGGCCGCCGCAGTGATGGCTATCCACAGCACGTCCTGCTGGCCCCCGATCTGGATGGCGCCGCCATCGAGGTGCTGCGGCAGGCCTCGGAGCGCCAGGTAGAGTACTGTAGCGACAACGCCACCTTCCTGCAGCAGTCCCATTGGCGCCGCGCCGACACGCCCGATGGCCAGTTGACGGCCCGGGTACCAAGCGACGACGGCTCGCCCGGACGTGTCGTCATCGGCTTTCAGGTGAGCGTGCCCACCGCCCGCAAGCTGACCTCCACCCTGGGGGGGCTGCCAAACCCGGACCTGCAGACCCACCTGGCCCTGACGGGCGGTGGCAGCCTGCAGGCATGGATCAACGGAGCCGCCTGGCCGCGCGCCACGCTGGAGGAAGGCCGGGGCCGCATCGCCGATATTGACCTGGAAGCCGGGGCCAACAGCGTGCTCCTCGTCTGGCAACCGCCGACGGACGGCGGCGCGCTGGGGCTACGGTTCGTGGACAAGCACGGCGCCCCCGAGATCACCTTTGCCTTTGGATAGCGCGATCTACGCGCCGCCTGTTTGGTAGAAAGAGTAGGCATGCTGTTTGGGTTCGTACCGCTGATCCTACGGCGTCTCGGCAACCGCCCGTTGCTGACGACGCTGCTAGTCCTTACGACCGCGTTGGGCATCGCCATCACCGCGGGTATCCCCGTCTTTGCCGGCGCCGTCAGCCAAGTAATCATGCAAGAGGAGATCGATACCCGGCGCGAGACCAAGGGTTGGCCCGTTTTCTCGGTGCGCATCAGCGCCGCGCCCACGGAACGCCAGCCCATGGGGGTGGACGAACGCAGCGAGATCCTGGGGTGGCTTCAGCAAGGGCTGAACCAACACGTGGGCCTGCCGGTGCGGGCGCTCCACACCGAAACGCAGAGCCCCGCTTACCGTCTGGCCCCCATGCCGGACGATCCCCGCTACACCACCGAGCACCTCGCCAGCGTGCGAGTGGTGACGATGGATAGCACCGCGGCGGGCGATGACGGTGCCGGCCTCGTCACCGTCGCCGGCGCACCGTACGGGCAGGCGGTGGAGCCCGCCATCCTGAACGTTTGGGTAGAGCAGCAGTTGGCCGACGGCTTGGCCCTCCAGCCCGGCGAGACCTATGAGCTCGGTCAGCTCTACTCATCCGCCGGCGAGGGCCTGCCGGTGCACATCGCCGGCATTTGGACGGCCACCGACCCCAGCGACGACGGCTGGTACCGCGATCCCGCCGTCCAGTTCGCAGGCAGCCTGCTGACGACGCCAGAGGCCTACACCCAATGGATAGCTCCCAGCACGCCGCAGGGATCGAGCCTCACCTTTTGGTACTTTGTGATGGACGAGCAGCGCATGAACCTGGACCGTGCCGAGGCCTACACGGCCGGACTCACGGCCCTCTCGCGCGAGGTGGCCAACCGCCTTCCCGGCGGGCAGATGGATCTCGACCCCAGAGAGGATCTGCTGCGGGGGCAGGCGCGCAAGCAAGCGCTACAGACGGTGCTCTTTGGCTTTAGCGTGCCCGTCATCGTCATCATGGTCTATTTCCTCGGGTCGCTCTCGGCCACGCAGACGCGCTTTCAGGCCGGCGAAATCGCCACCATGGCCAGCCGCGGGAGCTCCCGCTGGCAGCTGCTTGGGATCTGGTCGCTAGAGTCGCTGCTGCTCTTGGCGGCCGCAACGCCCCTAGGGTTGGGCGGTTCACTGCTCCTAGCCCGGAGCATGAGCTATGCCGACGGGTTCATGTCCTTTGCCGCGCGAGAGCCGTTGCGCGTCAGCCTGGCCTCGGTGAGCTGGGGACCGGTGGTGGGGGTCATTGGGGCGAGCCTGGCCATCCGGCTGGCCGCCACCTGGCGCGCCTCTCGCGGGACGGTGGTATCCCACGAGCGGGCCGCCGGACGTCGCCAGCTGATCCTCGATAGCATGCGGCTCTTTTTCACCGCGGTGCTCTGTGTGGTCACCTGGTACGCGTACGGCCAGTTGACAGCGCGAGGCAGCCTGGCAGTGGCCGGCATGGACGTTCTCGATCCGCGCAACGACCCCTTGGTGCTTCTAGCGCCCACGCTGTTTGTCTTTACCGTGCCGATGCTCGCCGCCGAGCTCTTTGTCTGGCTGATGGTACCGCTGGGCTACCTGGCGAACTATTTGCACGGCGTGTCGTCCTACCTGGCCACCCTCAACCTGGCGCGCAGCGGCGGCTTGTACCGGGGGCCGGTCTACCGCCTGGTGCTATGCCTGTCGTTGGGCGTCTTTTACGCGTCGGCGGCCCGCAGCGCCGACGTTTGGCTGGTAGATCGCTTGCGCTACGAGGTAGGCAGCGACCTGACCTTTACCGTGGGCAACCAAGAGGGCTCGGTCTCGCTGGGCATCTTTGGCGGCGATAGCGAAGGCGCTTCGGCTGAGGAGCCCTTTGCCGTGATCCCGATGGCCGAGTACGAGGACCTGCCGGGCGTGGCAGCCGCAGCCCGGGTGGGCGAGTTTGAGGCCGCGCTGGCCGGCGGCGGCGATCTGCCCTATGTACGGCTGCTGGCCGTCGATCGCCTGGACCTCAGCCGGAGCGCATACTTTCGCGAGGACTATGCCCGAGCGTCGCTGGGCGAGCTGATGAACCGACTGGCCACAGTGCCCAATGGCGTCTTGGTTCCCCGCAGCATCGCCGCGCGGATCAACCTGGGCGTTGGCGATCGGCTGCGGGCCAACGTGCTGGTGGCTGGTAACGACCGACAGCTCTTTGAGTACACCATCGTCGGGCTGTTCGAGTATTTCCCCACCATGAGCTTTGAGGGCGACGACATCGCGACACCGGTGCTGGTCACCAACTTTTCGTTCCTCGAGATGAACACCAGCAGCCTGCTGCCCCACCATGTCTGGCTGCGGCTGCAACCGGGGACCGACCCCGACGCTGTCCTGGCGGGAGCGCGGGAGCTGGGCGTGACGCCCCGTGACATAGTGGCCCTCCCCGAGCTGATCGACCGCGAGGCCAACCGGGTCGAGCGCACCGGCATGTTTGGCCTGCTGACATTCTGCTTTGTGGCGGCGGCGGCGCTCTCGGTGGCGGACCTGCTGGTATACAGCACCGCAATGCTGCAGCAGCGGGCGGTACGCCACGCCGTGCTGCGCGCGCTGGGGTTCCGCCAGGAGACGTTGCTGGGCAGCGTGCTCATGGAGGAGGCCGCCTCGCTGGTCTATGGGCTGCTGGCGGGCATCGTCTGCGGCATCGCCTGCGCCCGGCTCTATGTACCCTACTTTCCGCTCAGCGCCACGGCCGGCCGACCCGTCCCACCGTTTATCCCGCTGCTGGATTGGGTTAGCACCCGCCAGATCGCCGTCGTGATGGGCGTGGCCCTGCTGGCGGCAGAGGCGCTGGTGATGATCCGCATGATGCACACCCACATCTTTACGGCGCTGCGCCTGGGCAATCGCGTCTAGGCGCCCCGATACGAAAGGTATCTGCCATGCAAGACCGACCCAACCGGCCCGCCCGTCGCGACCTTTTTGCCGAGATTGCCGCGCGGCCGACCGACGACCCGCAACCACGAGCGACCCGCGGCGACACGCTGGTGGCGCCAGCGCCGCCAGAGCTTCCCGACACCAACCTGCCGCTGGACGCCAGCCCTGCTCGTGTTGTGAATCCGCGTCGGCGACGCGAGACGCCGGAGGCCCTCCAAGAGGAGCTGGCAGTCTGGCGCGAGCGCATGGCGCCCTTTCTGGCGTGCCACGCTCCCGATCCGGTCGAAAGCCGCATCCGCATCCTACTGGACCGGTTTGACTGGCGTTTGGGCGACGACGGCCCCTGGGAACAGGTCCAGATCCCTCACTTTGGCCCGCCCATCGGCCGCGCCACCGCCACCTATCGCACCACCTTTCAGGTCACGGCCGAGATGCTGGCCCTAGGAACGGTCTGGCTCTGTTTTGAGGGCGTGGACTATATCGCCCACGTGGCCGTCAATGGGGCGCATGTGGGCTCCCACGAGGGGTTCTTTGGCGCCTTTTCCTTTGATGCCACCGCCCACGTCCGTGAGGGTGAGAACGAGCTGGTCGTCCGCGTCCAGAACGACGCCATCATGATGGGTAACAGCAGTTGGGGCGAGGACGGACACCTGTACGAAGGCGACAAGCTGTACGCCGCCACCGGCCCCGGGTGGGATCAGCCCGGCCTGGGCTGGCACCATTGCCCGCCCGGCATGGGCATCTACCAGCGCGTCTGGGTGGAGGCTCGCGACCCGCTGCACATCCGCGACATCTTTGTGCGGCCACTGGCCGATGCCGACGGTGCGCCCTCGGGCAAGGTCGAGGCCTGGATCGAGGTGCACAACGCCGGTTCGTTGCGCCAGCCGGTGTCGCTGTCGCTGTCGCTCTATGGCCGTAACTGGCACGAGACGCTCCTGGAGGATGAAGCCTACGAGCTCGGCGGGCCGGCCGGTCCGGGCGTGAGCTACTTTCGGCTCCCTCTCGCCATCCCAGAGCCACGTACCTGGTCACCCGACGCCCCCTGGCTTTACTCGCTACAGGCCCGCCTCACCGACGATGAGGGCCGCACGCGCGACGTGGCCTCGCAGACCTTTGGCCTGCGCACCTTTGCCATGGAGCGAGACCAAGAGCCGCTGGGCCGCCTCTACCTGAACGGCCAGGAGATCCGCCTGCGCGGCGCCAACACCATGGGACATCTGCAGCAGTGCGTCATGCGCGGCGACGAGAAGCAGCTCTGCGATGACATCCTGCTCTGCCGCATCGCCGGCATGAACTATCTGCGGCTGACCCAGCGCCCGGTGCAGCCCGCCATCTATGCCATGTGCGACGCCCTGGGCATGCTCACCCAGACCGATCTACCGCTCTTTGGCGTGTTGCGTCGCAACCAGTGGGTCGAGGCCGTCCGCCAAGCCGGGGAGATGGAGCGGCTGGTGCGAGGGCACCCCTGCAACATCATGGTCACCTATATCAACGAACCGTTCCCCAATGGCAGCGGAAGCCTGCATCGCCACTGCTCCCGCGCCGAGATGGAGGCGTTTTTCGAGGCCGCCGACCATGCCGTCCTGCTAGAGAATCCCGATCGCGTCATCAAGGCCGTGGACGGCGACTATGATCCGCCCGGCCCCGGCATGCCCGACAACCACTGCTACTGCGCCTGGTATAACGGCCACGGCGTAGACCTGGGCAAGCTGCACCGGGGCTGGTGGCAGCCGGTCAAGCCCGGCTGGCGCTACGGCTGTGGCGAGTACGGCGCCGAGGGGCTGGACTATGCCGAGCTGATGCGGCGCCGGTACCCGGCCGACTGGCTGCCAGCCACACCGGAAGAGGAGGCGACCTGGACGCCCGACCGCATCTCCCAGGCGCAGACGGGACGCTTTCACTATATGTGGTTCGATACCCAGCACAGCGTCGACGACTGGAGCGCTGCCAGCCAGGCCCATCAGGCCTGGGCCACCCGGTTGATGACCGAGGCGTTCAGGCGCGACAGCGGGATGCAGTCGCTGGCGATCCACCTGGGCATCGACGCGTTTCCGGCCGGCTGGATGAAGACCATCATGGATGTCGAGCGCCGAGCCAAGCCGGCCTACTGGGCCTTTCGCGACGCCCTCTCTCCGATCCTGACCAGCCTGCGCACCGATCGCTACGGCTACTGGAGCGGCGAGGAGATCGCACTGGAGGCCTGGGTCTGCTGTGATCCCAACGATCCACCGATGAACGCGGAGCTTCGCTACGAGGTCGAGATGGATGGTGACATCGTGGCCAGCGGGGACGCCGCGGCCTGCCTGGCCCCCTGCGATAGCGCCTTCCAGGGGTGGCTACGGTTCCGCGCGCCTGACGTCTCAGGCCGCCAAACCATCGCCGTCCGCCTAGCCCTCGTCGACCAGCAGGGAACCACCATCCACGACACGACGCTGGCGCTGGAGGTTTTT
>DAIRUQ010000133.1:0-6352 GCA_036803245.1 Chloroflexota bacterium | reverse complement strand
TCATCTTTGCCTACTGGGGCCCCTCGAACGCCGTGTCGGCCGAGTTTGTCCGCCAGGGCGTGCTCGTGCCCATCGACGACCATGTCCAGGCGCAGCCCTACCTGAACGAGTACCTCACCGACGAAGAGTGGGTCTATCTGACCTATGGTGGCAACAAGTACGGCTTGGCGCAGCCGCGCCCGTTCTCGAACTGGCTGACCGTCTGGGTGCGCCAGGACTGGCTCGAGAACCTCGGCCTGCCCATGCCCACCACGGTGGACGAACTGGCGCAGGTAGCCGAAGCCTTTACCTTTGACGATCCCGATGGCAACGGCGCGAACGACACCTATGGCTTTAGTGGCCAGCAGAACTTTGGGTACATGACGTCGTACTTTGCGCCCTTTGGTGCCCACCCGGGCCAGAACCAGATGTACATCGAGAACGATGACGTCGTGTTCTCCGGGTTCAGCGACTATGCCAAGGAAGCGATCCGCTGGTGGAAGGCCCAGCTCGATGCCGGCGTGGTGGATCCAGACTGGACCGTGCACAGCATGGATACCTTCCGCGAAGCCGTCGCGCAGCAGCGCGTGGGCATCATCTCGGCCGAGTTCCAGTTCACGCGTAACTGCACCAGCAACGCCTGCTTTGCCGAGATCATCGCGGCAGCCAACCCCGAGGCCAAGTGGGAGCAGGTGCCGGCGATTGAGGGTCCTTACGGCGCTTGGTCGGCCTGGGCTGGCACGCCGGTGGACGTCCAGTTCTACTTTACCCGTAGCGCCACCGATGAGCCCGGCAAGATGGACGCCATCATGCGGTTCATGAATGACATCATGAACCCCGACACCGAGCTCTACCATCGCGTGATCTATGGTATCCCTGGCGTCATGTACAGCATGGATGAGACCGGCCGTCGTACCCACCGATACACGCTCACCTCGATGGGCTGGCACAGCTACTGGGCCGTCTTCCGTCGTGGCGACGAGGGCTATTTCTACTACTATACCAACGAAACGAACGAGTTCCTCCCCGACGAGGAAGGCAAGCTCCTGGATCGCCAGATCTTTTCCATCTCGCAGCCGCTGGTCCCGCATGTCACGCCGTTGGTCGCGTCACACCCGCTGTGGCCTGACCTGAACGCCTACATGCAGGAAATGCACATGAAGTTTGCGACGGGCGAAGAGCTGCTCGAGAACTGGGATGCCTTTGTCGAGACCGCCAAGACCACCTATGGCCTGGATGAGGTCATGGAGGATGCGCGGGAACAGCTCCGTAACGTGGATCTGCTTCCCTAGCTGACGATCCGATCGTGTGTGAGGAGGCGGTGGGCCACGCTTCACCGCCTCCTTGATCTAGGTAGCGCTGCCGTCGAGTAGGTCTGGAATGGCCAGATCAGGAGGGACGCGATGTTGATGGTGGATTGCGATTTCCCTGGTGGGAATATCGTTGTCGATAGCATTGAAGGCGACGTGATCTCGGTGCATCAGGATCTGCGTGACACCGAGGGCGACTGGTTTTACTGGTACTTTTCCGTGCGGGGGGCGGCCGGGCGCACGATCACGGTGCGGTTCACGCAGAGCAACGTGATCGGCGTGCGTGGTCCGGGCGTCAGCACCGATGGCGGCTGGACGTGGAGCTGGCTCGGCGCCGAGGCCGTGGACGGCCAGAGCTTTGACTATACTGTGCCCGCGGGCGTCGACGACGTGCGCTTTTCCTTTGGCATGCCCTACCTGCAGCGCAACCTGGCGGCGTTCCTGGCGCAACACGTGGATAGCCCCTACTTGCGCGCCGAGGCCCTCTGCCTGACCAACAAGGGCCGTCTGGCCGAAAAGCTGCTGGTGGGCAAGCTGGACGGCGAGCCCGACTATCGCATCCTGCTGACCTCGCGGCACCACTGCTGCGAGATGATGGCCACCATCGCCATGGAGGGCATCCTGGCTACCGTGCTCGGCGACACCGAGCTGGGCGCCTGGTTCCGCGAGCACGTCCAGTTCTTTGCGGTGCCCTTTGTGGACAAGGACGGCGTGGAGGACGGCGACCAGGGCAAGAATCGCCGCCCCCATGACCATAACCGTGACTATAACGGCGATACGCCCGCTGGCAGCATCCATCCGACCATCCGCGCCATCCGTGAGCAGGTGCCAGCGTGGGCGCAGGGGCGGCTGGATATCGCCTTGGACATGCACTGCCCCCACATCCGTGGCCCACACAATGAAGAGATCTATTTTCCTGGCGGCTCTGACCAGGAGAACTGGGCCAAGGTGATCCGTTTCTCCGAGCTGATTCAGCGTGAGCTGCGCGGGCCCCTGCCCTATGACCCCGCTAACAACCTGCCCTTTGGCCAGGCGTGGAACGTGCCCAGCAACTCTAGCCAGGGCAACTCGTTCGGGCGCTGGGCCCAGAGCGAGGACTATATCGGGATGGGCGGCAGCATCGAGATCGCGTACGCCAACGCCAGCGGCGCCGAGGTGAACCAGGAGACGGCTCGCCTGTTCGGCCAGGATTTGGCGCGCGCGCTCAAGGCCTATCTGGTGGAGGAGGTGGGATGATGGGTAGCAGCGAGATCGCCAGGCAGGGCTCGGTGCAGGTGAGCGGCGTATTCCCGCACCTGGCGGTGGTGGCGGGGCACACCCCCCGCACCGAGACGGGCATCGGCGCGCTGATGCCCTGGGCCGACCGACTCTGGTTCATCACCTATCCCGCCAACCCGGGCTCGGGCGTGGGCACGGGCCTGTTCTGGCTGGATGAGACCATGGCGCTGCACAAGCACCCCGCCAGCGTCGAGGGCACCTATGCCAACCGCATCATCCACAAGGCCACCAACCAGCTCCTCATCGGCCCCCACGTCATCGACGTCGAGGGCAACGTGCGCACCATCGCGTCGCTGGTGCCCTATCGCCTCACCGCTACCATGAAGCATCTGACCGAACCCGAGCGCAAGGTCTATTACCTGACCATGGAGGCGCTCTTTTTCGAGGTCGACCTGGAGACGCTGGAATCAACGCTGCTGTTTGACCTCACCAAAGAGCTGGACCTGGGCGACGTGGAGCATCTCCACTTCAAGGACGGCTGCACGGGCCACGGCCGCGTGGTGGTGGCCAACAACACCTACACCAACGCCGACTATGTCCAGGGCGAGTGGCAGGGGCGGCTGGCCGAGTGGGACGGCACCGAGTGGCGCATCCTGGAGACCTGCCAGTTCAACGCGGTCACCCAGAGCACCTCGCCCATCGGCACGGCCATGCTGGCCATGGGCGCCGATAACGCCTCGGCCATCCTCAAGGTCCACATCGAGGGCGCCGACGGCTGGGACACCTACCGCCTGCCCAAGGCCACCCATACGCAGGATCACTCCTGGACGACCGAGTGGCCCCGCATCCGCGAGGTCGAATCCGAGCGCTGGCTGATGGATTGCAGCGGCATGTTCTACGAGCTGCCCGCCATGCAGTACGCGGGCAAGGTGTGGGGCGTGCGCCCTGTGAGCAGCCACCTGCGCATTATCGGCGACTATTGCTCGTGGCGCGGCATGCTGGTGATGGCGGGCGATCAGACCACGCCCATCGGCGACGCCAACCCGTTCGTGGGGCAGCCCCAGGCCAATCTCTGGTTCGGCAAGACCGACGACCTGTGGCAGTTTGGCAAGCCGCAGGGGTGGGGCGGTCCCTGGCTCCGCACGAATGTGCGCGCGGGGCAGCCCTCGGACCCCTACCTGATGACGGGGTTCGAGCACAAGGTGCTGCACCTGAGCCACCAGGCTGACGCGCCGGTCACGTTCGACGTGCAGGTGGACTTCGTGGGCGACGGGAGCTGGGTCAGCTATGCCAGCATGACGGTGCCCGCCCGTGGCTACAAGCACCACGTCTTTCCCACGGGGTTCTCGGCGCACTGGGTACGCGTGGTGGCCGATCGCGACTGCGTCGCCACCGCCTACCTGCACTATACCTAAACCCCACCGATCTCGCACGCATCGCCGCCTCAGGCTCCCTGGGGCGGCGTTTTCGTCTCAGTCGCCCTCGTCCTCTCGCCCCAAGCCGTACCGTTGCGCCAATAGCGCCGCCTGGGTGCGGTCGGATACGTCCAGCTTTTGCAGGATGGCGCTGACATAGTTGCGCACCGTGCCCCGCGTCAGGTAGAGCTCGGCGGCGATCTCGTCGTTGCTGCGGCCGTGGGCCAGCAGGCGCAAGACGTCCATCTCGCGCTCGCTGAGGGCGTCCAACGCGGCGGTGTCTGGCGACGCGGCGGCCCCCCGCTGGACGTGGCGCAGCAGCTTGCCCGCTACCTCGGGGTCGATGTGAGCCTCGCCCGCCGCCGTGCCGCGGACGGCGGCCAGCAACTGGTCGCGCGTCGTGCCCTTGAGCAGGTAGCCCGACGCGCCGCTGCGAATGGCGTCAAAGACCGACTCGTCGTCGCCATAGGTGGTCAGCACCAACACGCGGGCCGCGGGGCGCTCATCCACGATGCGGCGGGTGGCCTCAATGCCATCCATGATCGGCATCTTGAGGTCCATCAGCACCACATCGGGCGCCAGCTCGCGAGCCTTGTGCACGGCCTCGTCGCCGTCGTGGGCCTCGCCCACCACCTCGATGTCGCGCGCCCCCTGCAGGATGGCGGTGAGCCCCTCGCACACCAGCCACTGGTCGTCGCAGATCAGCACGCGGATCATGGCGTCGCCTCGGTCGCCTCGCGCTCCAGCGCCTCGATCCGCTCGACATAGGCGTCCATATCGAACTTGCGCTCCAGGCCCTTGGCGTTCATATAGCGCACCTTGCCATAGATGGGGCGCTCCTTCCAGGCCTGGTCGTGCTTGCCAAAGCACCAGGCCACCCCCGCAAAGCCGTTGGGGTCGCGGCCGTCCAGCTCGTAGCGATCGTTCAGCGTCACGGCCAGGTCATAGCCCGTGGCGGGGTCGGGGGTCCACTCGAGCAGCTTCTTTCCCCAATACATGCGCATATAGCCGTCCATCTTGCCCGTTCGCCGCAGCTCGCGCTGGGCGGCGTTCCAATAGGGGTCGTCGGTGCGGCCCTGTTCTAGCTGCGCCGCGGTGTAGGTGACGGGTCGCGGGTCGGCGGCGTGCTCGGCCAGGGTGGTGCGGGCCCAGTCGGGCAGGCAGGCGATGCTATCATAGGCGGGATTGTGTAGGCACATGTTGATGGCCAGCTCGCGGCGCACCACCATCTCCTCGAGAAACGCGGCTACGCCCTCGGGGTGATCGGCCTGGCGCGCGTGGACGGCCAACGCGACCTCCAGCGGCGAGATCTGGCCAAAGTGCAGGTAGGGGCTCAGCCCCGACGTCGCCCAGGCATCGCCCTCGATGGAGCGGCGGTTGCGGTCGTCGCCATAGCCCGCCAGCCCGTGTGCGACAAACCCATCCAGCCGTCGGCGCGCCTCGGCATACCCGCCCCGCCAGCACGATACGGGGCGGGGCTCGGCGGGGAGGTCGAGGGCGTCCAGCGGCGCTGGTGTGGCGTCCCAGGAGTACGCTTGCGCCAGGGGATGCTCCAGCCCGTCACGCTCTAAGGTGGTCTCCTCCAGCGGCGCCAGGTAGGTGGCCAGGTGCCGATGAATGCGCGGGCGGATGGTCCGCGCGGCGTATTCTTCCTTGTCGCTGGTGACGTCGGCGGGGACCACCGCGTCGGTCTCGACCTGGACCAGGCGGCAGGCCAGCCCCTCGGCCAGCTCGCGGCGCCAGGCCCGCTCCACCCGCAGATAGCCGCGATCGGTGACGACGCAGGCGGCGTCGGCGGCCAGCTCGGCGAGGACGGTCGGCGGCTCGCCGCGCCCCAGCAGCAGCGGGATGCCCCGCGCCGCCAGATCGGCCTGGGTCTGGCGCAGGCCCTCCAGCATAAAGGCATAGGAGCGGCGGTTGCCCGCGGGGAAGCGTGGGGTCAGCGCAAAGGCCGCCAGCAGTGGCAGGCCCTGCTGGTTGGACAGGCGGATGGCGTGCTCCAGGGCGTGGTTGTAGCGGGCACGTTGGGCTCGCTGCATCCAGTAGAGGAGATAGCCTCCCCTGGCGCGGATCGGCTCGGCGTTCAGGTCGCGCAGGCGCTCGGGGTGGATCATGCCGACCGCCCCTGGGCGTCGTCCAGGCAGGCGTGCTCGCCGCCCGAGTCGGAGGTATCGACCAAGGCCACGGGGTAGGGCGCGAAATAGCTCTGCTGCGCCAGGTACTCGTCGCCAAAGCGCACGATCCAGGCCCGCATCAGGTCGCGCAGCGTGGCCAGGGTGGTTTGCCCCGCGCGATAGGACTCGAGCCGCTCGCCGAAAAAGGCCTTTTCCTGAGGGGTGAGCTGGTTCTTGAAATAGCCCGCCGTATGCATCAAGGCGTTGATGTGGGCGCGGCAACTGGCGGGGCGGGCCAGCGCGGCGGCGAACAGCG
>DAIRUQ010000132.1:0-6417 GCA_036803245.1 Chloroflexota bacterium | reverse complement strand
GGCCATGCTGTCATGATCCCCGACGCTGGCAAGCGCGCCCAGGCCGTCGAGGCGGCCCTGACCCCGCTGGTGGCGACCGCCACCCTGCTGCGAGACAACGGCCTCCCCTGTGACGTCGTCTCAGCCGCCGGCACCGGCACCGCCGCCATGACGGCTCGGTTCCCCGGCATCACCGAGATCCAGCCCGGCTCGTATGCTACCATGGACGCCCGCTATGGCGGGCTAGAGCTGGGGTTCGAGCCGGCGGTGACCATCGTCGCCCAGGTGATCTCGGTGCCGCGTGATGATCGCGCCGTGCTGGATGCGGGCCTCAAGAGCGCCACCACCGAGTTCGGTAACCCGCCTGTGCGCTCGCCCGAGGGCTGGCGGCTGGCGCACCTGTCCGAGGAGCACGGCGTGTTGGAGCGCGAGAGCGGCCAGCCACTGGCCTTGGGCGATCGCGTAACGCTGATCCCCACCCACGGCTGTACCACCAACAACCTGCACGATCGCTTTTTCGCGGTGCGCGATGGCCTGGTCACCGACGTATGGACCATCGCGGCCCGGGGCTGCCTCCACTAGGGGCGCGAGAACGCGGGCGTTGGCTCAGAGGCCGCTTTCAGCCAACGCCCTGGATCATCACCGGCGAAAGCCAGGCGTACTGCCCGTTAGCCTGGCGTACCTCCACATACCAGGTATCGCCCGGCTCGGTGCGCCCCAGTTCCCAGACCTCGCTGATCTGGTACGCTCGCGCTGGCACCGCCCGATGCAGTAACAAGGCCTCGGAAGCCCATGGACGGGTATGCTGTGCGACGCCGCGCTCACAGAGCTCGCCGAGCGTCTGCTGCAACTGCACCCCATTGGCTTCCACCGCCAGCAACGTGTCGGCATCGCCCTCGATCTCTAGCACGATGGCGGCGGTCTGTGGATGCAACGTGGACACATTGGCAAAGCTGGTGCACTCCCATGCCACCTCGTCCGAGGAGCGGTCGAGGATCGCTTGGCGCAGGGCGTTCACACCGGAGTCGTCGCCCAGCTCTTCGCTGGGAGCCAGGCGGCTCACGCCGCGAAAACACCCCTCCACGTCTACGATGGTCCCGCCGGTCACGCGCGCAATGCCCTGCCAACCATAGGGATCAGGCGAGCGTCCCCAGCCCATCTCCAGCCGGACCTTGAAGCGGCTCGCGGGAGCGCTGCTGGTCAGTTGAGGACCTCCCACCACCCGCCACGGCTGCGCGTTCCTGTAAAGCACCACCTGATCGAGTCGGTCGCACCCGACCACATCGAGAACGAGCTCCGCTCGATCGCTCGCTGGCGCCACGCCGCCCATGGTCACGCCATCCACCGCGAACTCGCACTGGATCTTGTCGCCAGTGACGGCATAGCAGCGGCGCGCGAGCAGGGCCTCCCAGATCGCTTCCCGCGTCTTGTCGGCGGCCAGCACCGCCACCCGGCCGTCGCCGTAGGAGCCCGGAAAGCCGGCATGATGATCGGTAGATGCGATAAGGCCAAAGTGATGGCCGCGGCGCAACCCCGCCTCCGCTGTGTTGCGCCCATCGCGAGGCCCCATGGTGTGCAGATAAGGATACGGCCCGTCATCGCGCAAACCAGATCCGTGCTTGGAGTAGATCTCGACCACCGGGCTCATGTCCTGCTCATAGGCATCCCAGTTGATGCCGCGATAGCCGGGAACGTAGGCGGTGTGGTGGGGCACCGCGATGGCCGTCACGCTCAAACGCCCCATCAGCGCGGCGGGCGCATCCGGTTCGAGCAGGGGTAGGTCCGGCGAGGGCGACAGAATGTGATGATCGCCGAACTCGGACGAGTGGGCCTCATAGCTCTGGAACGTGACAAACTCGCCTGGCTGATTGGCCTCTTCAACGAGACGCCGGACCTCGTCCCACCGGGCCGCGAGTTTGGCAAAGCCCTTGCGGTGAAATCCCACGACAAAGGCGGTCTCGGGGCGCGATGGATGCATATCATGCCACATGGCGTGGCCCGTCACCGCGCAGAAATCCAGATGCCCCCGGGCCACTGCAAGGGCGTTCTCCAGGGACCCATAGCCATAGCTGATGCCGCAATGGTTATGTAGATCACCCCAATAGATGGGCATGGCAGAGACCTCCTGGAGTCGCCAGACGTTGAGGAAAGAGCCGATCAGAACGAGCCCCTACCCGCAAGGACGGAGATGTCATCGCGAAAGGCAGGGAGCGTGGCCAAGCTGTTGAGATAGAGGCGGAGGGGGTGGGATTCGAACCCACGGTGGCGCAAGCGCCACAACGGTTTTCGAGACCGCCCCGATCGGCCGCTCCGGCACCCCTCCGTGTTCGATTGCTGCCTACGAGCCCGCGCGAAGCTGTGCAAAGAACGCTGACAACAGCTCGCCGGATGGCTCCGCCAAGACGCCCGCCACCACCTTGATCCGATGGTTGAGCCAGGGCGAGCGCACCAGGTCGTGCACCGATCCCGCCGCCCCAGCCTTGGGGTCGCGAGCGCCAAAGACCAGCGTGTCCACCCGGGCCAATACCATGGCCCCCGCACACATAGCACAGGGCTCCAGCGTGCAGTAGAGGTCACAACCCGCCAATCGCTCGGCGCCCATCGCCGCCATCGCTTGGCGCATGGCCAACATCTCGGCGTGGGCGGTTGCGTCACGCCAGAGGCGGGTCAGGTTATGGCCCCGGCCGACAACACGATCGTCGACCACCACCACAGCCCCCACCGGCACCTCGCCGATGGCCGCTGCCGCTCGGGCCTCTGCCAGCGCCTCACGCATCCACCGCTCATGCTCCATAGGCGCGGCGATTATAGCACAACCTGGGAGCCGCACCAAAGCCACAGACGGGCTTTGACCAAGCTGCCGCGGGCGCCTATAGTCGCTGCATGACGCTCAACAGCTCGCGCGAGAACCTGCTCCTGGATCTCACCGACATGGCCCACGGTGGCGATGCTATCGCCCGCCACGAGGGACAGGTCGTGTTCGTACGTGGAGGGATTCCCGGCGAACGCGTGCGCGCCCAGATCACAGAGCGACTCGCTCGCTTTCTGCGAGCCACGGTCGTCGACGTGCTGGAGCCCTCGCCCCACCGACGCACGCCGCCCTGCCCTTACGCCGACACCTGCGGCGGCTGCCAGTGGCAGCATATCGCCTACTCAGCCCAGGCCGTGCTCAAGACCAAGATCGTCGAGGAGACGCTGGCCCGCATCGGAGCGCTACAGGACCCGCCCGTGGATCCGATCCTGCCTGCCACCACGCCGCTGGCCTACCGAAACCACCTGCAGGTACGCTTCGCTGGTACGGCGCGGTTGGGGCTCCTGGCGCGCGAGAGCCATCGCGTGGTGCCCATCGAACGCTGTCTCCTGGCACACCCTCTCCTACAAGCGCCCTGGGACGCCCTGCGCGAGGCCAACCTTCGGTTCCGCCGGGCCAGCCTGCGCGTGGGGGCCAACACGGGCGAGTCGCTGGTCGTGGTGGAGGGATCACCTCGCGCCCCTACCACCAAGCTCCCGGTGGACGCCTACGCCTGGGTGCAGGGCGACGCCGTCCACACTGTCCAGGGTGATCCCTGGTACCATGAGCAACTGATGGACAGGCACTACCGCGTCTCGGCGGGCTCGTTCTTCCAGGTGCATACGGCTCAGGCCGAGACCTTGGTTCGAGTGGCGCTGGAGATGCTGGCGCCCTCGCCCACCGATCGCGTGTTGGACCTCTACAGCGGCGTCGGCGTCTTTGCACTGAGCATTGCCGATCGGGTCAGCGAGGTGCTTGGGATCGAATCGGAGGGCTCGGCCGTCGCCGATGCCCGCGTCAACGCAGCGGGCCAGACAAACCTGCGCTGGCTGGAGGGCCCCGCCGAGGAGGCTCTTGCCGGTGTGAGCGGCCGCTGGACCAAGGCGATCCTCGATCCACCCCGAGCGGGATGCGCTGAGCCGGTGCTTCAGGCTCTATCGGCACTCGAGCTCGAGCGCATCGTCTATGTTTCGTGCGAGCCGAGTACGTTGGCTCGCGACATTGCACGGTTGGGTAGCCTGGGGTATGCTGTGGAGCGAATCCAGCCGGTGGACATGTTCCCGCAGACGTACCACGTGGAGACGGTGGCGCTGCTCACTCGCTAGCCCTCGACCGTAGCTCCCTTCGCAGATGGCTCAGCCACAGGAGACGCCCATGCCCGACCCAACGAACAACGAGACCCTAGCCGCCATTCGTCGCCGTCGCAGCGTCCGCGCCTACCTTGACGCACAGATCACGGACGACGAGCTCACCGCGATCGTGGAGGCGGGCATGTATGCCCCCCACGCGGGTGACCAAGCCTGGCACTTTGCCGTGGTACAGAGGGTGGAGCTCCTGGCAGCGCTCAACGCCGCAGCCAAGGAGGTCGCGCGCGGTATGGGCGGCTTTCTGGCCACGCTGGCGGCGGAGGAGAGCTACGACTGCCTGCACGGCGCCCCCACGCTGGTCGTGGTGTCGGGCGACGAACAGAGCCCATCGCCGCAGGTAGACTGCGCCGCCGCCACAGAGAACATGCTCATCGCCGCCGAGTCGTTGGGGCTAGGGGCGTGCTGGCTCTTTTTCATCACCCTCGCATTCCGTTCACCGCGAGCGGCCGAGTTCTACCGATCGCTGCAGATTCCCAAAGGCTACCAGCCGTACGCGGCAGCGGTCTTTGGCTACCCAAGCGGTGACTCCGCCGACGCATCGCCTAGGAAGGCCAACATCGTCTCGTACATCCGCTAGGCGAGCCACTTCGGAGGTGCCCTAGGAAAAGTCCAGCCGGAGCACCTGCCACCGCAGAAACGCTGCCCAGTATGCGTAGTATGGATGCACTCCCCGTGAGCCCTAGCACTTGTTACATCGTCTAGCGGAGGGGAATAGCCAAGCAAGGGGCTCAAAGCATCCTGCACACAGGGACTCACCCTTAACACACGTGCCGACCTTGTGGCACACCATCAGCTCCACGTTGATCGGCAGTCTCCACAAAGGAGCGACATGGAGAACTTTGCGAGTTTTCTTGCCGGCATCGAGAACCCGGAGCAGCGCGAGCGAACCGCGGCGGTCCTGGCGTGGGTCGCAGAGACATTCCCGGATCTAGAGCCGAGGATCGCGTGGAATCAGCCGATGTTCGCCCATCACGGCACCTTTATCGTCGGCTATAGCGTAGCAAAGCATCATCTGGCCGTGGCGCCCGAGCGGGCAGGGATCATCCACTTCTCGGACGACATTCGCGAGGCCGGCTATGATCACAGCAAACAACTGCTCCGCATCCCATGGGACAGCCCCGTGGATTACGGACTGCTGGAGCGGATGATCGCGTTCAACATCATGGACAAGGCCGAGTGCCAGACCTTCTGGCGGCCCTAGACCGGGGACTGCTACGGCGTCCCGGCATCTTGGCGCTCGTGTCTCTCGACGAGCGCCGGTCAGAACCGCGCGACCAAAGGAGGACGTCTCTCCGTCATGCCACATAGCCTAACGACCGAGCCAGGCCAGCTCGCAGCCAGACGCACCGCTGCCGAAAGCGCCACCGCGACGCTGGCGAGTGACTCGTCGCCAGCCCACGCCTTTTACCCGTGGCGAAGGTATTTCGCCAGAACGCTCGATCTCGGCATCTATGGCCTGCTATGGCAACTGATCTTGGTCTTTGGGCTTCGCTCGAACATAGCATCCAAGAACCTGTTCGAGAGCCTGTTCGATAGCTTTG
This sequence comes from Chloroflexota bacterium, assembly GCA_036803245.1. Lineage (GTDB taxonomy): Bacteria > Chloroflexota > Anaerolineae > UBA1429 > UBA1429 > DAIRUQ01. Next base: position 739 of record DAIRUQ010000132.1, on the reverse strand, counting down.
TCACGATCGCCATCATGCTGGCCCTGGAGCCGCTTTGGCTGTGGCTGCTTGGCACCACGCCCGGGAAGGCGATCTTTGGTCTCCAGCTGACGGATCTGCGAGGCCGTCGCCTTAGCTATGGTGCCGGGTTGCGGCGCACCTGGGGCGTTGTGGGCGCTGGCATGGGTTACAACCTGCCCATCTATAGCCTGGTCCGCCTCTGGAAGAGCTACCGGCGATGCAGCGACAACCGGGCCTTGCCGTGGGATGAGGGACTCTCTTATACCGTCAAGGACACCAGGGGATTTCGCTGGGTGCTCTGGGTCGGCGCCCATGTGCTGCTGGTGGCGGGACTAGCCCTGGCGATCGCGGCTCAGTACATTCCGCCCAATCGGGGCGACCTGACCATAGCCGAGTTTTCAGAGAACCATGCCCACTATGCCGACCTCCTCAGTGTTGGCTTTGGCAACGAGTACCTGAATCGAAACGGCCAATGGGCGCAGCGCCCGTTCGATGGCACCGCCTACATCCAGATCGGCGCCGCCGAGATGCCGGTCTACCAATACACCCTGACGGACGGCCATTTGTCCGAGGTCTCTTTCGAGGTCGCGCTTGAGAACCGCAGCGATTGGCTGCGCTCGTACGACGCCCACATGATCCTGATCTCCCTCGCCCTCGCCGGCGCGCAGGACGAGATGACGCTGTTCACGAGAGGTCCCAAGCGCATAGCTGAGACTATCAATGCCAACACCTTTGGCGA
>DAIRUQ010000131.1:0-6609 GCA_036803245.1 Chloroflexota bacterium | reverse complement strand
GCCATGGCCCGCTCGATCACCTGGGCGGTGGCGTGGGAGACGGCCGGGTTGTACTGCTGGACGGGGACTCGCTCGCCGGGCACAAAGGGCGGCAGCGGCGGCACGTTGGTCAGCAGGTGGTACATGGTGGCGCCGAGTCCATAGACATCGGCGCGAGGGTCGGTTTGGGCGTCGCCCCATTGCTCTGGCGAGGCATAGTTCTCCGAGCCCATGGCGTAGGTATCGTGCGATTGGCCTTGCTTGTAGGTGCGAGCGATGCCGAAATCGATCAACTTGATGCGGGCATCGGGCGTCACCATGACGTTGGAGGGCTTCATATCGCGAAAGATGATCGGCTGGGGCTGGGTGTGCAAATAGTGGAGCACCTCGGATATCTGGATGGCCCAATCGAGGACCTGGGCTTCCAGGATGGGCGCGTTGGCGCGCTCCAGCCGGCGCTCTAGCGACTCGCCGCGGACGTACTCCATCACCAGGTACGCCCGTCCATTCTCCTGGAAAAAGGCCGAGACGGTGGGGAGATAGGTGTGGCGGAGCCGCACCAGCAGGTTCGCCTCTTGCTCAAAGAGCAGGCGGGACTCTTCGAGAGCCTGGGGGTCGTTGGTGGTGGGGCGCAGCTCTTTCATGGCCCAGGTGCGGTAGCTGCCGTCAGGAAGGTCCTCGCGGACGGCATACACCCAGGCCATGCCGCCACCGGCGATCAGACGGGTGACGCGGTAACGCTGCTTGACGACGACGCCGACGGCTAACGGTTTGGTATCGCTCATCCTGGTTCCTATGCGGCTGGTACGTTGTCGCTGTTCCTATGACCCTCTACGCACGGAACGGGGCAGGGTTCCGGCCGGGTGGGGAAAGCGGGCTTGCTGGGGGAAAAAAGGTCCGGCTCTCGCGCGCAAAGAGTCAGTGGCGTCGGCGAGAGTGCGGGCGAGGAGCCGTCCGAGCGCTTGAGCCAGCGGCCTTGGGCGGCTATCATAGAGGCCTAAAGAGCAAGGTCAATAGGAGGCTGCTATGGGGCTGGGCTGGTTCGACGTCACCTGCCGCTTGCTGCTGGCCATGCTGATCGGGGGGCTGATCGGCTGGGAACGCGAGCTCGAGGGCAAGCCGGCCGGGCTGCGCACGCTGATTCTGGTGTCGCTGGCGGCGGCCATCTATGTGGTGGGCGCGACGGGCGCGGCCATGGCTGCCGGCGAAGAGATCCAGGCGGTGCGCGCGATGAGCGGCATCGCGGGCGGCGTGGGGTTCTTGGGCGCGGGGTTGATCCTGCAGCAGCGCGGCGAGGTGCGCCTGTTGACCACGGCTGCGGCGGTATGGGCCTCGGCGGCGGTGGGCATGACCATCGGGCTCGGCGAGTATTTTACCGGCGTACTGGGCGGTGTGCTGGTGTTTGTGACGCTGCGCTTTATCGATATGTTGGAAAAGCAGGTGATCAAGCAGCAAAAGCGGCGGGCTCGACGCCAACGCCAAGCTGATAAGGAAAAGGAAGGGCTTCATGACGCATGAGACGCGCGGCCGCTATACGCTGGACGAGATTAGCACCCAGGGCGACAGCTGGCGGGGAGGGTTGCGGGCCGCCGAGGCGGTGCCTGAAGGCGCGTTGACCATGCTGGCCGAGGCCGGGCGTGGCGGGATGCTGCTGATGGGGTGCGGCTCGACCTACTATTTGGCGCAGGCGCTGGCGCCGTGGGTGACCCAGGTGCTGGGCGTGGCCGCCCGGGCTGTGCCGTCGTCCGAGCTGGCGCTGGGCGACGGGTGGACGTTGGCGACGGGCCACCGGCCGCTGGTGGTGGCACTCTCGCGCTCGGGGGCCACCAGCGAGACGGCCATGGCGGTGCGGCTGGCCAAGGAGCGGGGCTGCCGGGTGGCGGTGGTGACCTGCTATCCCGACAGCGAGCTGGCGGCCTTGGCCGATGTGACGGTGGCGCTGCCCGAGGGTCAGGAGCGCAGCTTTGCCCAGACGCGCTCGTTTGCCGGCATGCTGGTGGCCACGCAGATGCTGGTGGCGCGGATGGGCTCTAGTGCGGGATGCAGCCAGACGGAGGGCGCTGGCTGTGTCGCCCTCGTTGAGGAGCTGGCCAGGTTGCCGTCTTTGGCGGGGGAGGCCGTGGCGGCGGCCGACGCGCTGGCGCAGCGCTGGGCGGACGCGGGCTGGGATCGGGTAAGCTATCTGGGATCAGGAATGCGGTATGGCCTGGCCGGCGAGGCGATGATCAAGATGAAAGAGATGGCCTTGGCCACGGCCGAGGCGTTCCATGCCATGGAGTTTCGGCATGGGCCCATGGCGCTGGTGGATGAGCGGCATCTGGTGGTGGCGCTGCTCTCGGATGCTATGGGGCGTTACGAGGAGGGCGTGCTGGCCGATCTGTGTGAGCGGGGGGCGCGGGTGGTGGCGCTGGGGCCGCAGCAGCCCGTGTACGCCGATGCCTATGCCGCCTGGTTGCCGGTGGGATGCGACCTCCCCGAGCTGGCGCGATCGGTGCTATACCTGCCGTTCCTGCAGCTATTGGCCTACTATCGCGCCATGGCGGCCGGGCAGGATCCCGACCGGCCACGCAATGTGGTCATGGCCATCCGGCTGACGGGCACGGCCATGGAGACGCGTTCGGAGGAGGGGAGCGTATGACCATCGGCGGCGACGCGGCGTATGACGTGGTGGTGGTGGGCGAGCTCAACGCCGACATTATCCTGCAGGGCGATGTGGTGCCGGCGTTCGGCCAGGTGGAAAAGCTGATCGACGACCTGGACGTGTGCGCCGGCAGCTCGTCGGCCATTTTTGCGGCCAGCGCCGCCCGGATGGGCCTGCGCGTGCGCTTTATCAGCAAGGTGGGGGACGACCTGCTGGGGCGGTATCTGCTTGGTGAGCTGGAAAAGGTGGGTCTCTCGCCCGAGCATGTCATCGTGGATCCAAGCATCAAGACCGGCGCGACGGTCCATCTCTCCACGGGGCAGGATCGGGCCATGCTGACGTACCTGGGGTCGATTGCGGCTATCGGCCCAGCGGACCTGCCCGCGGACTGGTTGCAGGGGGCTAGGCATCTGCATGTAGCCAGCCCCTTTTTGCTGCACGGGCTGCGGCCGGCGATGCCGGGCATGATGCGCGAGGCCCAAGCGGCTGGCTTGACGGTGTCGCTGGATACCAACTGGGATCCGGCCGAGGGCTGGTATCTGGGCGGGTTCTTTGAGGACCTGAATCTGTTTCTGCCCAACGAGCAGGAGCTGTTGGCCATCACCGGCGAGAGCGATCTGTCATCGGGGCTGCGGACGGCGCTGAGCTTGGTGCCGCTGGTGGTGGTCAAGCGAGGAGCGCGCGGTGCCTTGGCGGCCAGCCGCGAGGAGCTGGTGGAGGTGCCAGCCTTTGCCGTGGAGGTGGTGGATACGACTGGCGCCGGCGACACGTTCGACGGCGGATTTGTGGCGGCGTGGCTGCGGGATGAGCCGCTGCGGCGCTGCCTCGAGGTGGCGGCGGCGTGCGGCGCGCTGGCTACCACGCAGCCGGGGGGATTTCACGGGCAGCCCACCTGGGACGAGGCCATGGCGCTGGTGGAGCAGGCCGAAGCGCAGGAGGCGGCGGACTAGGGGTAGCCTCCCTCGTCCAGGCCTCTGGGGAAGCTGCGGGCGGGGACGCGTGACGCGGGCGTGTGAGGGGTAAGATGGTAAACCTCTCACAGGCCCGCGTTTCTACGTGGCGCGGGTACCGCAACGGAAGGCCGGCATCAGCCCCGCGCCAATGCGCCCAGCAGCGCGTCCACCTCGTCGAGCTGATCGGGGATGGGGATGCCCTGGGGGCACTTGGTCAGGCATTCCTGGCATTGGGTGCAGACCGACGCGTCGGCGTTGCGCGCGATGAGACGGCGATACTGCTCCACGGCGTAATCCTTGAGGCCGTAGACGTTGTGGTAGTTGTAGAGCTCAAAGCAGCGCGAGATGTTGACGCCGTGCGGGCAGGGCATGCAGTACTGGCAGCCGGTGCAGTAGAGGTCGGCCAGCGCCCGGGCCTGGTCCATCATGCGGGTGATGGCATCGACCTCGGCGGGTGAGAGCGGCCCCTGGGAGGCGGCGGCGACGTTCTGATCGACCATGGCGATGCTGCCCATGCCCGAGAGGGCGACGTCCACGCCCGGGTGAGCTAGGACAAAGCGCAGCGCCAGGCCAGCGGCGCCGGTCTCGTCGATAGCGAGCTCTTCGGCTAGACCTGCGGGCACCACGGCCAGGCGGCCGCCGCCCACCGGGCCCATCACCACGACGGCCAGGCCGTGATCGTGGGCATACTGGATGGCATCCTCGTTGGAGCGGTCCAGGTAGTTGTATTGGCAGGTGATCAGCTCGAACAGGCCCTCGTCCACCAGGCGGATCAGCGCCTCGGGCTTGTCATGGAACGAGAGGCCGATGTGCTCCACCAGGCCCTCTTCTTTGACGGCAAGCATGTCGTCGATCCAGCCCGTGCGCTGGTCGATCTCGTGCCAGTTGTCCCAGCCGACGCCGTGAAAGAGATAGTAGGTGACGCGGTCGCGATCCAGCTTGACGAGCTGATGCTCGAGCATGCGGCGGAGGTCGCCGGGGTTGCTCATGCGGAATTTGGTGCATTTGGTGGTGAGGACGACCTCATCGCGAGGGCCGTTCCACGTGTTCAGGGCGCGGCCGACGGCGATCTCGGACTCTTCGGCGCAGTACATAAAGGCGGTATCCAGGTAGCGGACGCCGGCGTCCAGAGCGTGCTGGATGATGCCGATGGCGGCCTGGTAGTCGAGATACTCTTTGTCGCCAATGGTCACCATGGGCAGCCGCATGTTGCCCAGGCCCAAGCGAGGGACCTGGAGGTCGGTCTGGCCAAGGGTGATAGTCTGCATGGGGCACCTCCTATAGCGGAGGTTAACCGTGGGAGGGGAGTGGTGTCAAGCGCCCCGCGTAAAGGTGCCGGCTTTGGGTTGGGCGTCGCTATTGGGCGGCCGTCGCTTGGGTCGGGCGGTGGCGCGATGGGCCTCGTCGTCGGCTTGCGCTTGGAGGAGGCGCTCTCGCATGCGCCGCAGCCGGAACAATAGCTCGCGGGCGGCCTGGCGGTCGTCGTCGCGCGGGATGGTGAACTGGAGCGCGAGTCGCTGCTCGCGGCCGCGCGAGGTGGCGCTCGGCTTGCTCGGCGGCCCCACCGTGCGGACCAGGGCGCCGTCGGGGACGGCGGCAGCGGCGTCCAGAGCGGTCTCGATCTGGTCCAGCAGCGGGTCGGCCGGATCCAGGCCTAGCTTGAGCATCAGGATGGCGACGGGGCCGGCAGTGCGCCAGTCATAGAGGGAGCAGGCGGCGCGTAAAGCTGGCAAGGCGGGCTGGCCGAGGGGGCGGATGGCCTCCAGGCGGGAGGTGGCCAGGTGATAGGCGACGGCCAGGTCGTGGCCCAGGGCCAGGTGGTAGGCCACGGCCAGGTCGGGCTCGGACGGGATGGCGCCCAACCGCTGGATGATCTCGGCGGCAGCGGCGCGGGCTCGTAGGTTGGGCTGGGTCAGCGCCTGGGTGATGCGGTCGGCCAGGCCCGGATCGTGACCGGCCAAGGCGACCAGGACGGCGATGGCGCGGCCCTGGATGCGATCGTCCGCGGAGCCGAGGTCGGCCAAGAGCTGGCTGGCAAGGTTGGGCAGCAGATCGACCACCAGCTCGGCCAGCTCGGGCGAGATGGCGGCATCGAGGGCGTCGTCCAGTAACGGGCGGACGGCCTCGGGCTGGCGGGTGGCGCGCACGCGGATGGCACCCGCGGCGGCGCGTCGGACGGCGGGCGTGGGGTCGTCCAGGAGGGCCTGCAGCAGCGGGTCCAGCGCGGCGGGATCGTCGATGCGAGCGGCAGCAAGCACCAGATCGACGCGGGTGCCGGCGCGAGGCTCGGCGATGCCGGGGTCGTCGTGGGCGGCGCGGATCTCGGCGTCGAGACGTTGGTGGATGGCGGCGACGGCGGCCGGACCACGTTGCGCCAGGGCCTGGGTGGCGTTGCGGCGGGCGGCGGCGTCGGGGTCGCCGGTAAGGGTGCGGATGAGATCATCGATGCCGACAGCCGCCGGCTTGGCGGCCGGATACGCTGGCAGGGCCAGCAACGGCGCGGGCTGATCGGCTGGGGGTTGCTCTGGCTCGGGCTCGGCATCGCCGGCCGGTGGCTCATCAGGCGAGCTGGCTGTCTCGGCCGGGCCGACTGGTTGAGTGCGAGCGGCGGTGGGTTGTGCTTGCGACTCGGGCTCTGGCTCGGGCCGCTGCTCCATGGGCTCAACAGACGGGGTGGCGGTGGCCACCGGTTCGTCATCCGTCGATTGCGGTAGAGCGGGTTCGGCCGGGGTGGCCTGCTGGGGCTCCGCATCCTCGTCCTCAACCGGCAAAGGCGCAGGAGCGAGCGGCTCCTGGGGAGTGGGCGGGCGGCGCAGGTCGGCCAACAGGGTCTGGATGCGCCTGGCCTGGTCGGGCGGCGCCTCGAGGAGGCGGCGCTCCAGGATGGTGATGCCGGTATCGCCCAGCGTACGAAAGGCAGTGATGAGGCTCTCCTGGCGGAGGGGCAGCGCGCCGCAGGCCATGGCCACCAATGTGGACAAGGCATGGCTGACAGCCATCAGGGCGTCGTGCGGCGGCGCGCCGGGGTGCTGGGGG
>DAIRUQ010000130.1:5288-6710 GCA_036803245.1 Chloroflexota bacterium | reverse complement strand
GCGTCCCCGGCGGCCCGCCAGCCCCAACGGCCCTACGCCCCACCTGGCCGTGGTCGTTCCCGCCCACAACGAAGAGACGGTCATCACGGCAACGGTGGCCGCCGCTCGGTCGCAGCGGTACCCAGCGGATCGGCTGCACGTCTATGTCGTCGCCGACTATTGCTCCGACGCCACCGCAGCGCGGGCCCGCCAGGCTGGCGCCATCTGCCTCGAGCGCAACGATGGGCCGCGGGGACGCAAGGCCTACGCGCTCCAGTGGGGGTTGGCGCAGCTCCTTGCCGATGATCTCGCGTTGGATGCCTTTGTGGTGATCGACGCCGACAGTCAGCTCGAGCCCACCTTTGCGGCCACCATAGCGTCGCACCTCCAGTCTGGACGGACGGTGCTACAGGGCCAGCACCGAATCGCCAACCCCCGCGATAGCGCGTTCACAGGGCTAGCGGATGTGGACATGCGCACCAACAACCTGCTCCGAAACCAGGCCAAGGGCGCCCTGGGACTCTCGGGCCGCCTCATGGGCGACGCCATGTGCTTTGCCAGAACGATCATAGAAACGTTCGGCTGGCCGACAGAGACCATCACGGAGGATCGCGAGTTCGGCCTCTACCTGGGCCTGCGGGGCATTCGCACCTTCTATGTGCCCGAGGCGATCTCGCGGGGGCAGGCGGCCGGACGCTGGCAAGACGCCTCCAAGCAGCGGCTGCGATGGTACACGGGCATGCGCCAGGTACGCCTCGCCCGGCTGGGGACGCTCTGGAGCGCCGCCTGGCGGGGCAATCTGGTGGCCTTGGACGGCCTCCTGGAGCTGGCGCTGCCTTCGATCTCGCTTTCCACGCTACTATCGGTGATCGCGGCGGCCATCCAGGTGACGTTGCCGGGCTGGCCGTGGCTCCTGCCGACCGCCCTGGTCCTGACTGTTGGCATACTCTGGATCCTGTTCCCGGTAGCGGCCCTCCTGGCGGCGAAGGCACCCTGGGCCAGCTTTCGCGCCCTCCTGTGGGGGCCGGTCTACCTGGTCTGGCGGGTATGGATCGGCCTGCGGGCGCGCCTGGGCCGCGCCAAGGGAGAGTGGGTTCGGACGCGGAGACGAGAAGAAGCCCAAGGGAGGACTGGTGAGAGCTGAGGGCGCAACTAGATCGAACACACACGAAAACGAGAGAGACCACGCCATCGAGCGGCGCTGGCTTTGGCTCGTGCTCGGCCTCTCCGTGCTGGCCCGCGTTGCCGTGGCGCTGTACCTAGGCAACGTCGTGGACGCCCCGCCGCTCCTCACGGATCAGCGGTCCTATCACGCACTGGGCGAGCGCCTCTTGGGGGGGCACGGCTTTAGCTTTGACCGCGACTGGTACCCCTTTACGCTGGCCAACACCCCCACGGCTCACTGGTCGTTTCTCTATTCGCTCTTTGTGGCCGCGGTGTATG
>DAIRUQ010000130.1:0-5188 GCA_036803245.1 Chloroflexota bacterium | reverse complement strand
GGCCTAGCGACGCTGATGCGTCAGTCGATCCTGCCGTGGCTGCCGTTCTTTTTTCTCTGGTTGCTTTGGCAGAGTCGCGCCTCGGGCCAGATCAAGCCCACCCTGCGAGGCCTGATACTCGCCGGCCTGATGGTGCTCGCCTTGGTGCTGCCGTGGACGGTGCGCAACTATGCAGCCTACGGACGCTTTCTCCTGCTGAACTCGAACACTGGCTATGCCATGTACTCGGCCCAACACCCCATGCACGGCACCCGCTTTTCCGAATTTGCCGCGGCGCCCTTGCCCGAGGGGTTCACCTGGGGCAACGAGGCCGCCATGGATCGGGAGCTGCTGCAACTGGGCATCCGGTACGTCCTCGCCGAGCCCGGCCGCTACCTCTTGCTGTGCCTTAGCCGAGTCCGGGCCTTTGTCGAGTTCTGGCCCAGCGCCGAGACGAGCACCCTACACAACTTGGGAAGGGTCGTTTCGTTCGGTCTAGCGCTGCCTTTTATGATCTATGGTCTGATACTAGGACGCAAACGACGCATCCTGCACTCCACCGCTTGTCTGGTCGTTTTCTTTGTACTAGTGTATTCGGTGATGCACATCATGACCTGGGCGATGGTCCGCTATCGCCTGCCGGTCGACGCGACGTTGCTACCGCTGGCCGCGTTGGGCGCCGAGGACGTCTGCGCTCGGGTGCGCCTGATGCTGGCGCGCCGGGGCATGCTCCACGTGAAGCTGCCATGCGAGGTGGCCTAGCGCCTCAGACCGAGACCCGAGCGAGGTGACGAATGGCGAGCCAGCCCACCCGATGGCTCACAAAGCGATAGGGCGGTCGTAATGGATCAGTCGAGACTGCATCAGTATCTTCGCCTCATCAAACGATGGTGGTGGCTGGCCGTCGCCAGCATGCTCATCGCCGGCGTCTCCAGCTATCTGGGGCTGCAGCGGACACCACGTATCTACCAATCAACCACCACGGTGATGGTCGGCCAGAGCCTTGAGACGCTCAGCCCCACCGGCTCGGATCTGGCCATCGGCCAGCAGCTCACCCACACCTACGCCCAGCTGGTTCGCCGCGAGTCGCTGCTCGCGGCGGCCGCGGCGCAACTGGGGCTGGCCGAACCTCCCTCACCGGAATCGGTGACCGCTCAACAGGTGGCGGGCACCCAGCTCCTCGAGATCAGCGTGCTGGATACCAGCCCTGAGCGGGCGCGCGCGCTAGCTGATGCCATCGCGCAGCAACTGATCCTCCTGACGCCGGCAGCGCGCGAAATCACCGAGCGCGAGGCGTTTGTGCAAGAGCAGTTGGATGATCTGGAAGCCAAGATCGCGGCCACCCGCGAAGAGATGGAGCAGGAACGCGCCAAGTTCGAGGCCGCCAGCAGTGCCAGCGCCGTGCAACAGCACCAGGCCAATATCGATGCCCTCCAGCAGCAGCTTACCTACTATCAAAACTCGTACGCCTCGCTGCTGGCCAACACCCAGCAGGCAACCAACCGCGTCTCAGTCGTCGAGCCAGCCACCCTGCCGACGCGGCCAGTTAGCCCCAATGTCATGAGCAGCATGGCGTTGGCCATGGCTATCGGCCTGGCGCTGGCAGTCAGCGGCGCCCTCGTCACCGAGCTCCTCGACGGCCGGGTTCGGTCCGCTGAGGAGGCGGTGCGTTACGCGGGGCTGCCCCTCTTTGCCAGCATCCCGCCTCTCGACCACGTCAATGAGCTTGGCGGGCTGGTGACCGTCTATGCGCCCCGGTCGCCGGCTGCCGAGTCGTTCCGCCTGTTGGGCACCCGCATCGCCCTCGAGTCAGGCGATGGCCCCCTCGCCACCGTCATGTTCGTCAGCCCAGGCCCTGGCGAGGGGAAAAGCCTGGCCGTCGCCAACGTGGGTGTCGCCTTTGCCGAGGCCGGGCGTGAAGTACTCATCGTGGATTCGGACCTACGGCGGCCTTGTCAGCACGGCCTCTTTGGGCTTGAGAACGAGCTTGGCCTGGCGGACCTGCTGCGAGACCCACACGCAGACCTGTCGCGGTTGATCCAGGCCACCCGGGTGCCGCGCCTTTCGCTGATGGCGGCCGGAGAGACGGCCTCCAGCCCTGGCAGCCCCCTGGCGATGGAAAACCTGAACGGTGAGGTCAAGGCGCTTCTGCAAGAGGCGTACAAAGATCCCTATGGCCTGCTGGCCTCCGAGCACCTGGGCGCCGCTCTCGAGCGGCTACAAGAGCGCTATCGTCTGGTGCTTTTTGACAGCCCGCCGCCGTCCATCTTTCCCGATGCGGCTATTCTGGCCTCGCGGGTTGACGCGGTCCTCATGATGGCCGACGTCACCGTCACGCAGCGAGCTCTCCTAGCTGAAGTGGCAGAGCAGTTGCGCCACAGCGGCGCCCACCTCTTGGGCCTGGTTCTGAACCGCTCACGAGAGGGGGACGCTTCGTCGCGGCAGGCCTACTATCGCTACTATTACGACAGCGAGGGACATCGCCAGCGCCAAAGGGCAGAGTCGAGCGGTGTGCCCGGGGGTGAGCCTTCGAGGCCGAGCGGCCTGATGGCAAGACTTCAGGCTTGGCGCGCCGGTGGCATGGGGCAGACGCATCCTGCCCCCCACCCGGCGGCATCGGTACCGCCAGAGGCGCCCAAGGACGAGGCCCACCAGGCCGAGGAGAGCGCCAGCTAGGCCCCCAAAACGACGGCGGTCGGCGCGAGGCAGGGTCGCGCCGACCGCCATCAAGCGCAAGGGGACTATGAGATCTCGAGAATGGTGTGGACGTCCACCTGCGGGATCTCGACCACCAGCGTGCCATCCTCCACCGACCAAGCCGGCTCGACGCCGTCAGGCTGCAGCCGCACCGCGTTTGGCTGAGACTCCACGCGCAAGCGGACGGTCACATCCCGGACCGGGAGCACGCTCTCCACGCAGAGATTGTTGCCATCCACCGGCCGGTTGCCGTGATGGTTGACCAGGTGCACCAAGCGACGCGAGCGCCGCTGCGCGGTGGCGGGCTGACGCATCAGCACGACCTCGAGCCATGCCGGCGCATCCACCTCGATCGGCAGATCCGGCACCAGGGCGCGCAGCAGGTGCGCGACCATATGCTTGAGGTTCCAGTTGTTCTTGGCCTGGTAAGCGCGGAACAGGTCGCCCGCCAGGTAACATGCCCATCCCTGGCCATAGGGCCGGGCGGTGATGGCAGGGCGGCCGGTGTCCTCGCCCACCGGCGACCAGCGCAGCAGCGGCTTGCCATCACTCCTCAAGTAGATGGCGCGCAGATTGGCCAACGTCTGAACATCGTCGGCCACAGGCTTGGCCAGGGCAAAGGTCGCCTCAGCCAGGTGCGCCATCGGCAGGGTGCCCGCCTTGAGGCGAGGATCGGTCACCTCCACATAGGCGTGGGTCTGATCATATGCCGCTTCGAGCTCCAGCCCCAGCACCTCGCCTAGCGCGAACTCGCCCGTGGGATGGAAGCTCGCATCCAGGGTGCCAGTCAGAGCAGCCGCCACCAGTACGCCGCCGGCCCGCACCCAGTCGGCGATCTGAGCCACCAGACCGTCCGGTAGGTAACGTTGATCCGGCAGGATCAGCACTTGGAACTCGTCCAGACGTTCGGCCAGCGTCGCCTCGTTCACCAGGTGATAGGGCAGCATGCTCTCGGTGAGCAGGCGATGCGCGCCGCGGGCGCTAGTCTCATCGATCCACATGGCTGGCCGGTCCTGCGCCAGGTGGGAGGCCGTGCTGTGGAGCACCCCGATAGAGAGCTCTGGTTCGGCGCCCTCGAGCCAAGGCTCGCGCTCCCGAACGAACGCAAGCGTCTTGCCGAGCTCGCCCATCACGGCCGGCTCGACATCAAAACGCTCGTTCATCTGGTAGCCGATCCAGGTGAGACCACCATTGGCCAACGTCGTGGCGACCTCCTGCTGCATGGCAATGGCCGGCTTGCAGCCCCAATCTCCCCACCACTGCAAGAACGCAGAGTTCATCACGTCGAATGGGCGGCCCAGCAGCGCCCAATACCGCGAAAAGTAGCTGCCGTTAAAGGCCTGGTCGTTGGGATAGATGTCAGCCACAAGGCTGCCGACGCCCTCGGGCACCGCCTCTGGCTGACGCGGGGCATAGGCCCAGTTGAAAGAGATCACCGTCTCGGGTCGCTCCGCGTGGATCGTCTCGCAGATGCGCCCTCGCAGATCGCGATACCGACCCAGCTCCCAGGCCACCCAGGCAGACCAGCCCGGGTCGTCCGGCCCCGAGGGGATCTTGGCGCCGCCGCTGACCTCATTCCAGGCTTGTTGGCAGGCGTCGCAATGGCAGGGCGCATGGCCATAGGTGCCATCAAAGAACATGGCATCCACGTCGTACAGCCGCACCGCCTCGGCGATGTGCGGGAGCATCCAACCATCAGCCAGCGGGCCGGTCATGCAGATCGATAGCGGGCTGGGGGTGCCGTCCGCGCCAACGCGGCGCCACTCGGGATGGTCACGAGCGACCGGCTCGCTGTTGAACGTGTGATAGTAGCCGATGGCCTTGAGGCCGCGAGCGTGCAGCGCGTCAATCTGCTCTTGCACCATGTCGAGCCCGGCAGGCAGGCTGGGGTGCACATAGCGGATCTCGCCCTGGCGATAGAACGAGTAGCCATATCCCCCCTTCATAAAGACCGAGACCGCCTCGGCGTTGGCGGCAACCAGACGATCGGCCCAACGCGCAGCATCGAACCCGGCCGCCAGGCCGGTCGTCGCGCCCGGGCTGTGAAAGTCGAAAAAGAGCTTGCGGTAGCTGGTGTCATACCATGACATGGGGTGAATCCTCCCTTGATGCTGAGAGAGGGGCCCTGTGGTGCAGGAGCCCCTCTGGCGACCGAACCGGCGTCTAGTTCTTGACTGCGGCCCAGGCTACGCCGCGAGTGACTAGCTCGCCAAAGCTGGGGTGCTTCAGGGCGCGGGTGTCATGCCCCAGCGCGTTGCTGTACACCCGGCCCTTGCCCCAAGCTTTGGTATGAATGATCGGGTGTCCCTCGGCGCGGGCCAGGATATGCCACTGCGTGAGATCGCCCTCGACGATATAGAGCTCATCCTCGATGGCGAAGTCGTCGATCCCGTGGGTGATCAAGTGTGGCTCCACGTCGCGCGCAGTGCTGATGTTGACCACGAATTCCTTGAACTCGTCGTGAACGATGAACTTGCCGCCGATCATCTCCATGTAGCGGGGCTGGTTCCAG
>DAIRUQ010000129.1:0-6714 GCA_036803245.1 Chloroflexota bacterium | reverse complement strand
CATCGGTGCAAAAGCTTTCGGCGGCCACCCATACGCTCGCCGAGAGGACGCTGGCGGGCGAATTCGGTCGCAGCCTGGCGGATCTACCCATCGAGTTGAGCGAGGAGTCGGGCCTGGCCGATGCCCCCGACGAGACTCGCTACGCCCGTGCGGTGATGCGCATCGCCCAAGAGGCGCCGGTGCGGATCGACCCGGATGAGCTGCTGGTGGGCTCTGCGACTCTGGCGTTGGCGCCCAAGCATCGCGTGCCCGCCTATTGGCGCGGCGAACCGATCTATCCCAGCATCAGCCACGTGACGCCTGGGTTCGATTTTGCCCTAGACTTGGGCTACGCCGGCCTGCGCCAAGAGGTGACCCAGCGGCTGGCCCAAGGAGAGCTGGACGCATCGGGCGAGGCGCTGTTGCGGGCGATGCTCGTCTGCCTGGATGCGGCCCGCGTTTGGCACACCCGCTACCTGGATGCGCTGGATCAGCTCATCGCCGAGAGCGGGGGCGATCAGCGCGCTCACTACCGGGCCGTGCGTGGCAGCCTCACCTGGGTACCCGAGCTACCCCCGCAGAGCTTTCGCCAGGCGATTCAGGCGCTGTGGTTCCTCTTTGCCTTCCAGCGGCTCTGCGGCAACTGGCCCGGCGTGGGCCGATTCGACGCCATGCTAGGGCCGTACCTGGAGAGCGATCTCGCCGAGGGGCGCATAACGCTGGATGAGGCTCGTGAGCTGGTGGCGCACTTTTGGATCAAGGGCGCCGAGTGGTGTGGCGCCAGCACCAGCTTTGGCGGGTCGGGCGACGCCCAGCACTATGAGAACGTCGTCCTCAGCGGCGTGGACGCCGATGGCTGCGATGTGACCAACCCGGTGACCTACCTCGTGCTGGATGTGGTGGAAGAGCTGGGGATCAGCGACCTGCCCATCGCGGTGCGGGTGGGGGCTAACACGCCGGATGCACTGCTGGAGCGCATCGCCCAGGTGCAGCGGCAGGGCGGCGGCATCGTGGCCATCTATAACGAGGAGCAGGTGCTCGCGGCGCTCTTGCGGTTTGGCTATCGCTTGGAGGATGCTCGTCGGTACGCCAACGATGGCTGCTGGGAGGTCCAGATCCCCGGCGAGACCGCCTTTTCCTACTATCCCATCGACGTGCTAGCGATCCTGCAAGAGACGCTGGGCGTGACGGGCGACGGCGGTCCGCCCGACGCCGCCACCTTTGAGGACCTCTATGCGGCCTACCGCGTCCGTCTCGATGCGGCGCTGGACAGCTTTCATCGCCTAGCCGACGGGTTCATGCGCGCGCGAGGATCGCGGTGTGTGCCCTCGGCGCTGCTCTCGCTGCTCATTCGCGACTGCGTGACCAAGGGGCGGGGCTACTGGGATCGCGGTGCCCGCTACACCGTGCTTTCGCCCCATGCGGGTGGCATCCCGGATGCCGCGGACGCTTTGGTGGCTATCCGTCGGCTGGTGTATGACGAGCGTCGCCTCACGCTGCCCGAGCTCGTGGCCATCCTCAAGGACGACTGGACCGGCCAGGAGGCGCTGCGGCGCGAGGTGGCCAGCCGCTACCCCGGATATGGCAACGACGACGCTGAAGGCGACGGTATGGCTCAGCGCGTGCTGGGCGATTTCCTGGCGGCCGCCGAAAGGGTGCGCGAGCGCGATGGTGTGTTGCGGCCGCCGGGCGTCAGCACCTTTGGACGCGCCCTCGCGTGGCGCCAGCAGCGCGGGGCCACGGCGGCGGGCCGCAAGGCCGGCGAGATCCTATCCAACAACTTTTCGCCGGCCCCGGGGATGGACCGCCACGGCCCCACCGCCGTGATCCGCTCGCACACCGGCCTGGATCTGGTGCGCCTGGCCAACGGCACCGCTCTGGAGCTCAAGCTGCATCCCTCTGCCGTGCACGGCGAGGAGGGGTTGCGGGGGCTGGTGGAGCTCATGCGGACCTTTTTGCGGCTGGGTGGATTCTTTTTGCAGATCGACGTGGTGGGTAATGACACGCTGCGCGATGCCCAGGCCCATCCTGAACGCTACCCGAACTTGGCGGTGCGCGTCTCGGGCTGGTCGGCTCGCTTTGTGACGCTGGATAGCGAGTGGCAAGAGCTGATCATCCAGCGCACTGAACAACGATAGCGCGGTCACGGGGGAGGAGCACGATGCAGCTTCATGGGACCGAGACGACCTGGTACCTGATGGGGGATCCAGACGCGGTGGCCGACTATGCCAGGGTGGACGATGGCGACACGCTGACGATCCGGCCCAGCGAGCGGGCGGGCGCGGCGGTGGAGCTGTTTCAAGATGGCGCCTGGGAGGTGGTGGCTGGACGGGCCTATTGCCTGGTGGTGCCGGTACGACCGAGCCTCTCCCGCGCTCATGGCGAGATCCACCTGCAGTGGTTGGATAGCCAACAGAAGGTCATCGGCCAAGCCGACGGACCGTTCGTCTTTCTGGAGCACGACTGGGCCGAGCGCGTGCTATGGGCGCTGGCGCCCGCGGACGCCGTAAAGGCGCGCTTCTTGATGCGCTTTTCGACCGACCATGCCGACGCTTGCGGGCGGCTTCAAGTCGGGCGGGCAAAGTTGCTCCCCTCGCTGGTGATCGAGGCCCTGCCTGACGATCCGGTTGCCCTCTATGATCGGGGCCAGCCGATTGGCTATAGCATCAACGTCCGGGGCGCGCCCAAGACGCTGCCCGTGGCGGAGCTGGCCGTACGCGTGGTTGACTATGAGGGGCAGGTGGTCCACGAGGAGACGGTGGTGGTGGCCTTGATGGATGGGTCTGGCGACGCCGCGTGGGGGCTGCCGCAGCTGCCGGCGGGCTACTATCGGCTGGAGCTGGCGGCCGAGGGCGAGGGACTGACGCCAGCGCATGCGCAGGCCTCCTTGGGGTGCCTAGACCCGCTGGACTACGAGCCGGGTCGCGACTATGCCATCGGTATAGATGCCGGCATGTCGTGGCCGTTCGAGCCGGGGCGCACGTCGGTCGATGCGAACTTTGATGAGGAGCGCCTCCGAATAAAGTGCGAGGCGTGTTATCGCCTGGGGGTGCGCTCGCTGCGTGATCGCCTGAACTGGAACCACGTGAACCCAGAGCCGGGGCGGTTCGATTGGGGCGTGTACGCCATCGCGGCGGACGCGCAGGCCCGCGCCGGGTTGGACGTCTACCAGGTGTTTCACAGCACCGCCGCCTGGGCGACGGTGCCTTCGCAGGACGGCCAGGTGCACACCAACCTGCCGCCCGCCGATCCGCGGGATCTCTACCGCATGACCCGCCAGCTGGCCCGTGACCTGGGCGATCGAGTCAGCTTTTTTGAGCTGTGGAACGAGGCCGATATCCAGTTCTTTAGCGGGTACGTGTGGGACTATGCCGCGGTGACCAAGGCCGGCTATCTGGGCATCAAGGATGAGCGCCCCGAGATGGGCGTGCTCTGGGGCTCTCGTTGCCAGCGGACCGAATTCTGGGCCAAGGCGCTGGAGAACGGCTGCGCGCCCTACTGGGACGTGTTCAACCAGCACAGCTATGGCGAGCCCGAGGGTTTATGGGAGCTGCACCGCCAGGATCGCGAGCTGATGGCCGAGTGGGGCCTGCAGCGACCGATTTGGATGACCGAGATGGGCCGCCGGGCGGTGCCCGATGCCCAGGGCAGCTATCTGGTAGGCGAGCGCGACCAGGTCTCCTACCTGCTGCGGTCCTATGGCTGCGGCCTGATGTCTGGCCTGGAGCGATTCTACTATTTCTACCTGCAAGAGTACCTGGAGGCCGGGGTGCACCTGTGGGGGCTGATGCGGGCCGACCTGAGCCCCTACCCGTCCTTTATGGCGCTGGCGACGCTGATCCGGCAGCTGGGCGCGGCGCGACCGCTGGGCTACTGGCAGCGCGATCGCACCTATTGCCTGCTGTTCGATCGGGGCGATGGCCAAACCGTGGGGCTGGCCTGGTCGTTGGACGCCGGCACCCCCCTGGCTGTGGACTGTGACGAGGGGGCCTACCTGGTCAACGCTGTGGGAACGCGCGTGCGCGACCTGCCCGCTGGCAAGACCACGCTCCGTCTGACGTCGCAACCGGTCTTTGTTCGGGGGCTGCGGGCCGATGCTTTGGTCACCAGGCCGCCGTCACCGCGACCGTGCTATGCGCCTGATCCGACGACCCCGCAAGAGGCGCTCCACCTCTGGCTGCAGGCGGTGGCGCGGCCTGGCGAGCCTTACCCGCCCTATGCCGAGGTGGCCCGCCAAAAGCTCGCGCTGGAGACGGCGCCAGGCCGCACAGAGGCGTTGGCGCTGCGGGTGCACAACTGGACAGACCAAGCTACCAGCGTGGAACTGACGCTAGACCTGCCGGTGGGCTGGGAGGCCGATGGTTGGCGGGGTGGCACGTTGGTTGTGCCGGCTGGCGAGGCGGCGACCGTGGATCTGACGCTGAGGGTGGGCCCGCTTGAAGCCGGCATCGAGGCCAGCGTGGGTGCCGAGCTGTGGCAGGATGGCGTCCGGCGCGACCGGGTGCGCGTCTATTACCGGACCGTCTAGCGGCTGCGGCCTCGTCCGGCGACGGGGTTTCGATGGCTGCTACCAGAGAGGAGAGACAAGCGATGGCAAGGCCGACCAAACACGCGCCCAAGATCAGCGTAGCCACCGGCGTCTGCATGGTGATTGGGGCCGCCGCTGCTCTGGTCACACGCCAGCCCATGTGGGGCGTGGTGGGGTTGCTTCCCGCCACGATCTACCAGGTGTACCGCACCGAGGGTGAGAGCACCACCTGGGCGTCTTGGGTGCTTTTGGCCGTCTTGGTGCTAGAGGGTGTCGTGCTGCTGTTGAGAGTGGACGTCGACCTGGCGACGCTGCTCGGCCGCAGCAGCGAGACGGTGGCGGGGTACGAGGTGCCGCTAGGCTCGATCACGGCCGTGGGGCCGGTGGTGATGGCCGTGCTCTCGATGATCCTCATCGCGCGGACGCGGGGCCGCTATACCAAGTGGCTGGCCGTGATCATCCTGGTGGGCTCGGCCGCCTTGATCTATGTGCTGGACCCGGCAGCCCTGGGGCACTGGTTCCGCGAGGCATTGGAGTTGGGGCTGAATCGGTTGTAGTGAGTGGGCGTGGGGAAAGCCCTGTCGTAACCGCCCCGCCGCCTAACGAACGCTGAGGACGGGGTACAGTGAGCCGCAAACCGCTGTACCCGGTCTTTGCCTACCCGTTGCCCCACACCATCTCGCCGCCCACATAGGTCGCCAGCACCCGGATCTGTAGCAGCTCGTCCGGCGGTACGGTGGTGGGGTCGCGATCCAGGATGGTGAGGTCGGCCAGCTTGCCGGGGGCCAGCGTGCCGAGCTGATCGCCTAGGCCGGCGGCGTGGGCCGCTCCCCTGGTATAGCCCGCTATCGCCTCCGCGACGCTGATACGCTCCTGCGGCTGCCAGCCTTCTGGTCCGGGGTAGCCATCGGCACGGCGCCGGGTCACGGCGGCGTGGATGCCGGCCAGCGGGCTGAGCGACTCTACCGGCGCGTCGGAGCCCAGCGCTAGCCGCGCGCCCGCACGCAGCAACGTCTGCCAGGCATAGGCCCCTTGGCAGCGCTCGCCCCAGTGCCGCTCGGCGATGTCGATATCGGCCGTGGCGTGGAGCGGCTGCATGGAGGCCACCACGCCGAGCTGGGCAAAGCGGTCCAGGTCGTCCGGATGCACCAACTGGGCGTGCTCGATGCGGTGGGGCAGTCGTAAACGGCGCTGCTCTGGCGGCAACGCGGCGATGGCATCCAGCGCAGCGCGCACCGCGGCGTCGCCGATGGCGTGGATGGCGCAGGCCAGGCCGTGGTTCGCCGCACGGGTGACGGCGTCGTGCAGTTCGTCCGCGCTCAGCGTGGCGATGCCGGTGTCCTCGGGCGCGTCGTCATAGGCCTCCAGCATCCAGGCGGTGCGCGGCCCGAGGGCGCCATCGGCGAATAGCTTGACGTGCCCTAACCGCAGCCGGTCGCCCCCACAGCCGCTCTCGAGGCCCAGCCTGATCGCCGCGTCCAGCCCTTGGAGCGGGATGCTCTTGAGGACGCGCAGCGTAAGCGCGCCCTCTCCGTCCAGCCGCTGCAACGCCCGAAAGGTGGCGGGGTCGCCCATGTCGTGCACACCGGTGAGGCCGAGGCGGTGGGCCTCGGGTAGCGCATGGCGCAGGGCCGCCACCACCTCGTCGATGGTGGGCTCGGGGATGGCCTGGCCCACCAGCCGGGAGGCCGTCTCGAGCAGGATGCCGGTGGGCGTGCCCTCAGCATCGCGCACGATCTGGCCGCCGGGCGGGTCGGGCGTCTCGGCGCCGATGCCGGCGCGCTGCAGCGCCAAGCTGTTGACCCAGGTGGCGTGGCCGCTCTTGGCTGTGAGGGCCACCGGATGGGCGGGGGCGACCCGGTCCAGCTCCTGACGGGTGGGGAAGCTTCCGCCCCAGAGGTTGTGGTCCCACCCCTGGCCGGTGATCCAGCCGCTTGCCGGCTTGCGAGCAGCCTGCTCGGCCACCCGCTCGAGGCACGTTGCCAACGTGGCGGTGTGCGCCTGAACGCGCGTCAGCCCCAGCGCATACCAGGCCAAGTGCGCGTGGGCGTCGGTGAGGCCGGGCAGCACGCAGGCGCCGGCTAGGTCTAGCGTCCGGTGGGGACCCTGGGCTCGGGCGTAGGCGGTGGCTCTGTCATCGTCGCCTACGAAAGCGAGGCGCGATCCCACGATGACCAGTGCGTTGGCGCGAGGATCGCTTGGCTCGC
>DAIRUQ010000128.1:0-7043 GCA_036803245.1 Chloroflexota bacterium | reverse complement strand
CCTGGGGCACCGTCAGGCGGACGCCTCCATCGACGGCCTCCCAGGCTGCGGGCTGGGCCTCGCCGCGGCCGTTGCCCAGCGGGTCCGCCGCCCAGAGCAGGTCGCCTTGGGGCGCCAGCGGCAGTGTCACCGTCACGGCGCCTTCGGCCTCGCGGCCGCTGACCTCGACCACCCAGGCCTGGGCGATGCCCTCGGCCAGCTCGGACTCGGTGAGGGGCGCAAAGAGCAAGTCCACGGGCGTCTTGGCGAACTGGTAGGCCGCGTCGTCCACGCTAATGCCGGTGGCGTCGGCGCCGGCAAAGGCCACCAGCTTGGCATCCTCCAGGCGATAGCTTAGGAGCAGGTCGCCGCGGTAGCTGACGCGGTGATCGCCCATGAGCGCTCCCTCCAGGACCACCTGACGCGGTGGCAGTAGCGACTCGTCATACGTCTCGCCCTCTTCTCGGAAAAAGCCACCCGACCAATCCTCGTTGATCTGGCGGTAGTGGGGCGCCACGCTGACGGCGCCGTTGGGCGAGGTGCAGACCATGTAGGGGCTGCTGTTCGAGGCCACGTCGGCCCAGCCCGCGCCCTCGTAGGCGCCCAGCGCCACCAGTAGCTCATAGAGCGCGCGAGGGGCGTCGGGCGTGGTGCCGGATTGGTCGTCGCGGGGGCGGGCGCCCAGGTAGGCCAGCAGCCCGCCGCCGTCGGTGCGGCGCAGCGTGCCGATGGTGCGCTCGGCGCCGTCGGCCGCGACGGTGGCCGTCACCTCGGTGCCGCGTCCTGGCTCGGCCGGGTAGACCCGGTCGACCAGCAGGTGGGTTAGCACCCGGTAGGGTGCCACCTCGCCTAGCGCGCCCTGGAAGCGCACCATCTCACCCTCGGCCGAGAGGCTCAGGGCCGGATCTTGCACGTCGCGCAGGCCGAACAGCTCAGCCCAGTCCTGGAGCGCGGCAGCATCATCCTTGAACAACGCCGGCGCCGGGCCGGTCCACACGACGCGCCCGCCGCGATCGGCCATAGCGGCCAGGATGCCCAACGTCGCGCGCTCCACCAGCGGCTGGTAGAACACGAGCACGGTGCCATAGACCTGATCCTTGACGCGGATGCGGCCGTCGTCCAGCACCTCGGCCCACTCGGCGAACTGCTCATCGGTGATGTGGTCGCAGTAGCCATACTGGACCATCCAGGTGCCATAGCGCTCCTCGACATAGTTCAGGTCCAGCGGGTGGATGGCCAGCACCGGTGTGGTGCGATGCGCCCAGCCCTGCACCCAGGTGGCCGTATGGCGCGCCCCGCCGATGCCCATGGCCGCGGCCACGGCGTGCACGCGCTCGCGGACGGCCTCGGGGGCGCCCCAATGGCCGTGGTAGCTATACGGCACATCGTTCCACTTGCCAAAGCTGCAGGCCAGCGCCGCCCCGTAATAGTTGCGGTCGATATAGCCGCCCTCGGGATGGTCGGTGCCCATGCCGGTGAGAAAGTCGCCCCACCGGAAATAGTTGTAGCAGGCCGAGACGTTCTCCCGGATGGATGACGACCAGTCATAGGCGGGCGTAAAGTCATAGCGGCTGCGCGGCGCGTCGGCGGGGGCCCACACGGCGTTCGTATGGTCGCAGGTGGGGGCCTCTTGCCAGGTGGCATGGGCGCGGGTCCAAATGCGCTCCTGACCGAACAGCTCCTCGCCGTACTCCTTGGCCTGGATGAACAGGTCCACCACGTGGTTGGTCAGCAACGTGAAATAGTCGCGGCGGAACTTCCACGTCGCGTGGATATCTTCCAGCGTGGGGCCAAAGACATGCTGCGCCGGCTCGGGCTCGGTGTCGGGCTCCTGCAAAAAGCCGTGCTGCCCGTAGCTGAAATAGACCAGGTAACGAGCGAAATCGGCGTACTGGTCGCCGTGAGCCTGGCAAAACGCATCCACCAGGCCCGGCGTGATATGGCGCGTGGTGATCTCGGTGGTGCCAAAGTGGTTGCGCAGGTCCCAATCGAACTGGATATGCATCTCGTCCGAGTAGAAGGATTCAAAGGAGACGCCAGCCTCGTGGTAGGCGTCCAGCATGTCTTTCAGGTACGAGTAGGCGTCCTCACCGAAATAGTCCATCTCTTCGACGTCATAGACAACCACGGCCAGCACCCGGTTACGCGCATCGGTGCCCTCGGCACGGCCAGAGACGACGCCGGGCGCGTACGAGTAGCCCGAGTTGAACGACTGGCGCGCCTCGTCATCCACCGTGACGCTGGCGCTGGCGGAGATGTCGAGGATCTGGTCGACGTCTACGGCATAGCAGTGGGTGCCGGCGATGCGCTCCTCGGAAAAGGCATAGGCCCGCACCTCGGCAATGTGGAGCGGCACCGGTCCCTTGTTGTGGAACCACTGCCGCTGCACCCGCATGGGCACCTCAAAGGAGCCATCCGGTTGGAGCAAGCCCTCCTGAAAGTGGTAGCTCTGGCTGCCGCGGCCCTTTTCCCGGTAATAGCCAGGGCCCAGGTCCAGCGGTGAGAGCACGCTGGCGCCAAATCCGATGCCATACTCGCGGGCCACGTCGTGCAGTGCCTTGAAGGTGCGGATGCACTGGGGGCTGGTGGGAAAATAGTTGCGCTCCTCGCCCCCGAAGAAAAAGTCATAGGCCACATTGATGAGGGCGTGGTCCTGTCCCTGCGCTTGCTCGGCTAGCTCGACCATGCTGCGGCCAAAGGCCCGCAACTGGAGCCCGGGATCGGCCTCCAGCGCCTCGATCTCTTCGTCGCTGGTGATGATCAGCGCGCCGCCAGCGGCGGCCAGCATGCGTTGTACCTCGGTGAACCGGTGAATCTGCTTTTCCATGGCGTTGCTCCTGCTCCTAAGGTTGACTGTGTCTCTAGCATAAACGTGCTCTGCCTCGGGGGCAAGGGCGCGCGTCGCCCAGCGACGCATGTAGGATGCCAGATCGCCACATCGGTTGACCTGTGCTCACGCTTGTATCGGATTGGTGCTATAATTCGTCTGCCTCTAGCCGCGTGCAACCCGCGCGCGGCACCCCCGATCTACCCGCCCCGCACGTCGGCGCCAGAGCAGCCGCGACACCACGGAGAGGGCATGACCGAGAGGCCAAGGGCGTAGTTGGGTAGCGGCCCATGGTTGATCGTTGTGTTCGCATCTGGTGAGTAGAGCCACAGCGGCTGGCTCGGAGGTAGTATGCCTGAGCGTCGTCTGAAGCGGCAGTTGAGCTTGGTCGAGGTTTTGATGCTGGGGACAGCCGGCACCATCGCTGCCGAGATCTTTACCCTGACCGGTTATGTGGGCGGCCGAGCAGGACCGCTGGGCGTGGTGGCAGTATTCCTCGTGGGGGTGCTCTGCGTGGCCATCGCCCTCAACTATGCCGAGCTGGCTACCACCTTTCCCGTCACAGGTGGTGCGTTGACCTATGTGCGGCAGGCGTATGGCACCGGTCTGCTCTCTTTTCTGGTCGGCTCGCTGGACTGCCTTTCGAGCGCCTTTTACGCCGCACTCTCGGCGGTGGGGTTCGGCTACTCGTTGCGAGTCTTTTGGCCCGCTGCCCCGGTGGTGCCCGTGGCGCTAGGGGTGGTGGCGATCTTTAGTCTGCTGAACATCCTCGGCGTCAGCAGGATCGGTCGCATCCAGGTGGTGTTGGGCTTGGTGTTGTTGGCGATCCTGGGCGCCTATGTGGCGCTGGGCCTGGGGCGCAGCAGTGGGTTCCAATGGGAGACCCTGGCCCCCCAAGGGCTGGCATCCATCTCCACCTGGAAGAGCGTCCCTGTCCTGTTTGCGACCATGGCGCTGATTTTTAACGCCTACGTGGGGTTCGAGATCATCGCCGATGATGCCGAGGAGGTCAAAGACCCGGCGCGCACCATCCCGATTGCGCTGCTGGTCAGCCTCGCGGTGATCACCTTGGTCTACACACTGGTGACCCTGGTGACGCTGGGGACGGTGCCCCGCGAGGAGCTGAGCGGCTCGGCGACGGCCTTGACCCAGGCGGCGCGTCGCTTTTGGCCCGGGCTGGGCGTGCCGTTGGTTGGGGTGGCGGGCGTCATCGCCACGTTGACCAGCGTCAACACCGCCATGCTGGCGGCCACCCGCGAGGCGCTCACCCTGAGTCGTGACGGCCTGTGGCCGCGCTACATGGCTCGGTTGGGCACGCTACGTACGCCCTATGCCGCCACCCTCACCATTGGCGGCATCGTGGCTCTGGTGGCGTTGATCGGGCTGGTCGATTTCCTGAGCTATATCTCTAGCTCGGGCTATCTCTTTGTGGTTTTCTGGGCGAGCCTGGCGTTGATCCGGCTACGACGGACGCAACCAGAGCTCGAGCGACCGTTTCGGGTGCCGCTGTACCCCTTGACGCCGCTAGTGGCCGCGGTGGTGTGCGCCCTCGTGGTGGCCTTTACCGACTGGCGGCCGCTGCTGTTTGGTGGCGCATTACTGGTGGTGCTGACGGGCGCCTACCTCTTGCGCAAGCCGTTCGCTGGGCTGCTGGCAAGCAACCATAACGGTCAGATTGTGCGGAATCGCATACTGGTGCCGGTGGCCAACCCACGCACGGCCCAGGGGTTGGCTCGGCTGGCCAGCCTGCTGTGGCAGAACGACAACGATCTGACGGTCTGCATGCTCAGCGTGTTGCCGACTCGCCAGATGCTCGTAAGCTCGCGGGCGCTGGCGCTGCTGGCGCGGTGGCGCCGTTCGGCCAAGTCGCGTCTGCAGGCTGTGGCGGACGACCTGCGGGAGCGGAACGTGCCCGTCTATACCAAAGAGATCGTCTCGCCTTCGGTGGTTGATGGGCTCTTGGCGGAGGTGCACGCCTATCGCCGCGACCGCCTGATCCTGATGGGATGGCCGGGCCCGATGCCTCGCAACGGTGGTGGTGAGGGGCCGGTGTCGCAGGTGCTGCGTGAGGCCCGCGCGCCGGTCGCCGTCTTTCTCGATCGAGGCCTGGGCACCATCCGGCGGATCCTGGTGCCCATCGGCGGCGGACCGCACTCGAGGCTGGCGGTGCGCCTGGCCTATGAGCTGGCGCGAGCCTCGGGGGCCGAGGTCACGGCGCTGCGCTGCCGCTGTGGCGAGCCTAGTCACGACGGCGACGATGACCTGTATGATGATCTGATGCTGCTGCGTGAGATCATCGCGGCCGAGCTGGGCGGCGTTCCCCGGCGCGTCGGCGTCAAGGCTGTGTGTGTGCCCTCCATCGTCCGCGGCATCCAAGAAGAGATCGCCGAGCGCCACTATGACTTGGTGGTGATGGGCGCGGCGGTGCTGTTCGATCCGCAGACGGAGCTGTTTGGCAGCATGGCCGACCGGATCGCCGCCGAGGTGCCCACCTCGGTGCTGCTGGTGCGCCGCTATGAGGCCGCCGGCATCGGCTGGATTCGGCGGCAGGTCAAGCAGATGGAGGGGCCGGGCATGCGCACCCCAATGCCAGAGCAAGAGGTGCCAGTCCTCTCTGTCGGTGCTGCTACGCCGGCGTCGAGGGCCCGGTGAGCTCCGCGGGGCCCTCGACGCCGCATCGCGGCCGCGGTTAGCTCGGGTCCGCTACGACCGCCTGTGCCACCTGGCGCCCCAGCTCTCGACAGGCGTCCAGGTCGCTGTCGGTGGGCTGCCACATGGCTCGCACCCCCTCGGCCACCACCGGGATGTCGCACGCCCGCAGGTGCTCCTCGATCTGGGCCACGCCCTCGCCGCTCCAGCCGTAGGAGCCAAAGGCCGCCCCCACCTTGTTCTTGAACCCCAGGCCCTTGAGGTCGGCCAGGATGGGGCTGATGGTGGGCAGCAGGCCTCGGTTGAGGGTGGGCGAGCCGATGATGACCGCCTTGGAGCGAAAGATCTCGGCGATGACGTCGTTACGATCCGAGATGGCCATGTGAAAGAGGCGGAAAGGCACGCCGCCCTCCAGCAACCCCTGGCCGATGGCCTCGCCCATGCGGCGCGTGGCCTCCCACATGGTGTCATAGAGGATCACGGCGCGGGGCTCGCCCTCTTGGCGGGCCCACTCTTGGTACTGCGTCACGATCTGGAGTGGATCGTCACGCCAGATGACGCCATGGCTCGGCGCGATCATCGTGACGGGCAGGTTCATCCCCAGCAGCTCGTCGATCTTGGCCAGGACGCGATCGCTGAACGGCGTCAGGATGTTGGCATAGTATTTTTGCGCTTCTTGGAACAGCTCTTGTTGGTCCACCTGGTCGTTAAAGCGGTAGGCGGTGGCATAGTGCTGGCCAAAGGCGTCGTTGGGCATCAGGATGGCGGCGCCGTCCACATAGGTGAACATGCTATCGGGCCAGTGCAGCATCGGCGCGTCCACAAAGGTCAGCGTGTACTTGCCCAAGGGCAGCGTGTCGCCCGTGCGTACCTTTTGCAGGGGCCAATCCTGATGGTGGTGGCCGGGGATGCTGATAGCGCCACGCCGCGAGACGATCGCCTGGGCGTTGGGCGCCTCGCGCAGCACGGCCGGCAGCGATCCGGCGTGGTCCGTCTCGCCATGGTTCACCACCACATAGTCGATCTGCGCGGGGTCGATGATCTCGCGGATGTGTGCCAGCAGCTCGTCGGCGAACGGCTCCCAGACCGTATCCACCAGCGCGACCTTTTCGTCGACGATGAGGTAGGCGTTATAGCTGGTGCCGCGATGGGTAGATAGCTCGTGCCCGTGAAAGGCACGCAGGGCCCAATCGACGACTCCCACCCAATAGATCCCTGGCGCTAGCTCGGTGACCATGGTTTGCTCCCTTCGTTGGTCGCTCTGTCTGCGGGTTCTTGCTGGCCCCATTCTACCACAGGAGCCGGGCGCCATGTGTGATCGTGGTCACAATCGCCACGTTGCTGAGGGGAGGGGCGCCTCGCATGCGCCCCCACCCGCTTGACGGCAGGCGCGCGGCCTTCTACACTGCCAACGTCGTCATTGCAGCACAAACCGAGACAGTAGAAACGATAGAATAGCATAATGATGGCCAAAGATAGATATAGATCAATGATCTACGAAAGAGATGGCATAACGAATCATCTACAAGGAGGTCAAATGTACCAGAGGCAACTCATCTGGCTGCGATCCGCTTGCATGCGTCGGGTG
>DAIRUQ010000127.1:0-7072 GCA_036803245.1 Chloroflexota bacterium | reverse complement strand
CGAGGGCGACAGCGCTTCTAGCACAGAACTCTATGCGCTACTATCCAGCCTGTCCGATGTGCCCATCAAGCAAAACCTGGCTGTCACGGGTTCCGTGAATCAGCTGGGGCAAATCCAGCCCATCGGCGGAGCCAACGCCAAGATCGAGGGATTCTTTGATGTCTGCCGCGAGATGGGGCTGACGGGCGACCAAGGCGCGCTGATTCCTCGCGCAAACCTGCGCAACCTGATGCTCCGCGAGGATGTGGTAGAGGCGGTGCGACAGGGCCAGTTCCACATCTATGCCGTGTCGCGCATCGAGGAAGGAATCGAGCTGCTGACGGGAGTTCCCGCAGGCGAGCGTGATGAGGACGGTGGGTATCCCGAGGGCACCATCTATGCCGCTGTCCGCGCCAAGCTCAAGCAGTATGCGGCCAGCAGCAAAAAGAACGGGAACGACAAAGAGGCCCAGAACCATCTGGCTGGTGACGAGACCGAGGACGTTGCGGCGCCGCCGTCAGACGAGGTGTGAGAAGCCGATTTGCACGCGGGGGGAGCGCCAGTGGCGCTCCCCCCGCTGTCGCTACTCGGTTAGGCCTTGACCTCGGCCGCCTGCGCAACACGCTGCACATGATACGCAATGTCATAAAAGTCAGCGCTACCGATCACCGCTAGCTGGTCATTCACAAATACAAGGGGATACAGACGCCGCGCCTCAGGAACCTGCGCCAGCAGGCCCGCGTACGGCTCCAGGGCCGACGGTTCGGCCGCATCCACATAGCCCACGCTCACGGCATCACCCATGGTACGGCGAAAAAGCTGTCGCGTAATCTCGGTGGTCTCCTCCGAAGACCTACGCGGGCCTCAACCGTGGCGGCAGATCTCGCCCTCGCTATTGCCCATGACCAGGACACGGATCGTCTGCTGTTCCACCCTACACCCCCTATACTATCGCAATATACCCCCACTGGGTATCTGAAGTATAGCCGCAATCCTCGCCACTGTCAAAGGGCCTGACGGTGGCACTCGCCCTTGAACCGATTTGCGCCGACATCGGCTCCGCCCTACAATAGCTTGGCCGATGACTGTTACAGCATCGAGCTATGCGTCAGGAACAATTCGTCGCTTGGATCGCCAGTCGACCGAGACGACCAGGTTTCCCCCGAGGATGGGTGCGCCCTGTGTCGTCAGATCGACACAGGGCTTTTGTATGAGGCGGTCTCATGCCCCGTCCGCTGATTGAAATCGAGAACCTTTCCTTTGCCTACGAGACCCAGGGTGGTGACGCGGTACAGGCCTTGTCCAACGTCTCCGCCACGGTCAACGAGGGCGTCTATTTGGCCATCCTCGGGCCCAACGGATCTGGCAAGTCCACCCTGGCCAAGTGCCTGAACGGCCTCCTGCTGCCCAACGAAGGCCAGGTACGGGTGATGGGTCTGGATACCCGCGACCGCCCCCGTCTGCTCAGGATCCGCAGCCTGGTCGCTATGGCCTTTCAGAACCCTGACAACCAGTTCGTCGCCACCACGGTGGAAGAAGAGGTGGCCTTTGGTCCAGAGAACCTGGGCATCTCGCATCCCGAGCTAGAGCAGAGGGTGCGATCGGCACTGGCCGATACGGGTCTGGCTCACCGCGCCCAGGACAATCCGCGACTGCTCTCTGCGGGTGAAAAGGCCCGCCTGGCCGTGGCCAGCCTCCTCGCCATGCAGCCCCGCTGCCTGGTCCTGGACGAATCCACTGCCATGCTGGATCCCGTCAGTCGCGTGCGCATGCGAGAGTTGCTCACTCGTCTCCACCGTCAGGGCCTGACCATCGTCCTGATCACCCACTATATGGACGAGGCCGCCGATGCTGAGCAGGTGCTGGTGCTCCATCAGGGACGTGTCGCCCTGCAGGGCTCGCCCGACGAGGTATTCGCGCAGGACGAGCGCCTTCGAGAGATAGGCCTCTCGGGGCCGCCCGCCCGCCTGCTCAGCAGCGGGCTAGCGCGACGCGGCCTGCCGATCCAGCCCGTCCTGACCGTCGATGACCTGGTAGCGACGTTGCTCGCGCCCAACGAGGCCAGCCATGGCTGAGCCGCTGATCGCCATCACCGCCTTACGACACGCCTACCTGCCAGGCACACCCATGCGGACCGACGCGCTCAAGGAGGTCGATTTCAGGCTTCACGAGGGCGAGATCGTGGCACTGGTGGGCCCCAGCGGCGCTGGCAAGTCGACGCTGGCGCACCACATGAATGCCCTCTTGCGGCCCGAGACGACGGGCCACGTGCGGGTTCTGGGCCAGGACACGGCCTCACGCACCTGTGACGTCCGCCTCCTCCGTCGCCAGGTCGGCCTGGTGTTTCAGCATCCTCATCAGCAGATGCTCGAACAGCTGGTCGGCGACGACATTGCACACGGACCGGCACAGCTCGGCCTGGAGGGCGCAGCCCTGCGCGAGAGGGTCCGGGAGGCTATGGACGCGGTGGGGCTGCCCTTTGCGCAGTATGTGGACCGTCAGACCTTTGCACTCAGCGGAGGGGAGATGCGCCGCGTGGCCCTAGCGGGCGTGCTGGCTGTTCGACCTCGCGTGCTGGTCATGGATGAGGCGACCACCGGCCTAGATCCAGCCGGCAAAGCGCAGGTGATGGACGTGGTCCGCCGCCTGCACGCGGAACTCGGCCTGGGCATCGTCATCATTTCCAATGACATGGATGAGGTCGCCGGCATCGCCGACCGAGTCACCGTGCTGTTTGAGGGCCGCACCGTGGCCGCAGGCCCCACGCACGAGATCCTGGGGCCAGACCTCGCCTTGTCCGACTATGGCCTCTTGAGGCCGACCGCCGGGCAGATCGTCGATCGCTTGGCGGATCGAGGCCTGGACCTAGACCGGTCCGCCGTCACGCTGGCCGAGGCCGAGGAGGCCGTATGGCAAGCTATCAGGCCTTGAGGCACGTCAGCATCGGCCAGTATATCCCGACGGGCTCGCTAATCCACCGACTGGATCCGCGCACCAAGCTGGTGTGCTTTGGCCTCTTGCTGGCCTGCACCGTGATCGTCAGCTCGTACATCGGCAGCCTGGCGATCCTCTTGGTCATCACCGGCGCCACGCTGATCGCGCGCTTGCCCCTGGGATATCTGTTCCGGAGCATTCGGCCCGCTCTGCCGTTCATCATCGTGCTCTCGCTGCTCCAGCTGCTCTTTTTCCACAGCGCCGCCGCCGCGCCCGACGCGCGAGTGCTGTGGCACCGAGGCATCGTGACCATCACCACCGCCAGCGTCCAGGCCGTCGTGGTCGCCCTGATACGCTTTGCCGGGCTGCTGATGCTCACCAGCCTGCTCACCAACACCACCACCACGGGCGATCTGACCCACGGCATCGAGCATCTGCTGCGACCCTTGACCCGCGTGGGGCTGCCTGGCCACGAGTTGGCCCTGGTCTGCACCATCGCCCTGCGCTTTGTGCCGATCCTCGGTGAGCAGGCGGAGGCGATCTTGCTGGCCCAAGCCTCCCGCACCATCACACCACAACGCGAGGGCGCCTGGAGGCTGATAGACAGCGCTACGCGTGGTGCCCGTCTAGTAGTGCCCCTATTCGTCGATGCCTACCGCCGATCCGAGGAGCTGGTTCTGGCCATGCAGGCCCGCTGTTACCATGGGGGGCGCGGGCGCACGCAATTGCGTGCGCTGCACCTGTCTCGTCGCGACCTCGTCGCCTTGGCGCTGGTTATCATCATCCTGATCGGCGCGATTCTTTCGGGCTATGTAGCGCTTCCGTAGGAGGAACGTACCATGTATGACGAACGCGGCATCCGTCGAGTGGTCAATGCAGGCCTGCTGCTGGCTATTACGCTTCTCTTGGCCCTCACGCGTATCGGCTTTATCCCCGCGCCCACACCAGCCGGCAACGCCACCATCGCCCACATACCGGCCATCGTGGGGGGGCTCCTTGAGGGACCGTTGGTCGGCCTGATCGTGGGCCTGGGCTTTGGGTTCGCCAGCTTTACGCAGGCCACCGTGCCCATGTTCAGGGATCCACTGGTCTCCATCCTGCCCCGCCTCTTTATCGGCGTCACTTCGGCCTACACCTATCTTGCCCTGCGCAAGGCCACCAAGGACCAGCTTCGGGGATTGCTGGCCCTGTTGCTGGCGCTCTTGCTCTTTGCGGCCTGGCGCATCTATGCTACGCCTAGTGATGACGGATCGCGGTCACTGCTTGTCCCGGTGCTGATTGCGGTGCTCGGCCTCGCTTTGGTAGGAGGCCTCTACCTCTGGCTATCGCGCCAGGATCCGCGCATCGTGGTGGTGGCGATCGCGGCCGCCGTGGGGTCGCTGACCAACACGATACTGGTTCTCACGATGGCCAGCTTGCTGGGCTACCTGGCCCCAGGGGTGGCACTGGGCATCGCCATCACCCACGGCATACCGGAGATGATCATCGCGGCGATCATCGTCATCGCGGTCGTTGCGGCGCTGCGCGGACTGGGCCAGCGCAAGCGGTCACGGGTCTCCGAGGATGCTTTCTGAGGGAGGTGCTACCATGCTGCTCTGCGTCGACGCCGGAAACACCAACACGGTTATGGGTATCTATGAGGGCGAACGACTGCTGGCCGACTGGCGCATTAGCACCGACCATCAAAAGATGCCCGACGAGTACGGCCTGACCATCATGGGCTTTTTGGGCCATCACGGCATCCAACCAGACGACATCAGCGGGATCGCGCTGGCCAGCGTCGTCCCGCCGCTCACCGACACCCTGCTTGCCACCTGTCAGCGCTACCTGCATCAGCAGCCCCTGGTCGTGGGCGCTGGGGTCCGTACCGGCGTGTCTATCCGCTACGACAACCCCCGCGAGGTCGGCGCGGATCGCATCATCAATGTCGCTGCCGCCCTGCGATTCTATGGCGCGCCAGCCTGCGTGGTGGACCTAGGCACGGGAACCACGTTCGATGCGCTCTCGGCTCAGGGCGAGTACCTCGGCGGTGCCATCGCGCCGGGGATCACCATCGCCGCTGAAGCCTTGTTCCAGCGCACCGCCAAGCTGCCCCGGATCGACCTGCAACGACCGCCCAAAGCCATCGGCACCAACACGCCCGATGCCATGCGGTCGGGAATTCTGTTCGGCTATGTGGGGTTGGTGGAGGGGCTGGTGGCTCGCTTTCGCGAGGAACTGGGGCCCGACATGCGGGTCATCGGCACCGGAGGCCTGGCGCCCGTCCTGGCGCGCGAGACCAAGGTCATCGAGATCGTCGATCAGGAGCTCACTCTCAAGGGCCTGCGCCTGATCTATGAGATGAACCGAGGTGAAGCATGATTCTCGAAAACAAGCAGATCATCCTGGGCGTAACCGGCGGCATCGCCGCCTACAAGGCGGCCGACCTCTGCAGCAAGCTGGTTCAGGCGGGCGCGGTGGTGGACGTGGTCATGACCGAGGGGGCTACGCGGTTCATCACCCCCCTCCCCTTTCAGACCCTCACCAAACGCCCGGTCTCGGTGGATCAGTTCCAGCTCTTGCGAGACACCGACATGGCCCACATCTCGCTCTCTGCTCGCGCCGATGCGCTGGTGATCGCGCCCGCCACGGCTAACACCATCGCCAAGCTGGCCCATGGCCTGGCCGACAACCTGCTCACCAGCACAGCCTTGGCCTGCCCCGCACCGTTGATCATTGCTCCGGCGATGGATGCGGACATGTGGGCTCATCCCGCCACACAGGCGAATGTGGCGCTGCTGACAGAGCGTGGAGCTGTGGTGGTGGGGCCGGCCGAAGGCCGGCTCGCCTCGGGCCGCATCGGTCGAGGCCGGTTGGTGCCGATCAGCGACATCGTCGGCGCCCTCCGGCAGACGCTAGGGCGCAAGGGCCCGCTGCAAGGGGTCCGTGTCGTCGTGACGGCCGGCGGCACCCAGGAGCCGCTAGATCCCGTACGCCACCTGGGAAATCGCAGCTCTGGCCGCATGGGCTATGCGCTGGCCGAAGCCGCCCGCGACCTTGGTGCTACCGTCACCCTGGTCCATGCCCCCACGGGTCTCGAGCCGGCCTACGGGATTGAGTCCATCAGCGTGCGCACCGCCGAGGCCATGCACCGGAGCCTGGTCGATCTGCTCGCGGCTACCGATGTGTTGCTCATGGCCGCGGCCGTCGCCGACTACCGGCCAGTCCACTATGCATCACAGAAACTGAAAAAGGGAGATGGCGGCCTGACCCTGCAGCTAGAGCGCACCACCGATATCCTGGCAGACATCGGGATCCGACCACCCAGTGAGCGCCCGGGCATCCTGGTCGGGTTCGCCGCCGAGACTGAGGACCTCATCGCCAACGCCGAGGCCAAGCTCCGGGCCAAGCGTACCGACTTGGTCGTCGCCAATGACGTGAGCCGCTCCGATAGCGGCTTTGAGGTGGCCACCAACCAAGCCACGCTGCTTTGGGCCGATGGGCGTCGCGAGCCGCTTCCCCTGATGACCAAAGAGGCGCTGGCCGAAGAGATCGCGACCCGCGTCGCCGCTCTGTGGGAACAGCGCCATGAGTGATCTCTATCCCGGCGCCATCACCGACGTCGCCGGCATTCGGGTGGGCCACGCCACCGACCTCCGCGCCCTCACCGGATGCACCGTGGTACTCTATGAAGAAGGCGCCACCGCCGGCGGCAGCGTCCGCGGCTGGGCACCGGGCACCCGCGAGACCGACCTGCTCCGTCCGGGCATGCTCGTGGAAGAGGTACAGGCGGTCCTGCTCTCTGGAGGCAGCGCCCATGGATTGCGGGCCGCTGACGGCGTCATGCGCTGGTTGGAAGAGCACGGCCACGGGTTCAACACGGGCGTCGCCCGCGTGCCCATCGTCCCAACGGCGGTGCTGTTTGACCTGGCGGTGGGCGACCCCCGCACCCGGCCAGATGATGCCATGGGTTACCAGGCCTGCGCCACGGCCACCAGCGAGCCCCCCGCTCAAGGCAATGTGGGCGCGGGCACGGGGGCCAGCGTGGGCAAACTCTTTGGCACCAAGCGGGCCGTCAAGTCAGGCTTGGGGACCGCCAGCGTGCGGGCGGGCGGCCTGATTGTTGGCGCCCTGGTCGCCGTAAACGCCTTTGGCGACGTGCTCGACCCCGATAGTGGCC
>DAIRUQ010000126.1:0-7094 GCA_036803245.1 Chloroflexota bacterium | reverse complement strand
GTTGTAGCCCTCCGCGGTATCGAAAAGGTTGATCCCGTGGTCCAGTGCGGCGTGAATGGTGGCAAAGGCCTCGCTCTCGGCTAGATCACCCCAACCCTCGCCGCCGCCCAGAGGCCAACAGCCCAGCGCAACCGCGCTTACCTGGATGCCACTATTGCCCAGCTCGCGCTTTTCCAAGACTCACCTCCCGCTAGTACGCTTCTAGTCGACAGAATCTTAGCGGACCAGCCACGTACGTCAAGGCCCCACAGAGCGGTCGGCGCCGTTTGGCGCGCGCATATCGGTATGGTATCCTTTCCTAGTTGTCGCTCGATAGCGCTTGGCTTTCAGTATCCCCACGAGAGGTTGGTCGCCTTGCTCAAGCAGCTTGTGCATAACGGCATTGTGATCCCCGAGCCGCCCGCGCCCACGGGGCTGGTCCTCACCATCCGTGGCGAGGAACGTGTGCTCACGCCCAAACAAGAAGAGATGATCATGGCATGGGCGAAAAAGAAGGATACCGACTATGTGCATGATGCGGTGTTCGTGGCCAATTTCTTCGAGGATTGGTCCGAGGCCCTAGAGCTAGACGAACTCCTGACGCTTGATGAGGTGGATCTATCCGAATGCTATGCGAGGGTGGATGCCGAACGTGCCGCCAAAGAGGCGATGTCCCCCGAGGAAAAAAAGACGGCCGCCGCTGAGCGCAAGGTTCAGCGAGAGGCGCTCAAGGCGCGGTTTGGGTACGCGATCGTCAACGGTGAAAAGATCGAACTGGGCAACTATATGGCCGAACCCTCAGGCATCTTTATGGGGCGCGGCGAGCACCCGCTGCGTGGGCGCTGGAAAGAGGGGGCCAAGGCCCCCGACGTCACCCTGAACCTGAGCCCTGATGCGCCGCGGCCAGAGGGCGATTGGGGCGAGATCGTCTGGGAGCCCGAGACGCTCTGGGTAGCTCGTTGGGAGGACAAGCTTTCTGGCAAGCTCAAGTACGTCTGGCTCAGCGACGCGGCGCCGATGAAGCAGGATCGCGAAGCCGAAAAGTTCGATCAGGCCCACGAGCTTGAGGCCAAGATCGAAGAGGTGCGGGCGCACATCCAGGATGGCCTGGCGTCTGACGATCCCAAGACGCGGATGTTGGCCACGGCCTGCTTTCTCATCGATGAACTAACCCTGCGCGTGGGCGATGAAAAAGATTCCGACGAGGCCGACACCGTCGGCGCTACGACTCTACGCCCCGAGCATGTCCGTCTGCTGGAGGACGGCGAGGTCGAGTTCAAATTCCTGGGCAAGGACTCGGTCCCCTGGCACAAGCGCGTCAAGATGCCGCCCTTGGTGGTCGAGAACCTGCGCGAGTTGATCGCCAACGCGCGACCGTCTAGCGGTTCGGAGAGCGAGGACGGCAAGCCCCAGCTCTTTCCCGATATCACTAGCGGGCATGTCAACGACTATCTCTCCGAGGTGCTGCCTGGGCTTTCGGCCAAGGTGTTTCGTACCCACCACGCGACCATGGCCGTCAAGGAGAGCCTCTACGGATCGGGGGTCAAGCGATCGGATCCCGACCACCTCAAGTGGAGAGCGCTCTCAGAGGCCAACCTTGAGGCCGCCACCCTCTGTAACCACACCAAAAAGGCCCCGGCCAGCTTTGGCCGCTCGCAGGAGCGGTACGCCGAGCGCATAGCCAAGGCTGAGGCGCGGGTGGCGGGCTACCGCGAGCAGGTCAAAGAGTACCGCACAAAGCTGCGCCGAACCAGGGCGCAGGCGCGGAAGCGGATTGACGCGGCCAAGACCGACGCGAGCCGCGCCAAGGCGCGTGAGGTGCAGGATCGCAAGGTCGAGCGCGCCAAAGGAAGGTTGGACCGCGCCAAGGAGCTTCAGGAGCGGGCGCGCATCAGCCTAGACAAGATCCGTGCGCAAAAGACCATCGCCAGGAAAAAGCGGACCCTGAACCTGAGCACCAGCCTCAAGTCCTATATCGATCCCCGCGTCCCACATCGCTGGGGCAAGCGGGTGGGCTATGACGTGCTCGATTGCTACTATCCTACCGCGCTGGAACGCAAGTTCGCCTGGGTGCGACTCGACGATGCCGATCTGGATGATGGTCCCAGTGCCGCACGTTGCCGCATCTGCATGCGCGACGATCTGGCGGGCGTGGCCGAGCTGTTCGCCGCGGTGAACGTCGCTCATCCCGCGGCGGCCCTGCCCGAAGACCCCGATGACATCGCCGAGGCGTATCTCCCTTGGCTGGAGCGACCTTGGCGCGATGCCATGGTGACCGTCATGCCCAAGCAGGGGGTGATAGGTTTCGCTGTACTTGGGCCCGTGCGCGAGCGGGCCGTGGAGGGTCGACGGAAGCCCGAGCTACTGCTGGATCTCTTTGCCGTGGTGCATCCCGATCACGCCGATGGTGGCGGCGCCAAGGCGTTGGCCCACCAGATCAAGGTGCGGTACCTGGCCTTTTCGGCGCGCCATCCCAACGAGAGCTACCGCATCGCGCCTCTCCGAGGGGCTCCCTGGCGAGCCTGGTCGCCCACGCTCTGGGAGTCGCTGGATCTTGCGGGCGAGGATCAGGACGATCAGGCCGATCAGGCCGACGAGGACTGATCCAGGCTGCCTACACCGCACTCCAACAGGCGTAGCAGCGTAGCGGCCTCGGCCAGATCGGGCACCACCACGTGGGCGCCCGCGCGGATCAGCCGCTCGCGCTTCCACGGGTCCACCTGGCCGCCGTTGACCTCATCAGTCGCCACGGCAACGGCGACGCCCCCCGCATCGACCGTGTTCTCGATCTCTACATAGCCATCGCCAAAGGTGACCAGCTCCTGGGCATCACCGCGATGATGCGACAGAATTCCCTCGATGACCATGGCCTTGGAGTAGCTCTTCCAGTCATCCAGGGCGCCGTGAATCCCCCCGCCAAAGTAGCCAGCAACCCCTAGCGCCTCTGCCTCGGCGATGACGGCTTCGCGGTCGGTCCCGCTGGCCAGGTAGCAGGTCACGCCTTGCTCGTCGAGCAGCCTCAGCATCTCTAGCGAACCGCGCACGAGCAGCTGGTTGCGGGCGATCTCGCCTGAACGGAGCCCTTCCACGCGGGCCCGGATGTGCTTCCACAGGCGGTCGAGGTAGATCCGCTTGTATGCCAGTGGTTCCAAGGGCTCGCCGCCGCGCTCGCGGACCTGATCGGCCAGCGCCATCATCTGAAAGATGGTCTGCTGGCCCGTGGTCCGGTCGATGGTCTCTTTGACCAAGGACGTGATGGCATCCCGTCCCTCGTGCTGGGGCGTCTCCAGCAGCACCTCGATCATCAAAGGGGCCATCACCTGCTGCCAGCCCTGACGGATCAACGAGATGGTGCCGTCGAAATCGAACAACGCATAGCGGAGCGTGATCGGCCTCAGATCCGCCCTTACGATCTCGATGGCGGTGCCGGGAAGCATGGGCATGATGAAAACCTCTCTTGGTTGCGTCTATGTCCGCGGCAGCGTAATCGTCCCACGACGCAACGTCAAGCTTGACACGGTGGCCTGATCTGGCTATACTATGTGCGTAATGCATATAGGACACTCTGGGATAGTTAGGAGAGCGGATGCCACCAGGACGTGGACGAGGTTGGGGCGGCGGACGCGGAGGACATGGCCACGGCCGTGGCCCCCGACCGCGGCGGATTCGACGCCTGCTCGAGCCGGCGTTGCTACACTTGTTGCGGGCTGGCCCGCTCCACGGCTACGCGCTGGTGGGCGGCTTGGAGGAGCTGGGTCTTGAGGCCTATCCCACAGATCTCAGCGGCATCTATCGGGTGCTGCGGGATCTGGAAGAGATGGGCATGGTGGTCTCATCGTGGGACGAGGCCTCGAGCGGCGGCCCACCGCGGCGCGTCTATGAGCTGACCACCGCGGGCCACGAGTA
Source organism: Chloroflexota bacterium (assembly GCA_036803245.1). GTDB lineage: Bacteria > Chloroflexota > Anaerolineae > UBA1429 > UBA1429 > DAIRUQ01. The sequence continues at coordinate 3,209 of DAIRUQ010000126.1, read as the reverse complement.
TCTCTCCGAGTGGGTGCACGATCTACGTGCGACCGCCGAGATGCTCGAGCGGTTCCTGAATGCCTACGACCAGGGTGGACCAGAGGCAGAGTCGGACTAAAGATGTGGTGGATACGTGAGGAGGTATACGATGCCTAGAGGAGATCGTACGGGACCGCGTGGCATGGGGCCGATGACTGGCCGTGGCGCCGGCTATTGCGCTGGCTACGACCGGCCGGGCTATGCCAACCCGTGGGGCGGCGGCTATGGCGGGCGAGGTTTTTGGGGCGCTGGTGGCGGCGGCCGTGGATGGCGCAACATGTACTATGCCACCGGTGTGCCGGGCTGGGCCCGTGCTGGTTATCCGCCCGCGGCGCCGGTAGGTTACGGCTATCCTGCCCCCGCGCCGATCGATGAGGCCGAGGCTCTCAAGGCCCAGGCCGATGCGTTGGCGAATCAGCTCGAGGCCATCAAGGCGCGCTTGGCGGATCTGGAAGATAAGGAATAGGCGCGCTATCGGAGAACGATGGGTACGACGGTGATCTTTGTCGCAAAAGAGCGCTGCACGGGTTGCGGAGCTTGTGTGGAAGCATGCCCGCGCGGCGCTCTATACCTTGACGACGGCACCGCACACGTGCGGCCCGAGCGCTGCACCGGATGCGAGGCGTGTATCGACGCGTGCGCCGAGAACGCCATCTATGCGGTGAGCGAGCCGGGCGTGCCCGCGCCAGCGGAGCCGCGCGTTCCCGAGGTTGCACGAAGAACCGATGCCCTGCCCGCGAGGCCGGCTTGGGTGATCGGGCTGGGGGCGGTGGTGTCGGCGGCTGGGCGCCTTTTGCCGGCTATCGCCGACGTGGCTGCCACCTTGCTGACACAGCGCTCCGGAGACGAGAGAGTCAGCGACGCCGATCGACCGAGCGGAGCTTCCAGTTCACAGGCTGGGCGTGGCCCCCATCGTCACCGGCATGGCCGGGGTTAGCGAGTGTCTCAGCAGAACAAGGAGGTGCCTGAATGGGTGCTGGTGGAGGATTCGGTGCCGGTCGGGGCGGCGGGCGGGGGCGCATGGGCGGCCCTCGCGCGGCCGGTCCTGGGGGCGTGTGCGTGTGCCCGCAGTGCGGGGAAAAGGTGCCGCACAAGATCGGCACCCCGTGCTTTGAGATGACCTGCCCCAAGTGTGGCACGCGGCTCACACGGTCAAACTAGCTGACGGACACAGCGTCCCCGTTCGACAAAGCGGGGACGCTGTTTTTGTGGCTGCAAGGGCCGCTGCCGGGTCGGAGAGCTGGGGTAGTGGCTGGTATGACGATGGAGGGCAAGTCAAGTGGCAGCCGAAAGGATGGTGGACCAGGCCGTCATGTTGCACGGGCACCTCTGCCCGGCCTTGGCCTTGGGCGTTCGCCTTTGCAGTGCTGTGGTCGAGACTATTGGCGCCCTTGGCTATCGTGGGAGCCTGCGCGTCATCGCTGGCGTCGCGTCGCCTCTGGTGGATGCGGCTCAGGCAATGCTAGGGGCCACGCTCGGGAACGGGCGACTGGCCCTCGCGCCCGCGCTGGGAGCCAGCACCATGCTGTTTACCTGTGGTGAGACGGCGGTGGAGGCGCAACTTTGCGCCGAGGGATGCCAGCTAGTGAGAGTCTGCCCCGACCTTGGTTCCGCTACAGCCGATGGCGCGACGGTTGAGCGGATCCTGCAGGGCGATCCTACATGCTTGTTCACTGTGAGGGCGGCTTGTCATCGGGAGGGGCCGTGGGAGCGGCTGGATGCGTGCTCTGGTCGCAACGCGGTGGTGATGCGGCCCATCGGCTACGTGCGGAGCCCGCTACGCGCTGGCGAGGCCCCTCCACGAGCGCGAGCGGACAGAGCCGTGCTGGAACTATGCTCCGAGCTGGCTGACGCGTTGGTCGGCCTGGAGAGGGGTAGTCGTTTACAGGTATTCTTTCAGTTCCACGGCGCGACGCCTTTGGCGCCGCTGCAACAACACCCGCAGGGCGACCGTGCAAGGGCGCCGAGGGGCGTCTGGGCTCTGCGTAGCCCCCATCGTCCCAACGGGATCGGCCTTACCACGGTGCGCCTGCTCAGGATAGAGGGCCTTCGCCTCCATGTTGCGGGCCTAGACGCCTGGGATGGCAGCCCGGTGTTGGATATCAAGCCGTACGTTGCCGGCCTCGACTCGTTCGAACCCGCCGCGGATGCTTGAGTCCGCCTGCACGGCGACTATACTGGGCCGGTGCTAGTGCGAGCGGACGTCAGATCACAAATGGAGTGAGCCATGACTAGGAAGATTCGCGTCACGGTGTGGAACGAGTATCGTCACGAAAAGATCCACGAGGCCGTCAGCAACGTGTATCCCGAGGGCCTCCACCAGCAGATCGCTGCTTTTTTGGAGCCCGAGGCCGACTTGACAGTTCGGTGTGCCACCTTGGACGAGCCCCAGAATGGCCTGCCGGATGAGGTGTTGGCCGAGACCGACGTGCTGCTCTGGTGGGGGCACATGGCCCACCAGGATGTCGCCGACGACACGGTGGACCGGGTGCAGCAGTGGATCCTGGCCGGTGGTGGCCTGATCGTGCTCCACTCGGGGCACATGTCCAAGATCTTTCGGCGGATGATGGGCACCAACTGCACCTTGCGCTGGCGTGAGGTTGGCGAACGAGAGCGCCTGTGGGTGGTGGATCCTGGGCACCCGATCGCCGAAGGCTTGGAGCCATCCTTTGTGATTCCCCACGTCGAGATGTACGGCGAGCTGTTTGACATCCCTCAGCCCGACGAGCTGGTGTTCATCAGCTGGTTCCAGGGCGGCGAGGTGTTCCGCAGTGGCTGCGCCTATCATCGCGGCAAGGGCAAGGTGTTCTACTTCCGACCTGGCCACGAGACGTTGCCGATCTACTACCAGGCTGAGGTGCAACGGGTGATCCTCAACGCGGTGCGATGGGCTGCCCCGGTCAAGGGTCCGTATCCTAACACTGTGGCTTGCCCCAACACGCAGCCGCTGGAAGAGTTTGAAGTCGAGGACTAGTAGCTGTAGGTTGGCAATGCGCCCGAGAGCCAGGCTCTCGGGCGTTGCTTTTCCTGGTTGCGGGTAGCTGCTGTACGTGGAGGAGACGACAAATGGGCATCGTACGAGCGGTCGGGAACCATCTGGAGCGAGACGGCGAGCTGTTCGTTCCCTGGGGGGTGAACCACTTTTGGCCTCGAACCGGTTGGGCCCCACAGTTGTGGAAGACCTATGA